>NZ_KB235896.1:4622355-4962355 GCF_000332135.1 Anabaena sp. PCC 7108
CGCACTAGCTCCTCAAGACTCAGTACTGTTTCAGGCAGAGGCAGCAACGTTACTGTTAATATAATCCACTACCTCTTGTACCGTTAAAATCTTCTCAGCAGCTTCGTCGGGAATTTCGATATCAAATTCTTCTTCTAAAGCCATCACTAATTCCACGATATCCAGGGAATCTGCGCCTAAGTCGTTGACAAAATTAGCGTTAGGTACGACTTTTTCACTATCAACGTCTAGTTGCTCGATGACGACTTTCTTTACCTTATCAAAAATATCTGCTTGGCTCATAGATATAAAGTCCTTAATCAGTTGCGATGATCTGCTCTTTACGAGAAATGTTTTTTGAGCATATATATCTTATCGGAAAGCGTGATCTTCCGTATACGCCTGAGGGTTTTTCATCAAAGAAAATCCTCGGTGCTGTTCCTCAACAGATTTGGGTACTTGGGCGTTGCATAATTGCGGGATGATTTGAGAATCTGCATCAATATATAATCACCGCGTCTGGAGTGTCAGCCTCAATTATCCCCTTATTCAGCAACGCCGGGTACTTGTAGTCCCCGTATTGGCTGAACAAAAACAACTATAGGACTAGTATTGGATTTTTGATAGCTTGCGTGGTGTAGCCAGACAAATTCCGTACACGAAAAGCTTTTATCGGTATGGCTTTAGCACTGCTAAACCCCTGGATAAATCAAATCGGACTGCTATAGTGCCACTGTACAGAACTAAAAATTAAAACTTAAAAAAGCAGATTAAACCAGCTTTTCAGGGATTTTTGATGGTTTGCTGACGGCTGCTGTTGTGTACTAGCGATGCTGACAATGCGATGAAAGTGACTGGGGGCTAAAGAAAGTTTATGATGAGGGGGCTTGCAGCCGTAGGGCTTTCAGTGATGATTTTTGTAATTATTTAGAGCGATCGCTTAAACTCAAACATAATTCTATGCTATCTCAAACGCTAAAATACGCTTACTATCCCGGTTGTGTTGCTCAAGGTGCTTGTCGGGAACTATATTTATCAACGCAAGCACTCACCCAAAAACTGGGTATTGAACTAATTGAATTAAAAAAAGCTTCCTGCTGCGGTTCGGGTACGTTTAAAGAAGATTCCCAATTGTTGGAAGATACAGTTAATGCCAGAAATATCGCTTTAGCAGAAGAATTAAATCTCCCTCTTTTGACTCATTGCAGCACTTGCCAAGGTGTGATTGGTCATGTTGATGAACGTTTGAAAGAATGTCAGTCTACTAACCGCACTTATTTAAATCAAGTTAATGGATTGTTACAAAAAGAAGGCTGTTCACCTTATCGCGGCAGTACCGAAGTTAAACATCTACTTTATGCCTTAGTTACAGATTACGGTTTAGAGGAAATTACCAACCGTGTCACCCGCAAATTATCTGGGTTAAAATGTGCAGCTTTTTATGGCTGTTATCTCCTCCGCGCTCAAAAATCTATGCCCTATGATGACCCATTTCAACCAGAAGCGATGGAAAATATGTTTCGGGCTGTAGGTGCAACACCTGTATATTATCGTGGACGTACTCAATGTTGCGGTTGGCCTTTATCTAGTTATGCTACGAATGAATCTTTTAAAATGGCAGGAATGCACATTCAAGAAGCTTTAGAAAATGGTGCTGATTGTATTGTTACCCCTTGTCCTTTGTGTCATCTGAATTTAGATTCTCGTCAACCAGAAGTAGAAAAGGTAATTGGGAAAAAATTAGGTTTACCGATTTTACATTTACCGCAATTAATTGCTTTAGCTTTAGGAGTTAGTCCGCAAGAATTGGGTTTGGAAAGACATATTGTTTCCACAAAACCAGTTTTAGAAAAATTGGGATTTTAATAACCCAAGTTGCTAGTTATTTAGTTGAGGCAGGGAAAAAGGTAATTGGTGATCAAATCCCTGACTTCATCCTATTCATCCTTAAATCCTGGAAATCCTGATTCAGACAGTTTTATTTACAGCACTGTAGGTTGGATTAAATAAAATGGAACCTAACAAATATAGCAATTACCATTCAAGTGAGGTACAAGCTGTAATAATTAAACGCAGATGGACGCAGATAAACGCAGATGATTTTGTACTTCACTAAACTAGGAAACGCTATAAATATCAATAACAGCAATAATGTTAATGTTTAGAAATATGATGTTGGGTTGCGTTCCTTAACCCAACCTACAATACAGTTCCATTTATCACTCTACCGTTCTAACCAATGTACCGCCAACCGCATAGACGGCATTAAACCCGATTCTTTCTGTCCAAAGTGCTGCGTCTGCTTGTTTGGTTCGTAGCCGCAGACTTGTTGTCAGTAAATCATCACCTATTTCATATTCGCCAGTCTCAACATTGATTGAGATAATTTTGCCAATATTTTCTGGCGTTTCTACCAGAGAACGAATGCTATTTTCATAGAGTTCTTTGCCACGTTGGGTAATTTCGTCGTCGCTAAGTTTGGGCTTGGACATACAGCGAATATCCTCTCTCTTCAAATTCCGTAAGCTTCCATCCCGATTGTAAAACAGAAGGTAGTTTATTCATCAGTTTCAGCATCATGAAAGCGTTACGGAAGCCGCCAATTCGTGAACGCACTTGTTGCAACAAAAATAAGGTGCTGTATCTTTCTCTAACGCACCCTACAAGACTCAGCAATCTTGCTATGAAACAAATTTAAAGGGTGATTAGTCCTATGAAGTCTCTTCTAAGTCAATTCTATACACATTTATTTTCAGATGATTATAATGCTGACTTTCCCGATGCACTTTTCAAAGCGTGAATATGTGAGTAGTACGTTGATATGAGGGAAATAAAAATGCCAGAAAAATCGCAAGAATCACAAGAATCAAATTTACGAAAATTTATCCACAATCTTGCAGAACGTGCAAAAGTGCTTAAAGGATTGGCTACTAAATCGCCGGGTTTACAGACTGGGTATAACCTGCTATGTGATACACTGGATAATCTGAATGAAGAATTGAAAGATGAATATGAAGGTTCAATTGCACCTAGTTGGAAAAAGTTTGAGAAATAATTAGCAAAATATTTGAATATCCTAGCATTTGTAAATTCCTTTAGTTCATAATCTGAAGAGATGTTTCCAAAGAACTTTCAGAAATCATCTAGAGGAATTTTTATTCACGTTGAATATCTCTAATAAGCGCGTCTATACAGTTATTTAACTCTCTAAATTCTTCTTTCGTTAAGTCTGGATGTTTATCAACCTCTTGCTTAATTTGAATTTGGAGAAATTCCATTACTTCTATGTATGGTAAAGGTTTGTTAATATGATAAGTTATTTTTCTCCTTCTGGGTGTAATATTTTTAGATGTTTCAAGACTTTCTATTAAAAGTCCGATATATTTTTTTATCTCAGCACGAAAATCATCCAAACTTATATTGTTAATATCAGAATTTAAATCAGAAAATTTTACTGCCTGAAGAAGAGATTCCTGCTTAGTTTTTAACCACTTTGCAGCTTTTTGGGAATTATGAAACCGTAGCTGAAATTCATGTATATCATTTTCCATTCCCTCCAGAATATTAGTAAGTTCAGAAGAAGAAACGTAACCATTACTATTATTACTTGATTCTACTAAATATTTAATTTTATTTCTAATCTTCTCTAACTCTGCTGTTGTGTTTTCAAGTTCTTTTTGAATTTTATTTTGAGGTGCAAAGAGTTTGTCTTTGAACATAGCTAAAACAGAAATAACCATTAGGACTATCCCAACCACTACCAAGATTAGCTTAAATTGAGAAGATATAATCCAGCTATTGTTTCTTAGTACTAGTTTTTCTGTAGCACCAAGAACAAGAAGAAAAGAGCCGAGACCTAGTGTGATAAATTGATAATTCTCGAATAGCTTTATTAAAAACTCAGGAGTAATATTCGGAATCATATTCATTGTCGATGGTAAATGCTTTTAAGTAGTCTAACTTATTTGCTTTTCAATATACCACAGAAGATTATATAACCAACCCAATCCTTACAAATGTTACAGATAACCGTAAGCTAAACATTGCTATGCAGTGGTGCTACTCATGACTACTAAAGTTGCTAGTTAGGAGGCTGGAGACATGATTCAAAAATCCCTAACCCCTAAACCCTTCAATCACCTATCTCCACAACTAGCAACTTTATTGAGGGCTTGCTGAAAAAGTTTATAACTGTTGAGTTTACTTTTTCCCTAATTGACGTTGCAATTGTTTCAAAGATTGATATAAATCTGGCAAGCGACTATAAACAGCAGATACTTTAAGATATAGTTTATGTGGCATTGCTGGAGAGCCAGAAACAATCTCTCCCGGTGCGATATTATTGTGAATGCCGGCTTGAGCAGATGCGATCGCACCATCTCCCATTCTGACTTTATTGGTAATCCCTACTTGTCCGGCTAAAATTACCCGATTTCCAATCTTCGCTCCTCCAGCCATACCTACTTGACCTGCGATCGCACAACCAGCACCAATTTCACATCCATGTCCTATCTGCACTAAGTTGTCAATTTTGGTATTACGTCCGACTCTGGTTTCTCCAACTGCGGGACGATCAATTGCAGAGTTACAACCGACTTCTACACCATCTTCTAAAACTGTATAGCCTGATTGTTCCATTTTTAACCAACCTGTGCGAGTGGGAACAAAGCCAAAACCCTCTGCACCGATGACAGCACCGCTATGAATGACGCAATCTGCACCGATGATGGTACGTTCATGAATGGTACAATTCGCGTGTAAGGTGGTGCGATCGCCTATTTTTGCATCTGGATAAACTACGACATTGGGATGGATGATTGCACCATTACCAATTTCTACCCCTGATTCAATCACAACATGAGCGCCAATATAGACATCATTACCGACTTTAGCTGTGGGGTGAATGACTGCACTAGGGTGAATATCTGGACTTGGGCGATATGGTTGATAAAAAAGAGCGATCGCTTGAGCAAATAACAAACGTGGTTCTGGGGTTGCTATCCATGCAATACCCCTTTCTGTTGCTTGCGTCTGCAATTGTTGATCTACAGGTAAAATTAAAGCACTAGCGTCCGTAGAATTGACTAAAGAGGCGAATTTCGCACCTTCTATATAGCTAAGATTACCGCTTATAGCTTCATCTATGGCTGCAACTGCTGTAATTTCAGGGTTAGCAGTAAGATTGTGAGCTTTAATAGTGTCGTTTAATTTACTAACAATGTCGCTGAATAGCATGGTTTAATCTTCAGAATTTATCAAAAATGCTGAGTCCAAAGTATCAGAATTTCGGCTTTCCTACCATGCACCTTCACTTTAAGATAAATTCTCCAACCTCTGATTGACGTCTGGGGGCGCTATCAAAAGCGCGGGCGATCGCATTCCAGGCTAATTTCCGGTTGTAGTCGGCATCTAAAGGCAGAGGTCTTAATGAAAATGGTAATGGGAGAAGTTTACCAGAGGAGTTGTCTTCTGCCAACCAAGTATAGCGATCGCTGAGTCCCCAAGTCAAAACACCAATTACCGCTGGTTCTTGCAATGCAGCCGTCAGATATTCCTCATAAGCAGCAGCTACAATGCGATCGCGTTTTTTGATATCTTCAGGTAAGTTTTTATCTAAAACATCCAATTCCGTAATTATTATTTTCAAACCTAGTGCAGCTACTTCGCGCAAGAAAGACCTGAATTTTTGGGGGTTAAAAAAGGTAGAATCTCCTTTTAAGTGAGCTTGTATACCTAAAGCGTGTATCGGCGTACCTTTCGACTTTAAACCTTCCAGTAGTCTCAAAACAGCAAGTCTCTTAGCGTCATCATCCCTGGAATCGTAATCTAAACCATACTCGTTATATACCAACAAAGCTTGAGGATCAGCCTTTGCTGCCATCTGAAAAGCAATATTGATGTAATCTGGACCCATAAGTTGCAGCCAGCGTGTATTACGCAAACCGTCAGTGCGGCCATCATTGATATGAATTGCCTCGTTGACGACATCCCACGAATGTATTTGTCCAGCATAACGCCCAACCACTGTTTGGATGTGTTGCTGCAAAATTTGTACAACATTACCACTATTTACATCTTGCCAAAACCATTTTGGTAAAGATTGCTCCCAAACTAAAGTATGTCCTCGTAACAACATACCGTGAGCTTGTGCAAACTTAGCTAAACTATCAGCATAAGTAAATTTAAAACTAGAGGCATTAGGGCGTAAACTAGTCCATTTTAGATCCCATTCCGGTACTAATATGGCACATTCTTCCACAAAATTAGCTATAAACTGTTTGTCAGATGACAGAGAATTAATTCTAACTGCTGCTCCATAAAATAATCCTTTAGCTGCTGCGCGTTCTTTTAATGAAGTTGTACCAATTACTGTGAATTTTCTATTTGGATTGTCGAGTGCTTCGATTTTTTTGCTCAAACATTTGGCTCGACCTAATGCTAAAGTTCCTATACCGAATAAACTCCCTAGTCCTAATTTTAAAATGTGTCGGCGCTTAAACATATATTTTCTATTCATTGTCCATATTATTTATTTAATTAGGACTTACGCAAGTGTCACACTAAAAATCTGTTGTAGGGTGCTTTACTACTGCATAAATCCTGCAAATAAACAGATTGTTGATATCTGACGCACCCTACCAATGTGCCAGTTGCGTAAATCCTGTTAATATTCAAGTTAATTATTTGATGTGATTATTAAATACCTCGGCTACACGATCCGCCATCGATTGCCAAGAATATTTACTTTGAATTAAGGAATAAGCATTCTCTACTAAAGGCTGATAATTTTGTAAATTAGTGACAGCTTCTTTGACAGTGTTAGCAAATTCTTCAACAGCGTAACCCGTAACTAAAAGATGTTCCTGGTGGCGAAATTCCTCTAAACCCCTAAGTCCTTCCCATGTAGAAATAACTAATTTTTTTACAGCTAAATAATCTAGTGCTTTATTCCGCGCCCCACCAGCAACAGCAGTTTCAGGAAATGGCAATAAGCAAATATCAGTATGGACTAAATGAGCAATAAAATCACTACGACTTGGCAAAAAGCCAATAAATGTAATATTTTTAGGTAAAGATGAAATTAAGTCCTCTGCATTTCTGCCAATGACAACAAAGTGAATATCTTCAACTTGATATTGTAAATATTTAGCAATTTGTATAGTCATATCAACTGACATATCATTAGTAGGAAATTGATATGTTTTAGGAGCAATCACTACAGCAATTTTAGCCGGACGTAAATGTTCATAAGGATCAGGTGTAGAAATAAAAGGAGCTTGCAATAAATCTTCAGAAACTCCATTACCCACACTATAAATATTATGATTTAATCGAGTGGGATACCATTGAGGAATCATTTTCACAGTGGCAGCACTGGCAGCAATGATAGAACAATTAGCAAATAATAATACTCCTTGGGCAAGATAAGTTTTAATAAATTGTTTAAATTCCTGCAATTTATTAGTAGTAGTTGCCAACCGAGTCCAATATTCAAAAGCAGAAAGAGTATGAAAATCAAACACCAGTTGGCATTTTTTATATCTACTGAGGGTGACAGCAATTAAAGCTGCTATTCCTGGTAAAGTTTCTTGGGCATAGATAATATCAGGACTAAATTCTGTAATGTATTCTTGAATTTTGTGGACATAAGCTGATAAACTTCTTGAACCAACAGATGTAGATTTAGCATAATCAACACTGGCACAATTTAAACCCAATTGACATAAATCAAACTGTTTAGCTAGATATTGTCCAAGATAAAAAGGTCGAGTAAATGCACCGAATGGTTGGTCAGAATCGAGAGTAGAAACTATTAGTAATCGCATATTCAAGTAGTTTAATGTGAAAGATTATTGTGATCAATTTCCCTGAAATTCTTATTTCTCTGTGAACTCTGCGTCTCTGTGGTTAGTTATTCTTAATTAATTTTTAACTGCTTAGTCAAAAATTCTTGTAAGAAGAGTTTGAGAATAAACCAAGGTTCAACTAGATAGCGTTTCCAAAGTCTTTTTGGTTCACTCAACAAACGGTATAGCCATTCAAAACCCAAACGCCCCATCCAGCGAGGAGGAGTAGGTATTGCACCGGCCACATAATCTATACAAGCACCACTGGGAAGGATGACGTTCGCACAAATCTGTTCTAGATTATCGAGAATCCAGTTTTCTTGTCGAGGCATACCCATACCTACCATTAATATGTGCGGTTGGTAAGCTGTAATTTGTGACAAAATTTCCTGGTTTTCTGGACTCTCAGAATTAGAGTCAATGTAACCATGATTGGTTTTAATCTCTAAACCTGGAAATTTATCACGTAGGATATTAGCACCAGTTTCTGCTACTCCTGGTTTTGAGCCTAAGTAAAAAATCCGCCACTTTTGTTGATGAGCTTCTGTCATTAGCGTCCATACCCAGTCTGCATAGGTAACTCTATGTTCTCGTTGCAAAGGTAGTCCTAAACGCTGTCCTAGTAATACCAAGGCCATACCATCTATATGTGTGTAATCTGCTTTGGCATAAAAAGTCTGCATTTTTTTTTGGTGATGATATAGATACAGACTGTGTAAATTGTGGTTAGCAATTATCCATTTTTGATTTTGTTTTACAGCTGCCCCAATAAGCAAATTAAGTTCATTAATAGTCAATGCTTGGGCGTGAATACCTAAAAAATTATAGAAAGTTTTATCCATTAATTTTTCTCCGCGTAAATGTTGAAATAATCATTTCTATTAATGTCATATTAGTCATCGCTAAAGGTAGCAGAAGCTTGTAAGTTTTTGTAGCCAATAATGGCTCTAATGTAGGGTAAAAACCAGTAAAAATACCAGAATACTCCTGAATGTCTGCGGGTGAATATAGTCCAGGGACCAACTGGAAAGGCTTTGATTTGAGTTACTTTTTGCAGACGTTTATGGATGGGAAGTTTGCTATCTGCCCAACTATCACGAACTGAATTTTTGGAACAAGTACCGATGTATCCTGGGGCTGTCCAGACTGTGCAGCCAGATTTTTTCGCTCTGAGTCCGTAGTCAAGATCACCGAAAGTATGAACGAAAGCAGGATCTAAATTGCCGATTTTTTCAGTGACTAAATGAGAAATAAGTACGCAATTCCCATACATGGTGTCACACTGCTGGGGTTCTTCGCTGGGTGGCACAAACTCAAATTTGTTGGAGTACCAACGTTGGGATCGGACTGCACCACCATAGGTTGCTTTACCTGTGATGGGGTCTTGTGTAGAACCGACAATGATTGTATCTTGATAACCTTGTTGTGCTAGGTTTTGATAAATTTGCAGTAATTTGTTAATGGCATCGGGAGCAAGAACTGTATCATCGTTTAACCAGATGTAAAATTGGTAGTTGTGTTTGAGTGCTTCTGCAAATGCCAAGCGCATTCCTCCTCCCCAAAAAAGGCTGCCATTTCCTAGTAGTATATTGACTTCGGGATATGCAGATTGAACACTATTTGATGTGCCATCAGAACTACCATCATCAACTAAATAAACGTCTAGGGGAATATTTTGCTGATAGAGTGCGTGCAGACAAACCAGGGTTATTTCTCGTCTGTTGTAGCAAGTCATGATTACGGCAATATTTGCATTGTTCATTTACTTGATATCCTCTTTTACATTTGCTTATTTATTTGCTTATTTATTTTAGATATCTACATAGCTGGCTGATTGTTGCATAGCCGTCTATACCAAACAGCAGATGATAATGCTATGTAGACATAAAGAATCCAAAATATATTGCTTGGTGAGAGAATGGTAATAAGCTCTACTGTATTCAGAATGATTTTAATTAATAGCACCTGTAGCATCCAAAAACTTTCTAATGTCTTAGTAATTATGATGATTTTAATTAGTCTATTAAATAGATTAATAAGATTAATGATAAACAGCCCTAATCCTACAAATCCTAATTGCGTGAATAGGTCTACAAAACCATTGTGAGAGTGAAAGCGACTTACTTCGTTACCAACTGACAGAGAAGCCCATGAATTTTTCACTATATAATAAGCCTCATCGGAATACCAAAATGCAGCATAACCATATCCAAACCATCGTCGTTCTAAGGCTTTTTCTATAACTAATGTCCATACGGGAATTCGCCCATTTAATTCCATATCTTTACCTAGCAAGTCTACCAGTATAAACTCAAGGTTCAAGGAAATTATAGTTACAATACTGCTAAAAATTGTAGCAAAAATAAGTAGAGAAATTAGCCGTATGCCAGCAGATTGTTTCAATATTGTGAAAATAGGTAATACTAATAGAGAAAAAATAAATAATATTAAAGCTGTTTTACTCTGACTTTGTAAAATAAGTATTAAGCTAGAAACAAGTCCTAGGAATGCCAGCCATGTATTATATTTTTTGTCTAAAATCTTCATCAGAAAAACCAGTGATCCTATAGCCATGAACCTAGCTAGATATTGCTTGAAGGCATAAATTCCTTTCCAAGTTAGCTTACCGTTAACAACTCCAGTACCAAAAGAAGGTATGGCTATGCTGGCAGCAAAACTCGTAATTATTGATATACTTATGGTGGACGACAACAAACTGATGAGTTCTCTAGGTGAGTAACGACTAGCTAAATAAGCAGCAAAAAATGTGGTACGCAATAAGGATCTACTTTGGATTGAGGTGACATCGATTGCTTCAGACCATAAATTTGATAAGACAGCAATCATAACTAGAAGCAGCAAGGATATATCTCTAGTCAAAACATAAACAATACGTTTAAATTGGCTAATCACCAAAATCGTGACAATTAAATAACTAACAGCATTTATACTTTTGTCTACAACACTCGGTATGTTTAAAGTCTCAGCAAACAAAAGCAATAAAACAACGCTAACTGTTTCAAAATATCTGAATAACTGCTGTAGAAACTTATTAGTCAACTGATTAAGACTCCTAATTTATTAACTACTCAAGGCTTAAATGCGACGCTGCTTGCTGGAGGACAAAATATTACAAAAAAGCGATGCGTAGCGACCAGCTTGAATTTCTAGAGCATATTCTCTTTCTACTTTTTCAAGACCTTGATAGGATAACTTGTGACGACGTTCTTCATCTTCTAATAGCCAGACAATCCCTTGAGCTAAGTCTTGTGTATCATAAGCCGGAACTAAATAACCATTTTGTTGATGTCCAATCATGTCAGGTATACCGCCGATGTTAAAAGCAACGCAAGGTGTGCCACAAGCCATCGATTCCATAATGGTATTAGGCAAGTTATCTTCAGTAGAAGGTAAAACAAAGACATCCGCTGCCGAATAGACCATAGCTAGAGAAATATCATCATGTAATGTACCTAAATAATGAGTTTTGAAGCAGAGATCGAGAGATTTTTCGGCTTGAGAAGCACCAATAATCACTAACTCTAAATTATCTGGCGATTTTCTTAAGCTTAAACTTTGTAGGGCTTCTTGCAATAAATGGAACCCTTTTCTTTTATCACTTGTGACATTGAGAGAACCAAAAAGAATTAGTTGTTTATTTAAGGGTAATTGTAAAACTTCTCTAGCCAAATTTTGATTAATTGGTTTGTAGATTTTAGTATCAATTCCGTTGGGAATAACTTCAATTGGTAGATTTCTAAATAGGGAACTAGAATTTGCACATTTGCTCATCCATGAACTGGGTGCGACTATAGTTAGATCAAGATTTTTCCAGGCTTTAGTTTTGCGCTGCCATATCCAGCTAGATAGGTCGGAATTTTTGCTACTGTCTAGTTGTGGACAAGTACCACAGGATTCTGTGTAGCGATCGCATTCTTGACTGTAATGACAGCCACCTGTAAATGCCCACATATCATGCAGAGTCCAGACTAAAGGTTGCTTTAGTTTGCCAATTGTTTCTATGCATATATATCCAGCATTAATCCAATGTAAATTAATAATATTAGGAGCAATTTCCGCAACTTTACGAGTTACTGTATCTGGTAGCCATTGAGGAGAGAATGTTGTTTGTTTACGGTGAGGATAGCTTTTTAAAGGCATCGCATCAAGGCTAATTCTTGTTCCAGCTAAACTACGAATAAAATTGGTGTTGGGTGCTGCTACTGCTGGATCGCTACTCAATTTTTTTTGCACTAACATTTGAGATTTTATGCCGATGGTCTGTAAGCCTTGATGTAATCGGAAGGTAGCGCGGGCTGCACCACCTTCAATATCAGAAAAGCTTAAAATTAAAGGTTGAATGTTCATACAGTGATAGTGATCTAGTTATTAAGATTTATGCTTTAAATATCTTTTTCAGTTTATTTTTAATCCGTTTTGGCAAACTATAAGGATTGTAAACATATTTTTGTGTGAAAGCATCTGCGAGAGTGTCACGAATTATAAATGGTGGATGTTGAATCGGAAAATTTATAGCTTGAGTAGGAACATTAGCTCTAGGATCTTCCCTATTTAATGTGTTAGTCCCACTTTCATTAAAACCAATATTAGAGACAATATTGACATTAGGTATAATATTCATCAGGCTTTGCATCCACAGTGAAAATGTAAATTGATAAGCCCAACTAGTGTTTAATTTATCATAAGTAGAGTTAAAAATGTTAGTCCAAACATTAACTGCATAATCATCCTGCAATATATCGTAAAGCCAATTATTGTCTCTAACTAGAGGCCATTTTTTCATATCTACATCGTAATTTAGCCACACTCTTTTCCAAGTTGCCCATCCCCAACAGCGATTATATAGAGAAAAATAATAACTATCCTGAGTACGTCTATAACCTACTGGAGTATTATCTCCACAGATAGAAGCAATTCTAGTATCGTGTCTATAGAACTCTAGCATTTCCTGACAAAAGCGAAAAAATGTTGGGTGTGGCAAACAATCATCTTCTAAAATAATTGCTTCTTCCACTTGTTCAAATGCCCAATTTAAACCAGTGGAAATTCGATTTCTACATCCTAAATTGTGATTAGAGTAATTTTTTAAAACTTCACATTTCCAGTCTACTTGATCGATAATTGCCCGCGTATCAGTGCATTTCTCAAATTCCCCTGGTCTGTCTGGACGGAACCCGTCAGAAATCACTAATAGTTTTGGTGGCTGGGCTTGACGAATTGCTGCAAATACTTTTTTTGTAGTATCTGGGCGATTAAAGATAATCAAAATTACGGGGGTTTGAAATTTAAAATCTGACATATTTTTTCTCTAGCTAATTAATATGATGACTATCAAATAGTATAATTAGATATCTCTATTTGAGAATAGAAATATATTTTTAATAATTATAAATTCAATTTTGTTTTCATGACTTTTAACAAAGGTAACAACAGTAGTGATTTAGTTTGATAGATGAAAATTTTTCTGGTTGGTGAAAATAAAAAATTACTGGCATAAGATGCGAAAAATTGAGCAATTACTGTAGCTATCGCTGCTCCTAAACCATGATAAGTTTTAATGAAAAAATAATTTAAAACAACATTAATTATCGCGCCGATTGTAGTTGAGGCTAAAGCAAATTTCATAAAGCCTTCTGTGGTTGTCCACAAGCTTCTGACTAAACCTGATGAAACAAATACACCAGTCCATATATGAGTTGTTAATATTAATCCTGCTTCTTCATAACCTTTACCGTATAACAAATTGACTATGTCTTTAGATACAAAACAGACTGGTATAGCCACTGTATAGGATAATAATGACATTAATCCCAGTAGTTTTTCTAGACGCTGATAATAAAGATTTTCACTATTATTTTTTGCTTCTAAAATAGCCGGAAATGCTGAGTTAGCAATAGAAATAGGGATGAAATACCATAGTTCTGATATTTTTACAGCTGCGGAATAAATTCCCACGGCTTGGTCACCAATCATCTGACCTAACATAATCTGATCTATTCGCATATAGATCATAATGACAATACTAGAAAAAATCAGCGTCCAACTATCTTTAAGTAATTTTTTGGCATAATTAAAGTTATATCGCCATTTTTTGATAATATGACCCTGTAAGCGATATGCAAACACTAGTCCAACGGCTCCAAACCCAAGTTCAATTGACCAAATTCCAGCAAACATAATCAGAGGTGCTTGGGTTTGAATTAGGAATATTTTACCAATACTACTTAAAGCAAATGCTATCCCTCTAGCAAAAACTGTATATTTTGATTGTTGCTGAGATTGAAAGAAAAAATCAATTGTATCAAATGCTTGAAAAAGCGTGCCGATAGCTATAACTCCTACTAATAAACGAATAGAAATATCTCCAGGACGGAGTAGACCAATTCCATAAATTGTCAGTGTTAAAGTAACGAGACCGCCAATAAATTTGAGAATAAATGCAGTACCAAGAACTTGATTTTTATCCTGGGGGTCGCGGATAATATTGCGAATTGCAATTTGATCTAGTCCCAAGGTTGAGAGTGGAGTCAACATGGAAACGAAAGCTATCGCATAGTTATAGATACCAAACTTTTCTGGGCCTAAATAACGAGCCACCCAAAGTCCTACAAATAATCCCACACCCATTCTCAACATTTTATCTGCTAATAACCAAGCGGTGTTACCAGCAAATTTATATAAATTAGGACTTAATTTTGAGCTAATTGTAGATATTGTTTTTAACATTGTAAATAAACTTAGGGCTTGTAAATTTTGAATTTGATGGTTTTATTTTTACCAAGGCTTTGTAGAAATAATTTTTGGTTCCTATTCATAAATAGTTATTTTCTAAAATAACTAAAAATCTCATTTATATAACTCAACTTTTGGGCATTCTTGCTATTTACTTGATTATTTATTATGTGTTCACTAATATCGTTGGACTTTAAATCGACTGAAAAAGGATTCAAATAGTAGGAATATTTATCTGATTTAGTTTCCCAATTAAGACCATTTATAACAAGACCTAAAATATTTGATTTTGATTGATCTAAATATTTTTCAACAGTAGTAGCACTATTAATATCTATTATTCCTGGTCTTGCTACTAACAAAAGCCCATCTGTCATTTTTCCTAAAGTCAAAGCTTCAACACCTATTACTAATGGAGGGGCATCTATAATTACAAAATCATAATTTTGATAAAAATCTTCAATCAAGGAAACCATCCGTTTGGAATCAACTAGAGATAAAGGATTAAAAGGAATATCCCCGCTAGTCAATACATCTAAATTATCTATTCCTCGTTGTACAGCTGCCTCAAATTCTATTTGATCGACAATCACATCACTCAATCCGACTGTATTAGTGATATTCCATATCTGATGTTGCAATGGATGACGCATATTAGCATCTACTAATAAAACTTTACGACCTAATTGTGCGATCGCTGCTGCTAAATTTGCCGAAACTGTAGATTTACCTTCTTTGGGAACCGTGCTGGTGACTACAATCGCTTTTAGGGGTGGTTCTGAACTCAGAAATTTGAGATTAGCCTGGAGGATGCGATATATCTCTGCTATTTGCTGACCCTGTTTATCTAAAACTGGTAAATGTGAAATCGGCCATTCCACATTTTTACCCAAAATAAGATTTTTCTTTTTTGTCCAAGCAGGAATACTTGCCAGCAATGTATATTTAAATATTTTTTGAATTTCCCTGGTAGTTTTAATAGATTGATCTTGGATTTCTAGAATTATTATCATAGCTATACCTAAGATAAATCCTAATATAATTCCTAATGCAATACTGATAATTTTTTTACTATTAGAAGGTTTTTCAGGAACTATTGCTGGTTCTATAATTCTAGCTTTACTGGTATTTTTATTTTCTGTGACTCGTGTTTCCTGTAAATTCTCTAAAAGAACTGCATATGTAGACTGAGCAGCTTTCAATTTTCGTTCTAGTTCTCGCTGATCTTGCTCTAATTTTGGCAAAGTATCTAATTGTTTTTTATAACTAGCTTTTGAGCTATATAAAGCTTCTAATTGTTTCATCATACCTAATTTTTGTGTTTCTATATTGAGAAAATCATAAGTAATTTTTTGTTTTAGTTCTCCTATCTGCAAATTATTGATATCAATATTATTGTTATTACCAATAACCTGGCTAATCCGCTCTTTTAATACAGTTTTTATTGCTAGTTTTTTGGCTTTTAAGCTAACAATTACTGGGGTTGAATCTAAATATCGGCTTTGCTCTACAGCTAACTGTTCTTCTAATTTTTGTAGTTCTTTCAGCACTTGCTGTACTCCAGGAGATTCGGTAAGTGCAATTAAATTCATGGCTTGCTGAGGCTCTAAGTCTAATTTGTTTCTAAGTTCAACTGATCTGGCATTTGCACTTGCTAAGTCAGATTGAATCATACTGATTCTTTGATCTAAACTTGCAATCACCTCTACTGCTTTTTTTCCTTCTTCTTCTAGTGAGATAATCTGGTTATTTTCTTTGAACTGGCGCAGAGCTACTTCTGCTTTCTGAACAGTACTTTCACTAGTAGGAAGTTGTTTAGCAATAAACTCTCTAGCTAAAGTTGCTTCTGACCTATTTGTGAGAATATTTTCCTTGATATAAATACTCATTAGGTTGTTAACTATTGCGGCTGCTTCCTTTGGATTGCTACTTTTGTAAGAGATTTGCAGTACATCTGTGCCAGGAATATTCTTCAGTTTTAGTTGTTTTTTCAGTACTCCAGGTTTGATAGTAACTCCAGTTTTATCTTTAATTTTTAGTGTATTAATAGTCTTCTGCAAAAGTGGGCTAGAAGTAATTACTTCTATTTCTGTGCTGATAGGGTCTTTTTTATCTACCTGGACTTCTTGTGTTTCTTTGCCAAATCCTATAAGTGAAGAGGTACGATCTACTTTGAAAAGTAGCTCACCTTGTACTTCATAACTTGGCTTTTGAAAGTTACCAATCAATGTGAAAAAGATCACGATTATGCTGAATAAGCTTGCGGCTGCGGGGAAGCGTCGTTTTAGAATCTGCCAATACTGCTCAAAGTCTATTTCTTCTGTGTAATTGTTAGAGTTCATAGTTTTAAATAAGCAGTTTTAATATGCTCCTTCTTTGTTCAATACTACACTCACTGTTTTTAACAAAATTTGAAAATCTAACCACAGTGACCAGTTTTCAATATAGGTAAGATCAAGGTTGAGGACTTGTTCAAAATCTAAAATATCGGAACGTCCTGACACTTGCCACAACCCGGTGACACCAGGTAATATTTCTTGGCGAATTAAGTGCCGTGCAGAAAATTTATTGACATCTCTAGTTGGTAAGGGACGAGGACCAACTAGACTCATTTCTCCAAGTACAACATTAAATAGTTGTGGTAATTCATCTAAGCTATAACGACGGAGGAATCTACCTATACGAGTAACTCTTGGATCATCTTTAATTTTGAAGAGTATTCCATCTTTGGTTTGATTTAAAGCTTCTAATTCTTTTTGCATTTTTTCGGCATCGTTTCTCATGGTGCGGAATTTCCAGACTTTAAATTCTTTTCCATGTAATCCTATACGAGTTTGTCGATAAAATGCTGAACCTGGAGAATCTAGTTTAATGGCTATGGCAATGGCTAGATAAATGGGAAAGGTAAAGATAAGAAATAAGCAAGCAAAACAAAAATCGAAAATTCTTTTTAACCAAAAGTCTTTACCTGTAATTGCGGGAGAAATGAAACTTAAACAAGCTATGCCACCGACATTATGAAATACTAAGTCTCTATAAATAGGTTTTAATTCCATTGGTAAGAGATGTACGGTGATACCAGCTGTTTGAAATAACCAACATAAATAAATTCTATTTTGAATGGCACTCAGAGAGATGAAAACTTCTGTTACTCCTAGTTTATTCAATTTTTCTAATGTTTCTAGGCGATGATCTTTATCTAATGAAATAGAATTTTCAGTGCCGGCTATGCTATAGCGTTGCTCTGTTTGAATACAACTCAAGGCTTGTTCTTTTTCTTCTTCAGAACAAATAATAAAAACTGAGTTACAGGCTAATATTCTCCGTTTACGAAGATATTCAAGGGTCTTGTTAACTGATAATCTGCCAAAACAAATAAAAGCTGTACTAGTCAACCAAAAAAATATTAAGTTTGAGGGCATAAAGCCTTCAATGGATTTATCTAAAAAACCTGCTACTAGTATTAAACTATGAGCAAAGGTTAAGGTTCTAATCAGATTCCAATAGTCATGACGCTTGTTACCTGGAGCATAATTTCCTTGGATGGCTAAAGCTCCGATTTGAATCGAAATAGATATCAATAATGACGGAAATAAGTAATTTCTGTCTGTATAAAAATTTGTACGTAGTTTAATTAATAACCATGCAAGTAATAATAATGATGTATCAACTGTTACTAAAGTTATTAATCTTCGCCACCAGTCTCCTTTACGGACTCTAGTAAAGGTCGATGCGCGTATATCGGTAGGAAACTGGCTTAATTGATTGATGACTCTTTGCTTTTTTAGCATATTTTTAGCTTGAATCAAAATTGAGATGGTTTGCTTAAAGATACACTGATTGCATGAATAACTGGAGTTTAGACTAAGTCTTCTTACTTAGAACTGTGAGCTTTGAACTTAGTTTTTGATCAGGTTTGCAAGGTTCTGATTTAAGAGTAATCACGTAAGTTGCTACTTAGGAAAAAGATGGCTCTTGACAAAAATTACGCCAATTACTCATCACTTTTTCTATGTCCAAACTCAATGGATCACAACTGGGGTGAATACAAATTGCGTAAAGTAACTTACAAAAGAAGGGAACAGGGAACAGGGAACAGGGAACAGGGAACAGGGAACAGGGAACAGATAAGAAACTAAAGTTTAAGAGTTTACAGCTCAGTCAAAAAAAGGATGTTTTTACAAGGAGAGTGACACGAAAAAAACAGTGTCATTATTTCAATCTCATGTTTTTAAACATGAGTTTTTCCTGTTAAGAGTTGCTTCCTGTTCCCTCTGAAAAATAAAGGTGTTGCATAATTGCGGGATGATTTGAGAATATGCATCAATATATAATCACCGCGTCTCCGTGTCCCCGTGTCCCCGCGTCAGCCTCAATCATCCCCTTATTCAGCAACGCCCAAATAAATAGGCAAGTCCTGACTAGTTAAAACCAGTATAGATTTTAGTAGCCAGTATATTATTTAATAAATATACTAGGTTTGCATCCGTAATTATACTATAATACCAGCATCTTAGATTTTTTTAGTCAATTTTAGTAAAAAGTTGTTATTTTTAACAAATTTATATAGTTCTAGGACAATATTTTGTCCTATTTTTAGGTCTAATCCTGATTTATTTATGATGTAAGTAAGTGAAAATGATACTAAATACTCACTTAACAACCCAAAAAATCGAACTCGTTATGTTATTGCTGTTCCCGCTAAATAAGCCGTTGTCCAAGCACTTTGGAAGTTAAAGCCACCTGTAATTCCATCAATATCCAAGATTTCACCGGCAAAATATAAACCAGGTACTAACTTACTTTCCATGGTTTTAAAATTAACGTCTTTCAGATTAATTCCCCCACAGGTAACAAATTCTTCTTTAAAAGCGCCTTTGCCATTAATTAAGTATTCTCCCTGAGAGATTTCTTGAATTAATTGATTTAAGGTTTTGTGAGATATACCTGCCCAGCGATCTTCAGTATTAATACTGGCACGGTTAATTAGATATTGCCAGAGGCGATGAGGTATGTCAACACCACGATGTAAAGCGATCGCTTTTCTTGGCCATTCTTGTTTTACAGCTAAAAGCTTTTCTCTGATTTCCTCTTGCTGTAAATTGGGTAAGCAATTGATGAATAATTTGGCTTGATAGCGATGTTCATGGAGGATTCTTGCACCCCAAGCCGAAAGTTTGAGTACTGCTGGTCCACTGACACCCCAATGGGTGATTAACAAGGGGCCTGTTTGTTGTAATCGGGTTTTACCTGTGACTGATAACCGTAAATCTACGGAACTTAGGCTAATTCCGGCTAATGCACGTAGTTTGGGATCTGCAATGTTAAATGTAAATAAGGATGGAACAGGTGTTTCGATGTGATGACCTAATTCCCTGGCGAGTTTATGACCGATAATGCTGCTACCTGTAGCCAGAAGCAAGCGATCGCAATATTTCTTTTCTCCTGACTTGAGAATAATTTCAAAACCCTCATTTTGTCGGTTGACAGCAATCACGGGTGTCCCAATACTAAGTTCTAATCCAGCCGTAAATGCAGCTTTAATCAAACATTCGGCAATGGTTTCCGAACGATCTGTAATTGGGAACATCCGCCCATCAGCCTCAGTTTTCAAATTTACACCATGTGCAGCAAACCAATCTACGGTGTCTAAAGGTTGAAAACGCGTGAAAGCACCCCGCAAGGCTTTTCCACCTCTGGGGTAATTTAGGACTAACTCTTCTGGGGAAAAACACGCGTGAGTGACATTACAGCGTCCCCCACCAGAAATTAACACTTTCGCCAAAGGTTGACGACTGGCTTCAATTAATGTCACTTTGGCTTCAGGATTAGCTTCGGCACAAGCGATCGCACCAAAAAATCCCGCAGCCCCACCACCAATAACTACAATTTGTAACGGTAACAACTTCAAAAATATCTCAATAGCACCTACTTAACTAGGTTAGCTGTTATTTTCACTATTCGACCGCTTCAAAGTCTTCTTTTGCAGCACCGCAAACTGGACACACCCAATCATCGGGAATGTCTTCAAATGCTGTTCCTGGTGCTATTTCCCCATCTGGATCACCTACTTCGGGATCATATTCATATCCGCAGACGCTGCATACATATTTTGTCATTTTTGTGCGTCCTTATCCAATTATTGGTTTTCAGCTACAATTCTTTTCAATAGATTGTGAGCAAATTCTTTGATTAATTTTATATTTAAGTCAACATCTATGCTTATATCTGCTGACAGATATTAAAAACGCCACCACATCCTTTGCAGGTAACTGAAAATCCCTACTGCGATCGCTCCCAACAATAATAGCCAAATTACGCCACCGGGAATAAATGTCAGGATACCAAAGCCCCTAAGTATCCAAATAGCTATTCCCATACCTAAAAGAATGCCAAATATTTGGGTTAATTTGCGATTGATGAAAGATTGATTCACCCTATTTTCCTCTCAAATCAAACTATAAATGTAGATACAGCAGATTTCAGTCCCCAGGAGGTACAAATTTTGAGAACAAAGCCTTACATAACAGGAGTCAGAATTCAGAATTTAGGAGTAAAACCCTTTTTTAGCCTGAGTTTGATCATGAATTGATGTCCTCATCACCCTGTCCATTGCTATAAAAATCAAGTTTCAACCCTGTTACCTGTTTCTTGCTGTATGATATTAAATCTGAATGATGGCTGACAAAAAAACTCACTGTGTCGCCACCTCAGTCCTAATGATTGCCACTTGCTAGTCATTCTAGCTGTTATTTACCCTATTTTTCATTTCCAAGAGTGTTTTTACCAAAATGATTACGTAGTATCAAGAAAACTTTTTTTATGTTAAATACGTTTTGTCCATAATTCTTGATCAGAATAAACTTAAATTTTAGATCATGTCCAGAAAATCTCTAAATTGAACTGTAATTAGAATTAAGAGCAGTGAACTTGATCAAAACACAGTTTGTTGATGAGTAACTAAAGTCAATATGTCTGCGTTTGATATCTCAAACTTAACCATTAAAGGTTCTAATATGCTTTGGAGTCAAAATAAACAAAACTCACTAATCCAGGGTGAAATTTTGCTACAAACGCGATCGCACACTACCTGTGGTGGTGCTGTTACTGCGACCATGTACTTACCCATAGTCAGATCCCATGTCTGGCAGCAACTCACTGATTATCCACGTTGGATACACTATTTTCCTGATATTACCAAAAGTGAAATTGTTTCCAAAGGAGATGTGAAATTTCTGTATCAAACAGCACAAAAAGCTTTTTTGTTTTTCACAGCGCAAGTGGAAATCTACCTGAACGTTGTCGAAGTGCTGGGGCAACAAATTCAATTTAAGATGGAAAAGGGAACTTTTCAGGACTTTCATGCCAATTTAGACCTGAAAGATTTGGGTAACGGCACTTTACTCGCTTATTCAGTCCAAGCCACACCGAATATTCCCATCCCTTCAATTTTTATTCAACAGGCAATGAGTTTGGAATTACCTACAAATATGCGTAAAATGCGACAAGTGCTTTGTAATAGTCAATAACAGCAATGTCAAAGGCAAAAACTATTTTGGAATTTTGGTTTGGTCATCCTGATGAACCAGATTACGGTAAACCTCAGAAATTTTGGTTTAGCAAACAACCAGATATTGATGAGGAAATCCGCACCCGGTTTATGGAAGATTACCAAAAAGCAGCGACAGGATACTTAGATGATTGGATTAATACACCTGAAACCTGTCTAGCTTTGATTTTACTCCTAGATCAATTCCCCCGAAATATTTTTCGTGATACTCCAGAAGCCTTTGCAACTGACTGGGACGCACTTTCAGCAGCACAACACGCTATTGCACAAGGTTATGACCGCGAATTATTGCCTGTACAACGCTGGTTTATTTATTTACCCTTTGAACATAGTGAAAACTTATCTCATCAGCGTCAATGTGTGAAGTTATTTCAGCAACTTAGTCGTGATTCCGAAAGTCTGAGTGCGATTGAGTATGCTTTTGAACATATGAAGGTAATTTCACGTTTTGGGCGCTTTCCTCATCGTAACCAAATTTTAGGACGTATTTCTACCCCAGAAGAACAAGAGTTTTTACAGCAAGAAGGTGGTTCATTTTAGGGTGCAATTGGGATACGAAATTTCTTTAATTAGAGTTTTCGGACATGATATCAAGAGTAGGACTTACGCAAGTGTCACTCTAAAAATCTGTTGTAGGGTGCGTCACAATACTACTCGGTTAAGCCTTTTTTGGGCATTACAAATAACGATATTTCAAGGGTTTCAGCCTTATTTATTTCGTTAACCGAGCAGTATTGGGGTGCGTCAGACTGCATAAATCCTGCAAATAAACAGATTGTTGATATCTGACGCACCCTACCAATGTGCCAGTTGCGTAAGTCCTGAAGAGTTAAATGGGAACGATTTTTCCTTTGAGTAGGAATTATAGCAGGTGACTCTTAACAGGTGACAGGTGACAGTGCTAAAAGTCTCTTGGTGTCTAAGTTGTAGCATTAGTAGATGTCCTAACCGCCTTGTCCGTTGCTATAAATGCAAGGTTTTTCAGTTACCACTTCATAAAAGCTGGCACTTTTTAACTTCTAACAGGCTAAAACTCTTTACCTGTAAAGTTTTCAGATTTATATGGCTAACGCCACGCTATCAGCAACTTCTACTTAGAGGTCATCACTGATTTTCAAAAATTCATCAAAAATTCATCAAAAATTTAATAAACTTTTGCAACAACTTTTTATTTGAGGGGGCAAAAGTCACTGAAGACCAGTCTTTCTACTGACTTATCGCCAGAAAAAAGATTTAAGTAAATATATTTAATTATATTTTTTCTATGAAGATTGCTGTCAATAGTTGACTATACTGTTAAGTATATGAGAAAGTTTTTAAGTAAAAATACTGGAAACAAAAAATTACCAGATTGTCAACGTAAGTTCAACTATTGATTTAAAGTGATCAAGTTAAATGACAAACTTAAGCGTGCTTAAAAAAATTTCGGTACTGGCGGCAACCTCTGTAATAGCAGTAATCGCTACCAATGCACAAGCCTCAGCTACCAACTTTTACCTAGGAAACACAATTCCCGAAGCTCAAATAAATTCAAGTTTTAGCTACACTGAAGATGGTATTTCACTAGTAGCAACAGGAACTCAAAGCAGTGGTGCATCTAGAAGTGTGTACCAAAGTCAATTCGGGTTAGGAGTAACCACATATAACAGCGTATTCGGTAGTTTAATAACTGGGGAGAATCAAATTGATGGGGGTATTGCCCTTGGGGAAACTCTCAACTTGACTTTTACCAAAACAGTTAAACTGATTTCTGCTACCTTTAGTCGTGTTGGCTATAACGACGACTTTAAACTGTTAGTTGATGGAAATCAATTTATTGCTGCTGATATTCCTGGTGGTAGTTTATTTGATGTGGACGTTAGTAAGTTCACTTTTACCCCTTCTCCAACAGGCAATATGTTTGGATTTACTGTTAACGACGGCAATGATGACTATTTAGTACAATCTGTTGAAGTTGAACTTGCATCTGTTCCTGAATCCACTTCTGTACTAGGTCTTTTAGCTTTTGGTGCTATGAGTGCAGGTTCAATGATCAAGCGCAAACAGCAACAAAAAGTAATCGTAAAAGCATAGTATAGCTTGAATGTAGCGATCGCAAAAATACCCAAATATAAAACCTAAGACACCTAATGAAAATACAGAAACAATTGTGGAAGATGTCTGATGGTATCAAAGCTTATTTTTTACATATTAATCAACCTTAGACATCTCCAGAAATTAAATATTCATTCTTGACAATCTGTGGTCTAAAGACACGCAGATTGTTAATATTTATTTGGATATATGGATAGGCTGACTTACAAATAATAATTCCTCTAATTCACTTTCAGTAAACCTGTAGCCCAGAGTTATAGCAAAATTGACAATTTTTTTGGTATCCCAATGACAACTACTAAAAAATCCTTGCCGACAGCAATTATTATAGTATTGCCTATAAATTTCTGGTTCTGAACTCAACATCTCAAAAAAGCTTTCAACTTGTTCTAAGGACATATTTTCAGATATTTACAATTTTATTAATAAGTAGAGTAACGTAAATAATTAAAGGTTTGTAGTCAGGTCTAAAGACCTGAAATTCGGGCTAAATCCCTAACTACGAGACAATTTCAGACTTTGTTACCTTACAAAAAAAGGGAACAGGGAACAGGGAACAGGGAACAGGGAACAGGGAACAGGGAACAGGGAACAGGGAACAGGGAACAGGGAACAAATAAAAAACTAAAGTTTAAGAGTTTAAATCTCAGTCAAAAAAAAGGATGTTTTTACAAGGAGAGTGACACGAAAAAAACAGTGTCATTATTTCAATCTCATGTTTTTAAACATGAGTTTTTTCTGTTAAGAGTTGCTTCCTGTTCCCTCTGAATTAGTCAAAAATTGGTTGGTAGTAATTTTTGGTAAATTTAATTCGTCAAAAATTCTAACAAACCCGATGGCTGAAAGCAACCGGGTTGATAAATTTGATTTTTTGATTTATTTAACTAGTAAAAACCTCAACTGGTAAGCGACTAAAACAAAGACGTTCATTTTGAACATCAACAAAAATTGTATCGCCGTCGTGGAATTCACCGCGTAAGATAGCTTTGGCAATTTGCGTTTCTAACTCTCGCTGAATTGCCCGTTTCAGAGGTCTAGCTCCGAAAACCGGATCATACCCTACTTCTGCTAAAAAGTCAAGTGCTGCACCTGAGAGTCGCAGGGACATTTTTCTGTCGATTAATCTTTCTCTGAGTCTTTCTACTTGCAATTGGACAATTTGCCGTAATTCCAATTTTTGCAAACTGTGGAAGATAATAAATTCATCAACTCGGTTTAAGAACTCAGGACGGAAGCTACTTCGCATTGCTTCCATGACTCGATGACGCATTTCATCATAACGGGAATCATCACCAGACACATCGAGAATATACTGAGAACCGATGTTACTCGTCATGATAATGATACAATTCTTAAAGTCTACTGTCCGCCCTTGGGCATCGGTGACGCGACCATCATCCAGAATTTGCAGAAAGACATTAAATACATCGGGGTGGGCTTTCTCGATTTCATCGAAAAGAATAACAGCGTAAGGACGACGGCGAATAGCTTCTGTTAATTGTCCCCCTTCTTCATAACCCACATATCCGGGAGGCGCACCAATCAGCCGGGAAACGGTGTGTTTCTCCATATATTCTGACATATCAATCCGCACCAAAGCCTCTTCCGTGTCGAACATATATGCAGCCAGGGCTTTGGCTAATTCAGTTTTACCGACACCGGTAGGACCAAGGAAAATAAAACTAGCAATGGGACGATTAGGATCAGAAAGTCCAGCGCGAGAACGTTGAATTGCATCTGCTACGGCTGTTACTGCTTCAGATTGGCCAATGACACGGTGGTGGAGTTCATCTTCTAATTGCAACAGTTTTTCTTTTTCCGATTCTACTAATTTGCTGATGGGAATTCCTGTCCACTTAGAAATAATTTCGGCAATATCAGATTCGGTAACTTCTTCTCGCAGCAAAGATTTACCAGTTCCTTGGGTGTTGGCTAGTTCGGTTTCTGCATCTTCTAATTTGCGATGCAAATCGGTTAAATCGCCATATTCCAACTTAGCAGCGCGGTTAAGGTCATACTCTCTTTTTGCTTGCTGAATTTCGAGATTAACTTTTTCAATCTCTTTTTTCACAGATTGAATTTTGTCAATAATGCTTTTTTCCGATTGCCATTGTGTACTCAAAGTTCTTTGTTCTTCTTTGAAGTCAGCAATTTCTTTTTCTAGTCTTTCTAGGCGTTCTCTGGAAGCGGCATCACTTTCTTTTTGCAAGGAAAGTTTTTCCATTTCCAGTTGTAAAATCTTGCGGTCGATTTCGTCAAGTTCTTCGGGTTTGGAGGTAATCTCCATTTTCAGCCTAGCTGCGGCTTCGTCTACTAAATCGATGGCTTTATCTGGTAAAAAGCGATCGCTAATATAACGACTCGATAATGTGGCAGCTGCAACCAACGCACTATCAGAAATCTTTACCCCGTGGTGGTTTTCATAGCGTTCTCTCAAACCCCGCAGAATCGAAACCGTATCTTCTACACTTGGTTGATCTACATAAACTTGTTGGAAGCGTCTTTCTAAAGCCGCATCTTTTTCAATATGTTTACGATATTCATCCAAAGTTGTCGCCCCAATACAACGCAATTCTCCCCGCGCTAACATTGGTTTTAACAAGTTCCCCGCATCCATAGCACCTTGGGTTGCACCTGCACCGACAACGGTATGAATTTCGTCGATAAATAAAACTATATTTCCACCAGAATCGGTAACTTCTTTTAATACTGCTTTCAGGCGTTCTTCAAATTCACCTCGGAATTTTGCCCCAGCAATTAAAGCCCCCATATCTAAACTAATTAATGTTCTATCTTTAAGAGATTGGGGAACATCACCAGCTACTATCCGCTGTGCTAAACCTTCGGCAATGGCTGTTTTACCAACTCCTGGTTCACCAATTAAAACTGGATTATTTTTAGTCCGACGGGAGAGAATTTGGATGGTACGGCGAATTTCATCATCACGGCCAATTACTGGATCTAATTGACCTTTGCGTGCAGCATCTGTTAAGTCACGCCCATATTTTTCTAGTGATTGATATTTCCCTTCTGGACTTTGATCTGTCACTTTTTGGCTCCCCCGAATTTGTTTAATGATATTCTTTAATTTGCTTTCATCTAAACCAAATTCTTGGAATAGACTTTTACCAAAGCGGTCATCTTTGGCGTAACTTAGCAATAAGTGTTCAACAGAAATATACTCGTCTTTAAATTCTTTACGATATGCATCAGCCCTGTCTAACAGTGTATCTAAGCTTTTCCCTAAGTAAACAGAAGCGCTGCTACCTGATACTTTAGGTTGACGCAGAATAAATTGGTCGGTGCGATCGCGCAGTTTTTGCAGATTGACACCGGCTTTAGTTAAAATCGGGGTAGTTAGTCCATCTTGTTCTAGCAGCGCTTTCATCAGGTGTTCACTTTCTAGCTGCTGTTGCTGGTATTGCTTAACAACATCAGGGGTTTGAGCGATCGCTTCCCAGGCTTTTTCTGTAAATTGGTTAGGATTAGTAGGTTGCATAGGCTTTTTTGATAAACTACTTCACCGCAGTCTCTAATATCGTCATTGTAAAAACACCAAAGCCCTTACCAGGATCGGTCTTCACATCCTGATAAAGTAGTGTTATCAACAAACTGAGGTTGATTGAGGAAAATTTTACCTCTTTGCTTCTGTCTCCCACTTATCACCTATGTTTGTTCAGAATAACCACACAGATGGCGCAGCCCCCTACTATAGAATGAAAGAAACAAAATTTTCTTAAGTACTTTACTCCCAACTCGGTACAGTTTTTTGAAAGACAGTGAATACTGAAGATGATTGACTCTTACGACTTTGAGGAAGATGACTTCGACATAGAAAACGAGGATTTATTTACAATCATGAATCCCGTTAGCAAAATGACTGAAGGCGAAAAGCTACAGCGGTTTAAGCGCTTTTTCGATAGCAGTACCCGTGCTATGTTACAAGACTGTCTTTTTCGCATTGTTGATGAAGATGGTACAGGTACTTTAGAAATACTTTGTCCCAATGAAACTGTCCGTCAACGTCTATCCAAGAAAAAGCGCAAAATCACCAATAATATCAGTGGTTGTTGGAGTCATATCCAATGGTTTTCTCTATGTATCCAGCAAGATGGAGTGTTAGATTGTCAAACCTTCAACCGTAATGGAGACCGGTTTTGAACTCTTGATGCTGTTGATTTCATGGATGAAAACCGATCCGATGTCCTTATTCCATCACTCAACAACGCCAAAATCATTTTTAAACCTCATCCAAGTTGAGAACTGGAGTTTTTCAAAAGGGAACAGGGAACAGGGAACAGGGAACAGGGAAGAGTATAAGATTTGGGAATAAAACCCAATTCTGAAAAAACTAAGGATTTCAAAGTAGACGTGGTTTATGTCTTTTTTATTAATAAATATTTTCAGGAACTGAAAAGTGCCTAAAAAACAGAAATTTCCCTATTTACTTGGTTCTAAGTGGACAGCACAGCAAAAAGTTGATGGTTGGCGACATTTTCAAGTTGTTAATCGGAAAAATCAGGGTAAATGGGTATATGCGGAAATGGTTGCTGCTTGTGACCCTCAAGTTCGCTTTTGGCTCAATGCTAAATTATTACAAGATAATTCTCAGTGGCACGCTGGCTGGCAAACATTGCTAGAAATCAGAGCTATTGATGAAAATAAATAAAAATTAATTTTTATACAAAAAATTTAGTATTGTCATGATTTAAGTTGATTAAAGGATAGATATTTTCAACTTTAATAATTATTTACAAGTAAAAGGATATAGACATAGCCAGCTATAGGCATTGCTCATCAATCTCAATCAGATTGTCTTGAGAACCTTATCCAGAATTATCAAAATATCGTCCAGCCAAAGTGAGATTGCTATGACCATCATGGGACTGACAAGACTTCTGTTGTGATTTACAAAGTGCATATTTGCTGGCTAATCAAGTAGGTAAACCATTCTTAAAACCCCACAATAGATTTTTTTATTTTGTAACTATTTTTATAAAAATAGGTTTAAAAGAATTATTTAAAAGTAAAAAATGATGTTTATAGCTTAAATATCTAAAAAATAATCTCAATAAATCTAAATAAATCTTTAATACTCTGATTTAAGCCAAATTAAAGATTATCAAACCCTTTCCTTTCTAGTTAATTTGCAGAATAATGACATTCACAGACCTCACACATTGCCGAACCAAGCTAGGTGAAGCGCCAATGTTTGAGCCACGAGTTTGAAAAGAAACTATCAGAGGCAAACAAAAGTGAAACTAGCAGTTTACGGAAAAGGTGGAATCGGCAAATCTACAACTAGCTGCAACATCTCAGTGGCTTTAGCTAAACGCGGTAAAAAAGTGCTGCAAATTGGCTGTGATCCAAAACATGACAGCACCTTCACATTAACCGGGTTTTTGATTCCCACCATTATCGACACCCTGCAAGAAAAGGACTATCACTACGAAGATGTCTGGCCTGAAGATGTAATTTACAAAGGCTATGGTGGGGTTGATTGCGTAGAGGCAGGTGGACCACCTGCTGGAGCAGGTTGTGGAGGATATGTAGTTGGCGAAACTGTCAAACTACTCAAAGAATTAAATGCTTTTGATGAGTATGATGTAATTTTATTTGACGTTCTCGGTGACGTTGTCTGTGGCGGTTTTGCAGCACCTCTGAACTATGCAGACTACTGCCTGATTGTGACTGATAATGGCTTTGATGCTTTATTTGCTGCCAACCGAATTGCCGCTTCAGTCCGCGAGAAAGCACGGACTCACCCACTACGTTTAGCTGGATTAATTGGTAATCGAACTGTCAAGCGCGACTTGATTGAAAAATATATCGAAGCAGTACCAATGCCAGTTTTGGAAGTATTACCTCTAATTGAAGATATCCGTGTTTCCCGCGTTAAAGGTAAAACCTTGTTTGAAATGGCAGAGTCAGATCCTTCACTGAACTACGTTTGCGACTATTACCTGAGCATAGCCGACCAAATCTTGGCACGACCTGAAGGCGTGGTTCCTAATGATGCTCCAGACAGAGAACTTTTCTCTTTGTTGTCAGATTTTTATTTAAATCCGAGTAAACCACAAGCCACTAATGCAGAAGAGGAATTAGACTTGATGATTGTATAAAACATTTTACCTCTCAGGATGGAGGAGTATATGGCTTTCTTTGATAATTTTACGGATACGCTCAAACAAAAGTGGTTACAATTCTTTCAAGTTAATCGAGACTGGATTACCCTGCAAATGACAGTGGAATCGGTTTACACCCCCGATGGAGGAAAGCGACCATCTTCTTATCTGATCCTGGGAGTAGTAAATGCTCTCGAACCCAAACTAGCCCAGTTAATGCTTCCTTTTGCTAGGCTAAATCCAGACGCTGACACTCTGATTGAAGTGCTGGATTTGAATTTTGACCCAGATATCCTGCTTGGTAATCGCTTCAGCCCCGCAATAGAACCACCGAGTTACTCAAATGGGTCAGCGGTAGTTGCTGAAGAGACAGATGAAGATGAACCATTGGTAAATAATGATCTCAATGGTTTTGAAGAGGTGGATGTTACTCACGGGTTCACTATCATAGATGATACTGAAACAGCTTGGGTAGAAGGTGAGTCACTAGAAAATGAAGATGGCTTAGAGGAAATTCCTTTATCTATCAATAAGTTCTCGGCTGAGTCCGAAGAAACATCCAGTTTAGAAGTAGGGGATGAGTTCGGTGATATTTCCTTCGATCCCATGATTTCCATCGAAGACAACGATGATCTAAATTCACCTGATGAGAGTGCTTTTAGAGACGTGTTATCCGATGTTTGGGGTGATGAAACGTCCCTAGGAAATAACGATCTGCTGGGAGAAGAACTACCATCTGAGGTTTTTGATGACTCAGAAATGGCTCGTCTCTTCCCAAATTCTTAAATCAGTAAACAGGTAACAGGCAACAGTTATCAGCACACAGGTCAGTAACTGATAACTGTTTACTGCCTTGTCAGCCTCAAAAATTCAGGGGAGAAAATTAATATGACTGTCGCACAACAGCCAGAAGCTTTAAATTTTGAATGTGAAACCGGAAATTATCACACTTTTTGCCCGATTAGCTGCGTTGCTTGGTTATATCAAAAAATTGAAGATAGCTTCTTTTTGGTAATTGGCACAAAAACCTGCGGTTACTTCTTGCAAAATGCTATGGGAGTGATGATTTTTGCTGAACCCCGCTATGCGATGGCAGAGTTGGAAGAAGGGGATATTTCCGCACAGTTGAATGATTATGAAGAATTAAAACGGTTGTGTGAGCAAATCAAGCGCGATCGCAATCCTAGTGTAATTGTCTGGATTGGTACTTGCACCACCGAAATTATTAAAACCGATTTGGAAGGTTTAGCACCTAAGTTAGAAGCTGATTTGGGTATTCCTATTGTTGTCGCTCGTGCCAACGGCCTCGACTACGCATTCACCCAAGGAGAAGACACTGTATTAGCCGCTATGGCTCATCGTTGTCCTGAAAAGTCTCCTGTATCAGAAACTGAAAAAGGCGAGCGTAACGCCATTCAGAAGCTGATGAATTTTGGGAAGAAAAAAGAAGACATCGCCCAAGATGAATCTGAGTATGTAGATCATCCACCTTTGGTGCTGTTTGGTTCTTTACCTGACCCTGTAGTGACACAGTTAACCTTGGAATTGAAAAAGCAAGGTATCAAGGTTTCTGGTTGGCTACCCGCAAAACGCTTTACAGAATTACCTGTGATTGAAGAAGGGTATTATGTCGCGGGTGTGAATCCTTTCCTCAGCCGCACTGCTACAACTTTAATGCGTCGCCGTAAGTGTAAACTCATAGGCGCACCATTCCCCATTGGTCCCGACGGTACTCGCGCTTGGATTGAAAAAATCTGTTCTGTGTTTGGAATTACACCCCAAGGTTTAGATGAACGGGAAGCACAAATTTGGGCTGGTGTGGAAGATTATGTGAAATTAATTCGCGGTAAATCGGTGTTTTTGATGGGTGATAACCTGTTGGAAATTTCTATGGCGCGGTTTTTGATTCGCTGTGGAATGACTGTTCAGGAAATCGGGATTCCTTACATGGATAAACGCTATCAAGCTGCTGAGTTGGCTTTGTTAGAAAAAACTTGTCAGGAAATGAATTCACCTTTACCAACGATTGTTGAAAAGCCTGATAATTACAATCAACTGCAACGGATTTATGAGTTGAAACCTGATTTGGTAATTACTGGTATGGCTCATGCTAATCCTTTGGAAGCACGAGGTATTAATACTAAGTGGTCTGTGGAGTTTACCTTTGCTCAAATTCACGGTTTTGGTAATGCGCGTGATGTTTTGGAGTTGGTAACTCGTCCTTTAAGAAGAAATAATAATTTGAAGGATTTGGGTTGGGATAAGTTGGTTAGGGAAGAAGCGAAGATTTAGATTTTCTTGGTAATTTTAAGGGCGGACTTTCGGGTTCGTCCTTTTTTTTTGCACGCAGAGGCTCAGAGAGAGGAGGAATGTTATAATTGGTAAATTATGCTTTTGATTGAGTGGACATAGCTATATGAACCATCAACTATATGAACAAGATTTTAATCTTTGGCGAGAAACTATCATTACACAAATCAAAGAAAAGCATTTTAATGATGTTGATTGGGAACATTTATTATTAGAATTAGAAGATATGGGGAAATCGGAAAAACGGTCTTTCTTGAGTAACTTAACAATTTTAATTGCTCACTTACTCAAGTTAACTGTTCAAGCTGATGCACCCGAAATGATGAAAGGAAGTTGGTACAGTTCTATTACTGAACATCGCTTTAGAATTAAAAAAGATTTACAAGAAAATCCTTCTTTTAAGAATTACCTTCATGAGGTAATTTTTATAGCTTATGCTGATGCTAGAAAACTGGCAATTAAAGAAAGTAAAAATGCTAAGTTGGGAGTGAGAAAACCAGATGAAGCAGAATATCCTCTTGATTTTCCTTTTACTTTAGAGCAGTTATTAGATGATGATTTTTATGGAGATATGTTATAATCTTAATGGTTACAATTTTTGATAAATAAGCCAGTTCAATATTCATGAAACGTCTTTACTACGGTGATAACTTACAAGTTCTTAGAAAGAATATTCCTGATGAATATATTGATTTAATTTATCTTGATCCGCCTTTTAACTCTAAAGCTAATTATAATATTCTCTTTAAAAATACTACTGGTGAAAATTCAGAGGCTCAAATTACAGCTTTTGAAGATACTTGGACTTGGGGAATTGAATCAGAAAGATTTTTAGATGAGATTAAAGATAAAAAAGGTGAATTATATCAATTATTAGATTTATTAGTGAGGACTTTAGGTAAGAATTCATTATCAGCTTATTTGGTAATGATGACAATTAGATTAATAGAATTATATCGAGTTCTCAAATATACAGGTAGTTTATATTTACATTGTGATTCTACCGCTAGTCATTATTTAAAGATGATTTTAGATTTGATATTTGATGTGAGAAATTATCGTAACCAAATTACTTGGAAACGAACTAGCAGTCATAGTGATGCTAAAAAGTATGCCAGAGTTACAGATATCATTTTCTACTATGTAAAATCTAATCAATTTACATGGAATCCTCTAAAATTACCTTATACAGATGAATATATCAAGCAATATTACTGTAATATTGATAGCGACGGTAGAAGATTTCAATTTGGTGATTTAACAAATACAAAAACTAGTAGAGGTTATTTTTATAAACTTTTAGATTGCGATCCTCCTGGTAACGGTTGGAGAATGCCTGAATCTCGCGCTCAAGAGTGGTTGAATGAAGAACGTATAGCTATACCACCAACAGGTAAAACACCACGCTATAAACGTTATTTAGATGAAGTTGAAGGTAAAGTAATTCCTGATATTTGGGATGACATACCACCAATAAACTCTCAAGCTAAAGAAGCTTTAGGATATCCTACACAAAAACCACAATCATTACTTGAGCGTATTATTAAAATTAGTAGTAACAAAGATGATATTATTCTTGATCCCTTTTGTGGATGTGGGACAGCAATACACGCTGCGGAAAATTTAGAGAGAAATTGGATTGGTATTGATATTACTCATTTAGCAATTGCTTTAATCGAAAAACGATTAAGAGATGCTTTTCCTAACAAATTTATTGAAGATGAAAATAAAAATCAAAAATTAGTTCCGGGGATTAAATTTGAGGTAGAAGGTACACCTAAAGATTTAGAAGCAGCCGAAGATTTATTTGCAAGAGATCCCTATCAATTTCAATGGTGGGCTTGTTCTCTTGTTAATGCACAGCCTTACAAAGATAAAAAGAAAGGTGCAGATGGTGGTATTGATGGATTAATATTTTTTGAAGATGTCATAGATATTAAAAAATCAAATAAAACAGCCGTTAAAAAAATTATTGTGAGTGTTAAAGGAGGTAAAAATATCAACGCATCTATGATTAGAGATTTGCGCGGAACAATGGAGACAAATAAATCTGATATTGGTTTATTTGTTACTCTCACTCCTGCCACTCAACCAATGCTTAAAGAAGCAGCATCTTCCGGTTTTTATAAAGCCGGAAATGGGAGAAATTACGCGAAAGTACAAATTTTAACTATTGAAGAATTATTAACAGGACAGAAGCGACCAGAATTTTTTGATATGAAACAGGGAGAATTGACATTTAAGAAAGCGCAAAGGGAAAATCAGGATATAGGCGAACAGGGGGAATTGTTTTAGTATACTAATACCTACAAATAACTTAAACTACAATCTAATTTTCTCTACTTACAACATAGTGAAATGTTTTTAACGTTTGTGTGGCGTGTTGGATAAATACCGCAAAGGACAAAAAAAGTAATAGCGAAGCTGACTGAATGTATTTTGATTAAAAGCATCATAGAGTTATAATAAAATCACCACATCTGACTTTATCAGAGTAATTAAAAATTATGCTCAGTGGAATTAAACAAAAGGCTATTGTCGGTAAAGATGGCAAAATTGAACTATCTACCACTGAACTACCAGCAGGAACAGTTGTAGAAGTTATTATCCTAGTTGAATCACCTAGTGAAGAAGATGAAACTACCTATCTTCTCAAATCAGAAGTTAACAAAAAACATCTACTCAAAGCTATAGAAAATGTAGACAAAGGTAACTTAATTTATGTTGATTTAGATGAATATGAAAAAAGTAGCATTTGAACCAGAAGCTTTTGAACAATTAGGTGAGTGGGGAAAGGAAGATAAAAAAGTATTTAAAAAAATCCTAGAACTAATTAATCTGGGTAAACTGTAGGTACATCAGATAATAAGGGAAAAATCCGCTCAATTAATCTTAACTGTCTATCTGCATCTTTGGGTGTTAAACCAAATCCGTTTTTTGTAGCTGGCCTTGTAGCCACATTCCAAAACTCAGCACAATTCTGGGGAGTAGTTAACATTATATTCCCATCATTCTTCAGCTTTCTAACTGCATTTCTAATCACCGTATTTAATGGATCATTACGCTGCACAAGGCGCAATAAAATATTCGTATCTACTAAATATTTCACTGTTAAGGATGATCCTCATAAATACTTTCACGACTAACAGCATAATCTGAGAAAACAGGTGCATTTTTCCCAACACAAGCTGCAAAATCATCAGCTAATTCATCTAAAGTAGTTTCAAATTCTTCCTGATTTATCAGCAACTTCTCGAAACTTCCTTTACTTTTGCGCTGTGCTTCTTGAATAATTAACTGTTGTAAATATTCACTTGCTGAATTATAACCACCCTCAACAATTTGTTGATCAATAAAATTTTTCAGTGATTCAGGGACAGAAATATTAATATTGGTCATGGTGTTTAACTTAGGTTTAACTAGGTTACTTGTACATTAACATTTTACAGTTACAATAATAGGTAAAAGTTTCATTTTGTCATTGTGCGATTTGTAATGATAAAAAGAGCGCTGTTATTAACGGGACTTAGATAAAAAAAAGACTAAAAAAGGTGATGAGAAAAAAGTCACTTAGTGAACAGACGGTGCTTTAACTCCAACTCTTCCCTTACCCAGAAAAATCAATAAAGGTAGTGAACCAAGAAAAACAATCCCCACAAAGCGGAAAACGTCTGCATAAGATAGAATCGCAGCTTGGGTATTAACCAATTGAGAAAGTGAAGATATTGCTTGTTGGTGGGCAGTTGTAGCATCAGAACCCCCATTCTGGAACAGTCCTGTCAAGTCATTCAGTCTTTGACTCGTTTGTAGGTCATAAGGTGTCAGTTTTGCTAACAAAATTGCACGGTGAAAAGACTGCCGTTGACTCAATAGTGTAGTCAAAATCGCAATCCCGATACTTCCGCCCAATTGACGACTCAGGTTATAAAAGCCAGATCCTGCCGATACCTCTTCTTTGGGAAGAGAACCCAGAGAGGCTAAACTCAGGGGTAAGAACATCAAAACTGTCGTAGCCCCACGCCAAATCAGAGGCCAAAATAAATCCTGTGTCCCAGTTTGGGGAGTGATCTTCGCCAGATCAAACATCACAGTAGCAGTTCCCACCGCGCCTAAACCAATTAAGATCCGAGCATCTACCTTACTGGAGATTTTACCCAGTAGAATCATCATGATGGCTGACGCTAAAGCACCCGGAGCAAGTAACCATCCCGTTTGTGTTGCTGAAAAGTGTAGCACTCCTTGAGCAAACAAGGGTACAGCGAATAAAGCTCCGTATAGTCCCATTCCCAGAATTCCAGAGTACAGGCTGCCGGCTGCTAAAGATTTATGGCGGAGTACCCGCAGGTCAACCGCTGGCGCTTTCGTACTCAATTCTCGCCAAATAAACAGAATTAGCCCAAAGAAACCCGATATTGCCAGAGTCGTGATCAAACCTGATTCAAACCAGCCTTCCTTTTCCCCTTCCTCTAAAAATGCCTGTAAACTACCTACCGCAATACACAACAGCGCAATCCCTGCCCAGTCAACTTTCTGCTGGCTTTGGGAGAGTTTCTTGGAGTCCGGTCTGAGGAACACAAGTGCCATAATCACAGCTACAATCCCAATGGGCAAATTAATAAAGAAAATCCACCGCCACCCTAATGTATCAGTTAAATAGCCGCCCAGGGTTGGACCGATGGCAGGCCCGGCAATCACCCCAACTCCAAACACCGATTGCGCTACACCCTGTTCCGATGGCGGAAAGGTTTCAAACAGAATCGCTTGGGCTTTTGCCAACAGTCCACCGCCACACAAGCCCTGAAGAATGCGGGCAGCCACCAGCATCGGCAAGTTGATGGATAGACCACACAATACCGAGGCCACCGTGAAACCAATCATGGAAAAAACAAAGTAGGTTTTCTTGCCGAAGAAGTCACCCAACCAAGCGGAGAGAGGAATCAATACCACGTTAGCGATCGCATAACCAGTCACGACCCAACCAATTTCTGTGATAGTTGCGCCTAGTGTTGTCTGTATATCTACCAAGGCAACGTTAACAATGCTAGTATCAATTACCTCTAAAATCGCCCCTAAAGATGCCGTCAGAGCGATCGCCCATTTGAGTGATCCCTGCACATACCCGGCGGCATCGTAGGGAGATTGTTTTAATCGTGATGAGGAATTACGGTTTGTAGACATTGTGGATTTACGTAGAGATAAATAAGCTGTTAAGCACCTAAATTTGATCATCCTAAAATTGTTAAATCTTGTGGGGTGGGCATCTTGCCCGCCAGACTTATACAAATTAAATGCACAACAGCTTAACCGGATTAGTATTATCTGGGCGTTGATGCCACTTGATCACTGGTGGTTATATTCACCGTGACCTTAACGCTTAATCCCGGTCTGAGCTTGTGTTGCGGGTCGGTGCTGGGATCAAATACCAGTCGAATAGGAACCCATTGCACAACCTTGTTGTAGTTGCCAGTGGCGTTATCAGGTGGAATCAAGGCAAAACTAGCTCCCGTTGCCGGACTGATACCTGCGATGGTGGCGTGGAAGGTTTCACCCGGATAAGCATCAACTTCCACCTCGGCTTTCTCACCAATTTGCAACTTGCCCAAGGCTGTCTCTTTAAAGTTGGCATCCACATAGACAGCATTAGTTTGCAGTGATACCACTGATAACAAAGGCTGTCCAGTTAGCACTTTTTGTCCTACCTGAGCAGTGAGTTGTCCCACATATCCGCTAATAGGTGCTTTCATCACCGTATAGTTCAACTGCTGCCGAGCCAGTTCTAGTGTGGCTTGAGCCTGTTTAAGTTGCGCCAGAGCTTGCTCCTGCTGATCCTTCTGTACGGTTACAGTCTGCCCAAATACAGACTTTTCAGCCACTTGCCCTTGAGCCGTTGCCACTTCTGCTCGTGCGCTTTGCTGTTGAGCTTGAGCATTTTTCACTTCTGCCTGAGATTGAGTAACCGTCTTTTTTGCTGCTGTCAATTCAGCTTGAGCATTCTCATAGGCTGCGCGAGCGGTATCTAATTGTTGCGCCGAAATTGCCCCTTCTCGATATAGTTGTTCATAGCGATGAAAATCAGCCTGTGTTCTGTTCACGGCTGTTTGTGCCTGAGTAACACCTGCCTGGTTGGTTTCAACCTTTGCTAAGGCTTGATTGATATTTGCTTGGGCTGCACTCACCGCCGAGGCTTTCGCGGCTAAATTTGACTGAGCCTGTTGCACCTGGGTAGGATTGGTTTGGCTGGTGATACTTACGGTATCTTTAGCCTCTTTTAATTGGGCTTGAGCCTCAGCCATTGCTGCTTCTGCTTGTTGCACTTTCAGGTTCAAATCTTGATCTTCCAGAATCAACAAGGATTGACCCGCTTTTACGTAATCGCCATCTTTGACCAATATCTGCTGTACTGTAGCTGGAATTTTGGCAGAAAGAGGAGACAGGTGTCCTTTAATCTGAGCATTTTCGGTGGAAACATGGGTATTTTGAAATTGCCACCACCGCACCCCGAAATTTGCTCCAACTGCAAGGGCAATTACACCAATCACCAGCAACAGTCCTCGACCGTATTTTTTACGGACTGTCTGCTGTTTTCCCCGTTCTTCCTTCACTTCATCCTTGACTATTTCATCAGTTGTTGCCTGACTATGGGATGAATCTTTATGGTGATGATTATCCTGTTCTAATTCGCCCAAAGTTAATTGGGATGTTTTCGCGGTGTTACCATTGGATGAATGGTGATTCCGTTGTCCGTTCTGACTTTCATTTGCATAACCTCTTTGTTGCTCATTCTGCTGGTTTTGAAACTCTGATTCTTCCAGTTTTATTTTGTGGAGAGCATGAATATCAATCGCATCAGGTTTGGTGATATGGTTTTGAATTGGGGGTCGCTTCATATATGTCTCAACTTAATTCAATTGCAATGGGATAAAGGAATTTCAATAGCGAAGGGGCAAACTAGCCATTTCTCTAGAACAGCACCTCTAGAGCAAGACTAGACTGCAAATAAATTTATTTACATTGAAGACAAAGTGCGGCTAGGAATAGACAATGTTGTCCCAATTCCTCGCACAAATAAGTCCACACAGCTTTCGATGTATTGCTCTCGGCTATAACCCCGTTCAACAAGGGAAACATAGCGGCGAATCATTCCCGATAGAAGTATGCCAGTGAACTGATCTACGGCTAGAGGCAGATCAACATCTGGACGGACGCTGCCTTTTTCAATACAGGTGTCTAGATAGGCAATTAGCTTTTCACGCAATGGTAGAAATGATTGCTGTAGAACCTCAACAGCTTCTGTGGGATGCCTCTGAGCTTCCCCAATAAACATCCGAAAGAGGGATTGATTCTCCTCCAGCATCTCATCGTAAAGCTGTGCATAATGCAGCAGATCCCTGTAGAGGTCATGAGTCCACTCCGCTTGGTGGGTAAGCACCTCAGTCAGTAATGCTGTAATGTGTTGAGCCACTGCTCTTAAAAGTTGCTCTTTGCTTTGAAAATGCCGGAATAAGGTAACTTCACTGACATCCGCCAGACGAGCAATCTCACGGGTTGTTGCCCCAACGTAGCCTTCCGTAGAAAATACTTCAATAGCGGCTTTCAATAGGCGATCTCGCGTTGCGGCTGTTCCTCGACTCGTTCGACTCATTATCCTTAATGTAAGTTAGTACTTACATAGTATAGCCTACCAAACTTATTTTGTTTTTAGACAAGTTGATAAAAGTCGCATGGTTTTGTATCCAAGTCAGGAAGTCACTCTTTTGGCTTAGGCATTCAAATATAAGGTGCGTGATATTTGAAATCTCAGGCTACGCAAACATAGCTATATCTCATATCAAAATTTATGATCAAACACGCTTAAACATGAATTGAAAGAATTTTGATTAATTATGTTTAATTCAATCAGCAAAATTGGCGTATTTTTGGACTAAGTTATGGAATATAGATAAATCCTCCACTTTTAGGAGAACTAGCTGCACCAATCTAAATCAATGCCCATAGCAGGTTAAACTAGGTCTGGTGACAGCCGCTCCACCGTTCCTTATGAGGCTTTTATGGGAGCTAATCTGAAACAGATAGCCAATTACTTAGACAACCTTGGCTGGGAATACCGTTTTGATGATGATGAAGACAGGATTATTACAGGTGTAGAAGCTGAAAACCTAGAAGATTTTCTGATAGTTGTCCAGTTGGATGAACAGGGAAAATTTTTCCGAGTTTTTGCACCTCAAGTTCTGGCTGGAGTTAAAGAGCATCCTCACAAAGCATCTATCCTCCAGACAATGCTGGCCATTTCTTGGGAAACCAAAATGCTGCAATGGGAGTATGATCCATCCGACGGAGAAATTCGCGCCATTATTGAGTTTCCCCTAGAAGACTCAATTCTCACAGAAAGACAATTTCACCGTTGTTTGAGTGGATTAATTCAGATTGTTGACAGCATAGCCTTACCCCGCCTACAACAGGTGATGGTAACAGGTAAAGACCCAGGTAATATAGAACTCGGTGAAAGACTGTTACTCAGTATTCAGGAAGAAGCCCCCGGATTACTGGATTTGCTAGAAAAGGCAATGGAAGCTCGGAAAAAACGGGGAAGTTTTCCGAATGAGTGAGGCGGATTATCACTGAAATAGCTATACTCCAAAGTGATACCCTCACTATATACTAAAATTTTTTAGGGCTGGATTTTATGACATCCTATGCAACCTCCTCAGCCAAAGCGGAAATGAGTGAACTCCGTCGGTTGAAAAGCTTACTACCACCAGAATTACAAAGTTGGGTCACGGTTGAAGGCACAACTGAGGTTAATCCACCCCTGGTCCGCTGCGAAGAAATTGGTAAAGACCAAGTAGAAATTCAAATCGACTTGGTGAAATGGGATGCTTTAGCAATGGATCAGCGTAATCTCCTGTTCTGGCACGAAGTGGCTCGCGTTCAAAATGATACAATTCCCAAAGATGGTTGGGAAATGGCAGCACTGGCGATTGGATTAGGTGGTGCTGTGGGTGAATTATGGGTACAAGATGGATTGCTGCTGGTGTTAGCTTTGGCGCTGTGTGGCGTTTCTGGTTGGCGACTCTATCAAAAAAATAACGGAGACAAGCAACTCAAAGAAATACTCGATGCAGACGAAAAAGCGATCGCACTAGCAACTCGTTTTGGTTACAGTCTCCCCAACGCCTACAAGAGTTTAGGTAGTGCTTTGAAAACCTTAGTTGAAAACACTCCTAGCAAGCGTCAGCGTTCTCGATATGAAGCCAGATTATCTGCCCTTAAACGCAGCGCCAACAAAGCCAAAACCAAATCTAGATCCACAGATGAGACTGGTATCTAGAACCTAGAAACTAAGTGGGTTTGGTGACACCCAACCCACAAAAAAGTAGATGAATATTTGAATTTGGTCTTTCATGGCATTGAAAATAGTTACCCGTCTTGAGTCGGCAACCTTGTCGCTGTCGAAGCTTCATCATGTATTCTTTCAAAAAAATTTTGTTTTTTTGCTTCTTAACAGCATTATCAATAAGCATAATTGTATGCGCTCCTATCAAAGGCTCAACACAACAAATAATAAGTAAAGCATTTCCACCCGAAAAACAATATCAAAAACAACATCTTGTGGTGGGAAGTGAACTTGACTATCCTCCCTACGCTCTAGTTAATTCTCAGGGTAAAGCTGACGGATTTAGTGTTGATCTGATCAAGGCAGTTGCTGAAGTGATGGATCTAGAACTGGAATTTAAAGTCAAACCTTGGAACGAAATTCGCACCAACTTAGAAAAGGGAGAAATTGATGTTTTACCATTAGTCTCTTATAACCCAGAACGCGCTCGTGTATTCGATTTTTCTGCACCTCATACTATCGCGTATGCAGCAGCTTTTGCTCGCAAAGGAAGCCCCAGAATTAATTCGATTGATGACTTACGAGATCAAAAAATTATTGTCATGAAATCCGATTGGACTCATGACTATTTACACAGAAAAAATATATCTCCAAACTTAATTCTGGTAAAAGATTTGGCTGATGCACTCCGTCTGCTGGCTTCAGGAAAATACGATTATGTCTTTGCTCCCATGCTTCCTGGCTTACTTTTAGTCAAACAACTGCACTTATCTAATATAGGAGTAGCTGGTAAACCTATTCAGGTAGAGAATAATGATTTTTCATTTGCAGTGAAAAAAGGTAATACTAAATTACTTTTTATTCTGAATCAGGGACTGCAAATTATCAAAACTAATGGTAAGTATGATCAAATCTACGATAAATGGTTTGGTGAAGTAGCTCCCAGAGGTATGGATCAAGAAGAAGTTATTAAATTAATTAGAAATATTGGAATTGCATCTGCTGTGCTTGCTTTTGGTATTCTGGCATGGTCCTTTTCACTAAAAAGAAAAGTTTATTTTCGTACCCTAGAATTAGAAAAACAAATAGCTCAACGCATAAAAGTAGAAATGGAACTCCGTCAAACCCTGCAAATCAAGGATGAATTAGCCAAAACTGCTACAGCGCAAGCAACTCAAATCGAACAAGCTATGAAAGAGCTAAGGCAGACCCAATCTCAACTGATTCACACAGAAAAAATGTTAAGTTTAGGGCAACTTGTTGGCGGACTTGCCCATGAAATTAATAATCCTATTAGTTTTATATATGGTAATTTATCACATCTACGAAATTATCATCAAAATTTAGTTAGATTGATTCAATCTTATCAGCAATATTACCCTGATCCACCAGAATGGTTGCAAAAAGATTTGGAAGAAATAGAGCTAGATTTTGTAATTGAAGATGGGAATAAGATACTTAAATCTATGGAATTGGGGAGTGAACGTATTCGAGATATTGTCCTTTCTCTGCGTAATTTCTCAAGACTTAATGAAGCTGAAGTTAAACAAGTTGATATCCATAAAGGCATTGACAGTACACTAGTAATTTTGCAAAATAGCCTCAGAATTAAACCTAATTATCCAGAGATTAAAGTCATTAAAAATTATGGTCAAATTCCCCCAGTGGAATGTTACCCTGGACAATTAAATCAGGTATATCTCAACCTTTTAACAAATGCAATATACGCCTTAGAAGAGAAATTTAAACAGGAAGAATTAACAATTAAAAATCAAAATAATTTAGATGGTAAATTGGATAATTATCATATTTGGATTAACACAGAGTTAGTTAATAACAATCTTGTAAAAATTAACATTGCTGATAATGGCTGTGGAATTTCTGAAGAAGTACATAAACATATCTTTGACCCATTTTTTACGACTAAACCTGTCGGGAAAGGAACAGGGCTGGGTTTATCTATCAGCTACCAAATAGTGACGGTAAAACATGGCGGCAAATTGTGGTGTAATTCCACACCTGGAAAAGGAACTCAATTTGTGATTGAAATTCCTATGCATTTATAGCAGGTCACAGGGAGAACAGGTTTGTCTGTACTTCCCAGTCACCAGTCCCCATTAATTTACAACTGCTTGAGCATTTTATGGGTCTGGGGAATCACCCGCACTTGTTTAACAAACTTCTTCATCAAAGTTTGCCATGCTAAAATTTGGTCTGGAGAAGGAGCTACAACAGGTACTTGACTGAATTGTTCCGATTCCGCCAAAGGTGTCACAGGTTGCAGAAATATAGGGATATCCTGAGATATACCAGCTACTAATAAAGCAGAACGTTCCAATTCATCAGGATCTGTCCTTTGAGAGACAATTATTTTCACAAAAACCTCTAAATTTGCGTCAAAGCATAGTTGGAGGGATTTTTGGTGTTCTGTCCAATGACTTTCACCACTCACACTAGGCAGTTTTAAATCCATGCCTACAGAGTCAATGTATGGAAGAATTATAGCCAATTGCTCTGGGCGATGTCCGCCTGTTTCCAAATATATAGGTAGATGGGTAAGCGATCGCACAGAGGGTAAAAATTGCGCCAAAAATGGGGCATGAAGAAGTGGTTCTCCCCCCGTTAAGCTGATGCTATCGTGTAGAGAAGGTAAATTTTGCCTTTCCACCCATTCGATTAAAATAGCTAGTGAGACCGGATTAGAATGAAGTTCAAAATCTCGTAATCCAGGTGAACGCTCTATCTTACACACAGAAGGTGCATTCCATGTATGGGCGCTATCGCAAAAGTGACAACGCAAGTCACAAAGACCAAAGCGAATAAAAATCTGACGTGTCCCGACATTCAGTCCTTCCCCTTGAATAGCAGAAAAAACTTCAACCAGGCGTGCGGTAGGTTTAACTCTAGTGTTAGCAATCATGGGATGATATATGGCAGCGCGATCGCACCGATTTGGCACAACAGCAAGTATGTTTTAGCTTCTTGTTCCATTGTGAACCCTCGCTGACGATCTCTCATCTCTGAGCTAAAAACTAGCCACTTGTCCTTAATCCTACTGTTTAAAAATTAGGTTAAGTAATTTTCTCGGACAAAACAATGTTTGGCAGATTAGATTTAGATGGCAACTAAAGTGCATAGCTTCATGAGTAGCCAACCCACAGAGGCAGATTTCCCTGTTACTTACCTGAACGACACAGCGACAGTGCAAGTGTCTACACGTCTGAGCGTGCTTGAGGCTGTCGGCTTTAAGCAAACCTGCCAAAACTTAATCCAAGCTGATTCAAAACCTCAGGAAATTGTCATTGACTTCCAAAATACTACCTTTATGGATAGTAGTGGATTAGGGGCTTTGGTAAGTAATTTAAAATATGCCCAGGAAAAAGGAACCGCATTCGCACTTCGTAATGTTACTCCCCAAGTCATGGCAGTGCTAAACCTGACAGGATTAGATCAGGTATTTTCTATTGAGTCTCTAAACAGCGTCGAACCAATAGAATCTATTCAGCCTGGAGATAGCCGGAAAAACGTGGTGAGGAAAGTAGATCCGCTACCCCAAACTCATCCTTCTGTGGCCTCGTGGATGAAAAGGTTGATTGATATAGTCGGCTCATTGGTAGGTTTAGTGATTACAGGGTTTTTATTCATTCCGATTGCGATCGCTATTCAAGTCAACGATCCCGGACCAATTTTCTTCCGTCAAATTCGTTGCGGTTGGATGGGTAAACATTTTGCTATTTGGAAATTTCGCTCTATGTGCGTGGATGCGGAAGCGAAAAAATCTCAGGTCAAAAATCAGGTCGCAGGTGCTTTCTTTAAAAATGAGAACGATCCCAGAATTACAAAGGTAGGTCGTTTTCTACGACGCACAAGTCTGGATGAATTACCTCAATTTTGGAACGTCCTCAAAGGCGAAATGAGCTTGGTTGGCACTCGTCCACCTACCCCTGATGAAGTAGAACGTTATGAAGTACCTGAGTGGCAACGTTTGGATGTTAAACCTGGCATGACAGGCGAATGGCAAGTAAACGGACGCTCTACAGTCCGCAGTTTTGAGGATGTAATTCGCTTAGATTTGCAGTATCAAAAAAATTGGACTTTAGTTTACGATTTAAGGCTGATTCTCAAAACCATAACCATATTGTTTAACAAAAACAGTGGGGCTGTTTAACAGTTATCAGTTTGATTACACTTAACTAAAGCTCTTCAAAAATAAGGTTTCCGGCATTGGTGGCGGCTCTAAATCCCCCCACCTTTATGTCCTCATCACTGTTCGCTGTTGAAGCTAAAACTACCAAATTTAACTTCTAAAATTTACCCAAGTCTTTGTTATGGCTTTGGGTAAATTTTGCTTTTATGGCAGTTGACAATCAGTTTAATTGTTATTCTTTAAAAAGCTGATATCAAAATTTACATAATCTTCAACGAAAAGTTACTGACAAGAAAGAAGTATAAAGAGACAATGATATATTATGCTCTAAAGTGACTTTGAAGACAAATACTGACTCTCATTTAACAAAAAACCAGGGAACTCCGACTGAGTTGTTATGCGGATTTTAATCTATTCCTACAATTACCACCCAGAGCCTATTGGTATTGCCCCACTAATGACTGAATTAGCAGAGGGACTAGTGAAGCGTGGACACCAAGTACGCGTAGTCACAGCTATGCCTAACTACCCTGAACGTCAAATTTATCAAGAATATCGCGGTAAATTTTATGTGACCGAACATAAAAATGGTGTTCAAATTCAACGCAGTTATGTATGGATTCGTCCACAGCCCAACCTGTTAGATCGGGTGATGCTAGATGGTAGTTTTGTGATCACCAGCTTTTTTCCAGCAATTATCGGCTGGCGGCCAGATGTCATTCTTTCTACATCTCCATCTCTGCCAGTGTGCGTACCTGCTGCACTTTTAGGATGGTTACGCGCCTGTCCAGTGATCTTAAATCTACAAGACATATTACCAGAAGCCGCTATCCACGTCGGCTTGCTAAAAAATAAATTACTGATCAAAATATTTACAGAATTAGAAAAATTTGCTTACGCCTCGGCCACAAAAATTAGCGTTATTACTGAGGGATTTGTAGAAAACTTGATCTCAAAGAGTGTACCAGCTGACAAAATTATCCAAATTCCCAACTGGGTTGACGTGAATTTTATCAGCCCATTACCAAAAGAGGATAACCCTTTCCGTGCTGTACATAACCTAAATGGGAAATTTGTGGTCTTATATTCAGGGAATATCGCCCTCACACAAGGCTTAGAAACAGTTATTAAAGCTGCGGTCAAACTACGTGATATTACAGAAATTGCGTTGGTAATTGTTGGTGAAGCCAAAGGGTTACAGCGTTTACAACAACAATGTTTAGACTGGGGTGCTGATAACGTTTTATTATTACCCTTTCAAGCCCGTAAAGATTTACCACAAATGTTGGCAGCAGCAGATGTAGGTTTGGTAGTGCAGAAGAAAAATGTCATATCTTTTAATATGCCCTCCAAAATTCAAGTATTACTTGCCAGCGGCAGCGCATTAGTAGGATCTGTACCTGAAAATGGTACAGCAGCTAGAGCAATTAAACAAAGCGGTGGTGGACTTATTGTTCCTCCAGAAGACCCCCAAGCCTTAGCTACAGCAATTTTAGACCTCTATCACAACCCAGAAAAGGTAAAAACTCTGGGTGAGAAGAGTCGTCAATATGCTGTGGAGAATTATTCTTTTGAGCAAGCTTTAAATCAGTATGAGTCGTTGTGTTACTCTTTAACCGCAGACGGTAAAGCAATTCAGCCTAAAGTAGTCAGAAAACAGGAAGTTTAACCAACTATTACCAGAAAGCCCAAAGCAAGCGGTTGCATTTTCCATTCCCTACTGGCATAGCCAATTGCAGAGAAGCATAACTAGTGCATTGGTCAAAAATTTTCTAAACGTCAGAAAAAGTAGCAACCTAAGCAGCTAATTGTCAGACTTGTCCCATAAACACCTATTTTTTTGTTAGTATTCAAAAAAACGTCATCATAAATTAGCAGTTAGTTTGCTTATCAAAAATAAGCAACTGGAACAAGTTCTTATAAAAGGAAAAAAGCACCTGAGGTTGAATGACTGATTATTTCCAAGGAAATTTCCCATTACAATCTGTCCCTCTGACAAAGAATACAGTAAGCAGTTCAATAGCTGAAACAGAAGAGGTGAGTGAAAAACTGGCTAGAACCATTGCCGAAGCAGGATCGGAACGCAAAGCAGGTGAGATTTTATTGCTCAAAGTAGCAGATGTCTCTTACCTGTCAGATTATTTTGTGATGATGACTGGCTATTCTAGAGTACAAGTAAGAGCGATCGCTCAATCAATTGAGGCCAAAGTCGAAAGCGACCTGCAACGCCGCCCCTTAAGGACAGAAGGAAAAGCTGAAGGAAGTTGGGTGCTACAAGATTATGGCGACGTGATTGTTCACATTATGATGCCCAAAGAACGAGAGTTTTATAATTTAGAAGCGTTCTGGATTCATGCAGAACGGATTTCGCTACCAAACTCCGATGACGGTGAGGATAAGCCAAAATGATGAGATCCTCGGTTTCTAATTGCCCCGTTCCTACAGAGCAACAACCGCTTAATGAATACGAAGAGCTAAAAAACTCCTGGCTATTTCGAGATAGCATCTTAAGCAGGCGCGGGTATCTGACAAAAATATTTTGGATTTGGGGTTGGTCATGGCTGGTAGCAGGCCCAGTAGCTGCGGCCAGCTTTCCTCCACATAAGTATATTGTTCATTTTCTCCTCTGTGGAGCCGCAACGGCCAGTTTAGGGGTAGTGTTGGTATTGGTGCGGTTGTATTTAGGCTGGTACTATGTACGCGATCGCCTTTACAGTCAGACAGTCTTTTATGAAGAATCAGGCTGGTATGACGGACAAACCTGGACAAAACCCCAAGAAGTCATCTCCCGCGATCGCTTGATTGTCTCCTACGAAATTAAACCCATCCTCCAACGCCTACAATTTACCTTTGCTGGCCTAGCTCTTATGTATCTTATTGGTACTATAATTTGGCATTTCTCGTAAATAGTTAGTCATCAGTAGTAAAACAATTGATCACTAACACTGACCATTTGGTTTCACCAGTCGCACTCTTTCCAGAAAGCAAGCTACATGGGAGAAACCTGATGTTCCCTGCGCTATCTCAACACTGACAATTCACAAATTATAAATATAAACCCATGACAATGGGAAAACGAACTCAAGCCACAGCACTGGAAGTCCGGTTGCTGCGGGAAGGTATTATCGAATCTCGGCATATAGTCCAGGCTGTTGTCAGCGATGAACGGGGACGGACTCTTTCTGTCGCTGGCAATGCTGAAACAGCCGCCTTTGTCCGTTCTGCCCTCAAACCATTTCAAGCCCTGGCTGTCACCACCACAGGTACACTGGAACGCTATGAACTCAGCGATCGCGACTTAGCAATTATCACCAGTTCCCACAAAGGCAGCATAGAACAGGTACGGCAGGTATTTAACATTATGTGGCGGGCTGATCTTGACCCCACTATGCTCCAATGTCCCATTCCTCAAGGTAAAAACAGTCCTTTAGAATATAACTGCTCTGGTAAACACGCGGGAATGTTAGCCGTTTGTCAGCAACGTCATTGGCCTTTAACTAGCTACTTGGATCGTAAACACCCAGTCCAGCAGTTAATTATCACCAAAGTGGCAGAATTGCTAAGAATGCCAGCAGAAGAATTTCTCACCGCCCATGATGACTGTGGCGCACCCACATATTTGATGCAACTCAGTCAAATGGCATCTTTATATGCTGTGCTGGCCTCCAGCAATAACTTGGACATGGAACGCATTGTCCGCGCCATGAACCATCATCCCAACATGGTAGCTGGAGAAGGGGAATTTGACACCGAATTGATGCGCCTAGCTCCCAGCGAACTTGTCAGCAAAGCTGGAGCAGAAGGTGTGCAGTGCATCGGCCGACTTGGTGAAGGCATGGGATTGGCAATTAAAGTCATGGATGGTGCTAAACGGGCAAAATATGCCGTCGCCATTCACCTGTTGCAACAACTGGGCTGGATTACTCCCAGCGTTGCCCAGAGCCTATCTGAGAAGTTTATGAACCTTGGAAAATACAAGCGTTTAGAAGTAATTGGAGAATTATCGTTTTTATAGTTGACAAACTTTTGACTTCGAGTTATATTGAATAAGTCGAGAGACAAAAGCAACGCGGGATAGAGCAGCCTGGTAGCTCGTCGGGCTCAAGACTTAAGATTAACTAAACGCTTATCAGTTAGTCTTGTATTGGGCGGCACACGAAGTAACTTGTGTGTGTTTATCTGTCAAACTCGGGGAAGCCAATAGCGCGGTAATCCCGAACCAAGCTCCAGAAATGGAGAAGGTGTAGAGACTGGGAGGCAGACACCCTAACGTTAATGACGAGGGTGAAGGGACAGTCCAGACCACAAACTAGTTTAACTAGGCAACGAAAGTTGTAGTTGGTAAGCATAACCCGAAGGTCAGTGGTTCAAATCCACTTCCCGCCACCAAATTAAAAAACGAAACCCTGTAATCTTAATTGATTATGGGGTTTTATTTTAGTTATCAGATGTTTTATTTAATTAGTTGTTATATCTCTGGTGATAAGTTCCAAATAGGATATACGATGCTTAAAATAAATTGACAAAACTCAAGTTATTATAATCAAAGAAGTTATTAACAATTAGTTAATTATGAAAGTAACATTTAGCTTTGTACCACCTGGTGGAGGAGAAGCAAATTATGAGTTGGAATTTGACCTTCCAGCAATTCCTCAACCAGGGGATTATATTAAAATAATGCGCGATAGTGAAGAGGGAGAAGAAAGTTTTATTGTTCGCAGAACTTGGTGGAATCTTAATAGCAGCAAGAGTGGAAATAATCTGAAAAATATCGTTGTAGAAGCGGAATTTGCTGAAGGAGCATTTATGGATTCTGCTTCACATAAATTGAGTTTAGAGACTTATGCTAGTCGTGGTTTCAAAGTAAAGACTTTCGATAAATCCACATACTAAAGTCTAAAACAGTAACAATAAAAATTAGTTAGGGTAGCGATTTTTTTGTATTATTGCTACTCTTTTATTACTGAATTTAATGTGTAAGATATGTAATTTATAATTTTTTAATTATATATAATAGCAATCCTAAATCATTATTATTTTGCAAATGGACACAAAGCTGAGAGGAGACATAAGTAATTGGACAAAAATATTTACAGTCATTGCGAGTGAAGCGAAGCAATCCCAGCCCTTGCGATTGCGTCATTCCACTGCGTTCCATTCGCAATGACATTGTGTAATTAATTCTGTCCTAGTACTTAGCAGAACAAGCAGCTATTCTTCATGCTTTAAAACGTGGTTGGGGAGTTTTAAAACCTGTTGGGGATAGACTACCTTACGATTTAGTATTTGACGTTGGGGGAAATTTAATTAAAATACAAGTCAAATATGCTTGGTTTGATGAACCTTCTGGTAATTATGTGGTAGATAATCGCCGCACGAAAACAAATAGACGGATAATGGTTAGAGATGTTTATCATTTGTCAGACTTTGATTTTGCGTTAGCATATGTAGAAAATCTTGACTTGTTTTATATTTTTCCTGTGGATATTTTCATTAGCTATGGAAGTGAAATACATCTTGTAGAGGCTGAAAAAAGACAGTGCAAACCTCGTTCGGCAGAATATCGCAATGCTTGGGAATTAATTATAAATAATTCAACTTTAGGTGAATGCTAATTATTGTATTCTATTCAAAAATTCTAGCCATTGTTCCAATCTTCACCACCTGGTAATTGAGTAAGATAACTATCTATAACATCTGGTAATTCTCTATTTGGATAATTATATGTCATTGCTAATAACTCAGTTGCATTTAATATTAGTTGGGGTTTATTTAATATTTGCGAAAGTTGCTGTCTTTTTAAAGTCCCATTCAAAACCTCTAAACTTGCATCTGCTATTGCTAGTGTAATTTCATCTTCTAGGTAAATTTGCCATTCATCTTGATTGATGTAATGAGATTTTTTGTTATCTTTTAGGTTGAGTTTTTTGATTTCTATCACTGAATTACGAATAGACGCAATCCAAGAATTTGTTAATCTTTGCTCAACTTGATTTTTAATTAAATGAATCAGCAATATCTTTAGAAAAGCTTGAATATTACGTATAATTGCTTGTTTACTCATTCCCTCTAATTCATCCACAATTGCTAAAGCATCTGTGTAACGTCCTTCTGTAATGCTATTTCTGAGGTCGATTAATTCTTGTGTCATCTGTATTAACCTCAAGTTATAAATCAGTGAATATTTATTCAACCAGTGCATAATTGTATTTTATAGTTAAATCTGTTTACCTGCCGCACTCGAAAAAGCAGGTTTTGATCTATTCTGAAGATAAAGCTATCCAAGCGCGGAGAATCAGAATTGTGAAGTTACATAAACCAATATTGGTGGGAGGACTAGGATTGTCCTTCTCCCTATGGATGTTAGACACTTGGCATGATTCAATAGTTCAAGTGGGAGAATTCGGACTCCTGAGTGCTTTAGCTGTCGGTGGGGGTTTGTGGTTATTGCAGAAAAATCGCCCCGGTGAGCAGCTAGATGATATGGTTGTAGATAGGGCATCTGTAGAAAGTGCAATTTCTCAAACAGAAGCTGTCATCAACCAACTTGCACAAGAAGCCGCAAACCATCCAGCTTTAGAAAGCCTACGCGAACAACTGGTTAAGTTACCCTTAGAGTTAGACAGACGAGAAATTCAAGTTGCTGTCACTGGTGGAAAGTCGGTAGGTAAAAGTACAGTTATTCAAATTCTCAAGACGTTAGATACAACGTCTCTACATTTTTCAGAAACAGCACCTTTGTTTACAGAACTGGGTGAAAATTCAAATGTAGCTATTTTGTCAGAAGTGCAAAAATCTGACTTCGTTTTATTCCTGACAAACGGTGATTTGACAGACTCAGAATTTCAAGTTTTGCAACAACTAAAAGCTGCAAAACAGCCGACATTGCTGGTTTTTAATAAACAAGACCAGTATATGCCAGATGAACGCGCTACGGTTCTACAGTCTTTAAAACAGCGAATGTCAGGTAATGTGGTAGCGACTGCGGCTTCTCCCGTTTCTGTGAAAGTTAGAAAACATGAAGCTGATGGTTCTGTGCAAGAATGGATGGAACAACCAGCACCAGAAATTCAACAGTTAACGCAGCAGTTAGGGGAAGTTTTAGCACAGCAAGGAAAGCAGCTAGTTTGTACGACGACTCTGCGGAAAGTGCTGTTATTGAAAGCTGAGGCGAAAGATTGTTTAAATGGGGTACGGCGCGATCGCTCTACACCCATCATAGAACAAAATCAGTGGATAGCTGCTGCTGCTGCTTTTGCTAACCCAATTCCCGCTTTAGATATATTAGCAACTGCGGCTATTAACGCTCAAATGGTGATGGATTTGGGTAATATTTATCAACAAAAAATTTCCTTAGAACAAGCGCAACAAGTAGCCGGAACTATGGGAAGCTTAATGTTGAAATTAGGTTTAGTGGAACTTTCTACAAGGGCTGTTACTGGTATTCTCAAAACTAACGCTGTTACTTTCGTTGCTGGGGGAATGGTGGAAGGAGTGAGTGCTGCTTATTTAACTAGAGTTGCTGGGTTAAGTTTAGTTGAGTATTTTGAACAGCAAGAAATAGCTTTAGAAACCGGAAATGGTTTGAACCTGGAAAAATTACGCCAAGTTCTACAAACAGTATTCCAGCAGAATCAAAAAATGGCTGTTTTGGAAGCTTTTGTTAAGCAAGGTGTGAAACGTTTGTTACCGGAAGCGAAGCCAGTTGAAGTTGTCGGATAATTTCGCGTCAAATCAGAAATTTGAAACCCGCTTTCACTGGAGTTATTCCTAAATACAAAGCGGGTTTTATTTTTCAAATTGGACAAATTTAAGGCAATTTTGAACAGATTGATGGTGGTGTAGCAGTTATTCTCATAACATCTCTGATTTTCTCAGATGTTTACACTATTTGCGAACCTATGACACCTCAAGAATTTTTGGAAAATTTGGCTACAGCCGCAACAGATCCAGAAAAAATCATCGTTTTTGCACGATACTTAGATACAACTGCATTAGACCATGCTACAACTCCAAGATGGAGAAGTATTCCTCACAGTACAGAAATTCAGTTCGCACTCAATAATATTGCTTTTCATTTAGAAGCACTTGCTGAAAAAGGCAATTAATGAAGACAATACTCGATAGGTTGTCTTCAGAGATACCTATCAAGTAATAATATATTATTGGATGAATTCACACAAATACTTATTATTTTGATTTCCATTTCAGTGAGTTACAGGAATAAATAATTAACCGCAGATAGAAGAGGATAAACGCAGATAATTTTGTACCTCTGTAGACTCAGAAAAGCTATTATTAAGTTATAAAATAATTAGTTTAATTGACGATGAACTGCAAATAAACAATCATTGTATTGTTTGTCAACTTCAAGATTTGTAAACGCCCAGGCGGCTTTGTATGGTTTTTGATATTCTCCTAATATATTGATTCGGTGACAAACATTAGAAATTTTGGTTAAATATCTATAATTTAAGGGTACATCACAAGCAAAGATACCTTTAACGCTGTGTGTCGTACCTGTTAGACCTGAGCTATAATTAATCATGATTGCCACATAGTATCTATCCTCTGATGTATGGAGGACTTGAACTAAGTCATCATGAGTAATACCTAGCAAATGATCAGGTAATTTCAAGGCTTCGCTGGTATCTAAGGGAAGGTTTTGAGTTTTCACCCATTCGAGAATTTCCTGATATTTTGTTAATGCTGCACGTTTGCGGAAACAATATTTAATCTCGACAAATAAATTACTTATCCAATATATTATATATAGCGATTTTAAGACAAATCCGGTGAATATTCGTTGTAAGTTAAACATTTATTTTTTAAAAAATTTATAGTTATGATTCAGATGATTAAATTTCGTTTTATTCAATATTTCAGTCCAGCAGGTAAAGGAGACTATACCAAAGAACGTCATCAATGGCTAAATGAAAAAACTTTGGCAGATGTGTTTGGGAATATCAAACAATTACCGGAAGATAATTTAAATCAATATGATGAAATTATTGAATAGTTCAATTCTATAAAGCCAGTTTCATCAAAAGCTATCTAAATCAATCTTAGAATGTCCAGCACATAGAGACGCAGCTTGCTTATCAATAAACTCTAGCAATGCTTTATTACAATGTTCCACAATTTCTGGATATTTATTGGCATACCATCCCAGTGGTGTGATAATATAAGGGTCACTAATATCAAAACCTAACTTTATGAGTTCTTCAGTTTCTTTAATTGCAAGATTGAAGATACCGTCAAAATCTATAAAATCTTTATACATAGTTCTATTTTAGTAACGTACCAATTTTAGTTTAGATAGTGGGATAATATCACGCAAAGGCGCAAAGATGTAAAGAGTTAAATCTTGCACTACGCAACTAAACCGCCTACGATTGAAATCGCAGGCTAATAGTCAAAGTCCACTAAAGTGGACTGAAAAGCAATCTTTAGTCTACTTTAGTAGACTTGAGCTATTAGACAGGGAATTTATTCCCTGGCGGATTGTGGGAGAATGAGAAGATGTGAATAAAAGGCGCTTTACGCCTCAATAACGCACCATTAAATAAAATTGTAGCTTGGGTTGAGAAAACCCAACACTAACATACGTTGTATTTGTTGGGTTTCGCTATCGTTTAACCCAACCTACTACTACTTTTCCTCTGAGTCGGTTTTTAAAAGTCTCGAAACGCCAGAGATAAATACTACTACACCATTGGCGTAATCTAATGGCCTTTCTGCTCCATGCTGAATGTAGCCAAAATAAAGACCAGCAGCAGTAGCCAAAATTAGGGCTAATGCTTTATAATTTTGATCAGACATATATTGCCCTCATATAGGGTTAGTAGGTAAACATCTCCTTGTGCAAGCCGCCAAGCAAATACACAAAGGAAATTTTTTAAACAAAGCTTCAGTAGATATAAAAAACTATTGAAGCTTTTGCTCATTGGAATTTATTTTAGCTTTTAAAACCTCTATTTGTCAATGTAAAAATAAAAAAATTAGCCCTGACATAAACTTTTAATTTCTACAATTTCCAAAGCAGTAAATCATTAATTGAGTAAATCACGATTTATATAATCCCTAATAAAACTCTAGCTTTAAAATGCAGTATTTATATTATTCCTAATAAAACTCTAGCTTTGAAATGCAGTATTTATATAATCCCTAATAGAACTCTCCAGATCGTTTTAAACCGTCCGTAAAAGTGACTGGAGTTTATACTAGATTCTAGTTTTAAGGCTATAACCCTTATGTAGCAATCATTCTAGACCTTAGATTGGGAAACAAGCCCAAAAATTATCAAAGCCTATCTGGATAAGGATTTGATGGTTTAATAGCTGAAAGTAGTCTAAACTCATAACTAAAGTTTTGACATTTAGGTTACAACAAGCATTCATGTCTACCCCTCTTATCTTCTCCTTCTTCTCCGGTTCAGGATTCCTCGACTTAGGCTTTGAAACCACAGGCTATAAAATCGCATACGTCAACGAAATCTTCCCCCCATTCATGTCCGCATATCGCTATTCACGGGAAATTCTCAAACTCCCATCTCCTGAATATGGATATCATCAAGGTGAAGGCGCAGACGTAAGCAAATTAATAGTAGGAACACCAGCACAAAAATTAAATGAATTAGTCAAAGATTCCCGTAAATCAAATCATATAATTGGCTTTATCGGTGGTCCACCATGTCCTGATTTTTCTATTGGTGGAAAAAATAAAGGACATTTAGGTGATAATGGTAAACTATCAGAATCTTATATTGAGTTGATTTGTCAAAACTTACCCGATTTCTTTTTATTTGAAAATGTCAAAGGTTTATGGAGGACAACCAAACACCGGTTATTTTATGAATCATTAAAAAACAAATTACAACAAGCAGGTTATATTTTAACAGAACGGTTAATTAATTCTATTGAATATGGTGTACCTCAAGATAGAGACAGAATTATTTTAATTGGCTTTAGAAATAATTTCCTCAAAAATATAGGAATTGAAGATGATTTTACATTTCCTTGGGAAAAATATATTAAATATCCTCAAAATAAAGTATTTGCATATCCTTGGAATAAAAGCCAAGCATTTCAAGAAGATTCTATAATTATTTGTCCTGATAATATTCCTCAAGAATTAACCGTTGAATATTGGTTTAGAAAAAATAACGTTCTCAATCATCCCAACGCCAAACATTATTTTCAACCAAGAGCAGGTAAAATTAAATTTGCTACTATTGAAGAAGGAGATGATTCTAAAAAGTCATTTAAACGTTTGCATAGATGGCGTTATTCACCAACAGCCTGTTATGGTAATAATGAAGTACATTTACATCCTTATAAAGTGCGACGTATTTCTGTTGCGGAAGCTTTAGCCATACAATCTTTACCCGCTAATTTTTCACTTCCAGAAAATATGTCACTTACAAATATGTTTAAAACAGTTGGTAATGGTGTGCCATACTTAGCAGCACAAGCATTAGCTCAAAATATCCTTGATTTTTTAGCACCTGGTAATAAACCCGCCTAATGTCAATTCAAATACTTTTAGAGATTAACAAATACTTAAAAATCCCAGATTCCAAACTAAGTTAATTGCCTGTTTTGAGGATAAACTCTTAATATATGTGGTTTAATATATAAGAAATGTTTTAATTTTTCATAAAGTTTAATAATCTATTACGGACAAAACAAACGATGGCAGCAGACTATCCAAACATTGATATTGCGCCATTTATCGATCACTCCCTCCTGTTACCAACTGCCACTCCAGAACAGGTGGCTCAGTGGTGTGATGAAGCATACAGGTTTAACTTTGCGACGGTTTGCATACAACCCTGCTATGTCAAGCAAGCAGTGGAACTCCTCCACAACAAAAATCCCAAAGTTTGTACGGTGATTGGCTTTCCTACAGGTTCGACAACTTCAGCCGTCAAGTTTTACGAAGCTCAGGAAGCCTTGGAAAATGGCGCTGAGGAGTTAGATTTGATGATTAACTTAGGCTGGTTAAAAGCTGGAAAAACTGAAGAAGTTCACCAGGAAATTGCTACAATTTGTGAAGTGGCTGGGCAATGTGTCAAGGTAATTTTAGAAACTAGCCTACTCACAGACCCAGAAAAAAGAATAGCTGCGGAAATAGCTATGGAAGCAGGTGCAGCTTTCTTAAAAACTAGTACAGGTTGGAATGGCGGTGCAACGGTAGCGGATGTGCAGATGTTGAAAGAAATAGCACGGGAACGTGTGGGAATTAAAGCATCAGGGGGTATTCGCACCCACAACGAAGCCCTAGATTTAATCATGGCAGGTGCGACAAGATTAGGCACATCTCGTGGTATTAATTTGCTCCGTCAGCGCAATCACGTAGAAAAAGAAAAGGGTGAGTAGTCATTTATTTGCCACTGATTAATGACTAAATAGATAATGAGTAGAACTTACAAAGCAACTGGCATTAATCTCAAAACTCAGGCGCTAGGCGAGTCAGATAAAATAGTCACAATTTTGACCCAAGAATTTGGTTTGATTCGCGCGGTTGCACCTGGGGCGCGTAAACATAACTCCAGCTTGGGTGGTAGAAGTGGGATGTTTATTGTCAATGAATTACTGATTTCCCAAGGGCGAAATTTAGATACAATTACCCAAGCGCAAACTATAAAAACCTATCCGGGTCTAACTAAAGACCTAGGAAAATTAGCTGCTAGTCAATATTTAGCTGAAATAGTCTTGTGTCAGGCTTTAAGCGAACAACCCCAAGAAGAACTTTATGAATTATTTAATGAACATCTTCAGCGGTTGGAAAGTTTACCTAAAACAGAAGGATTAGATGTAATTGCACATCTATCTCAAGGAGTATTTCATCTTTTATCTTTAGCAGGATTAACGCCGCAAGTCCAATTTTGTTGCTTAACCCAGCTTCCCCTTATCCCAGACTTAACAAACCCCAACTGGAAAGTAGGATTTAGTATTCCTGCGGGGGGAACAGTTTGTTTACAGGCTTGGGAAAGTTTACGAACAGAAAGGGAAAAAGAAAGAAGAAATTTACCCAATCCCCAATCACCAGTACCAAAGCCCCAAAACCCTAGCTATGAAACGGTTGTGCATCACCAAGACATACCAGTAATTTCTGGTCGTCTGAATGCGAAAGAACTGTTTATGCTCCAACATTTGTCGCAACCAGAGATAATGCAAATAGATGCAGCCACAGATTCTGGCTGGTTATCTGTTGAGCAGATTTTGCGCCAGTATGCCCAATATCACTTTGGTCGCCCTATTCGCTCTGCCACTTTGATTGATTCTTATTTTGCCGCCAACCATGATGCAATCGTCTGATTTGGATAGAAAAATCTTGCCTCTGTCACCCAGCCAAGCTCAAAACAAGAATAGTGTATTAGACAGTACAACACCCACCAATGACCTCAGTTCTGTTTCCCAACTTCAGGTTAGTCAAACTAATAGCCAAACTAATAGCCAAGAAATTTCCCGCAAAGATGTTTCTCAGCATAAAAATTGCAGATCAGAACTTCCCTTAAGTGATATTCCTAAACAATCAGAAACAAGGTCGGACATATCAGTAACAATTACTGAAACTAATGGCAAAGGTAATGTTACTCAAGAGCATTTACAAGTAGCCAGTGAACCGGAAACATCACAATTAAACGGGTCCGGTTCAGGTGGAGAATCACCATCAGAAAATGTAGAAAAAAAAGGGTTTTTACCTGTATTAAAAAACCCCAATTTCTTAGCTCTCTGGGGTGGTCAGGTTTTCTGTCAGCTGGCTGATAAAGTATATCTAGTGCTAATGATTGCTTTGATTAACAGCCAGTTTCAACAGAGTGATCAGAGCATTAGTGGTTGGGTGTCGGCTTTAATGATGGTTTTTACCATTCCAGCGGTGCTGTTCGGTTCTGTGGCTGGGGTGTTTGTAGACCGCTGGTCAAAAAAAGTTGTGTTGGTAGCAACCAATATTTGGCGAGGTATCCTGGTTTTATCAATTCCGTTCCTACTATGGTTAACTCAAGATTGGCAACCTGTAGGAGTTTTGCCGGTCGGTTTTCTGATCATTTTGGTGGTGACTTTTTTAGTTTCTACCCTCACCCAGTTTTTTGCACCAGCAGAACAAGCTGCAATTCCCTTGGTGGTGGAAGAGCAGAATTTACTTTCAGCTAATTCCCTGTACACAACTACAATGATGGCATCGGTAATCGTTGGTTTTGCTGTGGGGGAACCGCTGTTAGCAATAGCTGATGGATTGTGGTTACAAGTTGGGGGTAGTGGTGGACTGGGTAAAGAAATTGTCGTTGGTGGCAGTTATGCGATCGCTGGAATTATCTTATTCCTACTCAAGACCAATGAACAACCCCACCCCCCAGAAACCGAATTCCCTCATGTTTTCGCTGACTTGCGCGACGGTTTACTCTATCTCAAAGAAAATCATCGAGTTCGGAATGCTTTACTACAACTGATCATCTTATTTTCTGTCTTTGCAGCCCTCACTGTCCTAGCCGTTCGCATGGCAGAAATTATTCCCAACATCAAAGCCGCCCAATTCGGCTTTTTACTGGCATCTGCTGGGGTGGGAATCGCGGCAGGAGCGACGATTCTCGGTCAATTTGGTCAACGCTTCTCCTATAGACAACTCAGTCTTTGGGGTTGTCTGGGGGTAGCAGCATCTTTGGTAGGTCTTTCAGTCTTCACAAGCCAGCTATGGGCTGCAGTACTGTTAATTGCCCTTGTTGGTGTCTTTGGCTCATTGGTAGGTATTCCCATGCAAACCGCTATCCAAACAGAAACACCCCCAGAAATGCGGGGTAAAGTCTTTGGTTTGCAGAATAATGTGATTAATATTGCCCTCACCCTACCCTTGGCATTAGCAGGTGTGGCCGAAACCTTTATTGGCTTAAAAGCGGTCTTTTTGGTATTAGCTACAATCGTCTTCTTTGGAGGCATATTAACCTGGTATAATTCTCGTGATTAGCTATCAAGTTTGAGATCATCAATAACTTAATAAAACAATTGGTTTTCGTGCTAAACTTAAGCCAGCTAAAATTCGTGAAATACTTGCTGTGAACTAGACATGATGCTGATAAAGTTAGTTAATTAGCAACTGAGAATCAGTAGAAAAAGCCATAACTACACTTGTTTAATTGCCTGAAATATAGGTTCTATTTAAATAAGATTCAGATATTACTGAATCATGGCTAAAACATCAGCAAGTACAACAAGATAAAAACAGCTAATTATAAAAAACCAATAATTTAAACTCAAACTCAAACCCAAACCCGCTTGACTTTACACCTAACCAAAGAATGCACATAGCCTGGATTGGAAAAAAATCGCCCTTTTGCGGCAATGTCACCTACAGTCGAGAAATTACAAATGCATTAGTTTCACTAGACCGGGGACACAAAGTAAGTTTTCTTCACTTCGCTCAAGAAGAATCTGAACTAGATAAATGGCCGAATTTAAAAGAAGTGTCTTTACCATTTATTTATAAATCCCAGGTTTATACAATTCCCGCTTTCAATGCAACTAAAGTATTGAAAGATTCTCTGCGAGAAATTAAACCAGATATAGTTCATGCTTCTTTGACTCTATCAACTCTGGACTTCGTTTTACCAGAAATTTGTCAAGAATTAAATTTGCCCCTAGTTGCTACTTTTCACACTCCATTTGCTGGGAAGGGTGCAAAGCTAATATCGGGAACACAATTTTTGGCTTATCAACTCTACGCACCGTTTTTAGATAATTATGATCGGGTAATTGTTTTTTCCCAAATTCAGCGTGAATTGTTATCAAGTATGGGTGTGGGAGAACATAAAATAGCGGTAATTCCCAATGGTGTGGATACCACTAAGTATTGTCCTGGTGTTTCTCAAGTTAAAGCGGAATTTGGCGCAGAACGCTTATTTGTTTATCAAGGACGCATTGCCCCAGAAAAAAATGTAGAATCTCTCTTACGAGCTTGGCGACAATCCAAGATGGGAGTTGATAGCAAGTTGCTAATGGTGGGTGATGGACCATTGAGAGCATCTTTAGAACCCTTTTATGGTGAGGAATACGGGATCATCTGGCTAGGATTTATCGCTAATGAAGAACGCCGCATAGAAATATTACGGGGAGCAGATGTATTTATTTTACCTTCTTTGGTAGAGGGTTTATCTTTATCTTTGTTAGAAGCAATGGCTTGTGGTTTAGCTTGTATAGCTACGGATGTAGGTGCAGATGGGGAAGTACTGGAAAAAGGTGCTGGTGTAGTTATTAGCACGAAAACAGTGCGATCGCAACTCAGAACCATTTTACCATTGTTCCAAGACCACCCAGAGCTAACAACACTGTTGGGGCAAAAAGCTACAAACCGAGTGTTAGAACGCTATACCCTCAGTAAAAATATCACTCACCTAGAAGAACTTTATGCAAAAATGTTAGCACAGCGACCTGTACCGCTAAGTTGGGGTGCTTAGGAAAAAGCTTTAACAATTTAAAATAGAGTCAAGTCTGTACCTAAAAGATACAGTCAGGTATTTAAATCCTGACTGTGGTAGTATCTCATCGGCTCATTGAAGCTATAGCAACAGACAGGGCAGTTAGGACACCAACGAATGATAAAACACACCAAAAGATTTTTCAGACTGTCATCTGTCACTTCCTGTCACCTGCTATCCATCTAGACCCTTTAATTCCCTATCAGCAAACGGGAATGTGGGATTGAAGATTTACTGTACTATTTTCAGCTAATCTTCAAATCATATTTGAGTATTTATGTCAATTCGTAATATCAATAGCTTTACAAAAATTAAGAAGCTAGTTACAGTTCTTTACATAGAAGATAAACATCTCAAAAAAAAACTGCATCAATACGGTTTTGTTATTGATCACCAAAGGTAAACTAATACCTTTGCTATTCAACTAAAGATTTACCTGTAAAACTGTCCCCATAGTAGTTGTGGTTTCTATGTCAACCGACTTAGTTGCTACCAGAACATTGCATTGACCTTACCTGATTTGTAGTAATAGAAGTTTGAGAATAAGGAGAGTTGATGCGGTTTTTTAACAAAAAAATATCAGCTTCAAAATTCTTATTAGCAAATTTCAACGTAGCTAATTAACAAATAATATTTGGAGATTTCTCTCATGGCTTTAACTATCCAGTCCGCTCAAAGTATTTTCTCCGACACTCAAGTTCCTAGTCAGATTCCAGCAACTATCGCATTATTCGATCAACTCAACGTTGATGACCAACTAGCATATCTATGGTATGCTTACACGGAAATGGGTAAAACAATTACTCCCGCAGCACCTGGAGCAGCACGCTTGCAACTAGCAGAAAGTCTGCTAACTCAAATTAAGCTGATGTCTCCTGAAGATCAAACAAAAGTGATGCGGGATCTTGCTAGTCGTGCTGATACTCCCATCAGCCGTTCCTATGGGTTCTTCAGTGTCAATACCAAGCTGGCTTTCTGGTATGAGTTAGGAGAATTGATGAAAAGTGGTCTTGTCACTCCTATTCCAGCAGGTTATCAAATGTCTCCTGGTGTGAAAGTAGTGCTAGAAGCTACTCAGAAACTTGATCAGGGTCAGCAAATCACTGTACTGCGGAATACCGTAGTTAACATGGGATTCGATACATCTGAACTAGGCCCTAGCAGTTACCCCAAAGCCTCAGCAGAACCAGCATTCCAACGTACAACTCCAGTTATTTCCTCTGTCAAGATTGATGGGATTACAGAACCGGCTGTATTAGGCTACATAGAAGCCATGAATGCAGATAACTTTGATGCGGCTGTGGCGCTATTCACTACCGACGGTGCGCTACAACCTCCATTCCAAAAGCCGATTGTTGGTCTAGAAGCGATCGCTAAATATATGCGTGAAGAAGCTCAAGGACTGAATATGATGCCCCAACAGGGTATTTGTGAAGTCCAACCAGATGGTTCCAAGCAACTGAAAATCACAGGTGTAGTCCAAACTCCTTGGTTCGGTGTGACTGTAGGCATGAATATTGCTTGGCGGTTTTTAATCAATCCCCAAGGTAAGATTTTCTTTGTAGCTATCGATATGTTGGCTTCTCCTCAAGAACTATTAAATCTGCGTCGGGTTTAATCAAATACACATAGGAGGGATGCAGTCTTGCCATCCCCTACCTATGGAACTTCTCTGCAAGGTTTCTGGATGATATAGCAGGTGACAGTCTGAAAACTCTTTTGGTGTCTAGGTTTTATCATCTGTTGGTGTCCTAACCGCCTTGTCTGTTGTTATAGATATTAATTAAATTTTTGGAGATGTTTGGCAAAAAAGCTAACATCTCCACAAGTTTTTCACAATTCACATTTAAATTTAGGAGTATCAACCAAACCAATCAAAAAAAATGTTCTTCATTAACTCATTTTTTACCGGAAAATCAAGACAAGATTCTATAGAGAAAAACTCTTCTAGTGAAGAATCCCAGGAAGTTATGACTTTAGAAGATTTGGTAGAAATTTTAGATAAACTAGATAAATACATACAAACTACATAATTCGGAATTACCAGACTAAGCAGAATATCCGCAAGGTAGTAACACAGCGCGGAATTAAAATTTTACAATAGCAAAAGTCGAAATTCATCCGCCCAACTATTTTGAATTGTTTACTCACCACCCCAAACTCGTAGACTGTTCATAAACACGTTTTAAAGTATTCACATCTCGCACAGAAATAGAAGGTGGTTTGCGAACTTGTGAAAAATACAAAGCATCAGTTTGTAGGGGACTATGACCCCAAATTCCCAAAGCATGACCGATTTCATGGCGTGCAGCAGCTTTCGCAAATTCACCAGTTTGACTAGGACTCAACAAGATAGTAAAACGGTGTAATAAAATATTATTATTAGTGTATGTCTCATAAGTAGTTAAAGCAGAACGCGCACGGGGAATTTTACTATTAGATTCAAGTTGTAAAGGTGGCGCTTTTCTGAAAATTTTAATATCAGCAATTTCCGCTTTCTCAACTACCTCCAAAGGTAAATACACACTCCACTCTTGAACAGCTTGCAAAACATTATTAACCCATAGCTGGGACTGTTCAGCACTTATTTTTGTGGGCGTTTCTATCTTCACCCTTACCGGAAAACTTGACCAAATTAAATAACCAACTTCAGTAGGTGTGATTTTGTCAAAATAATCCCCACTGTTCGTCTTGTTTTCCCAACTTGCGAGGGTTGACGGTAAAGGATGTACTTTTTGGATTAACTTTTCCCCTAAACTATAAGCTGTAGAAATGTTATGGAAAACGCCTCTAGATTTAGAGTTGACAACAGCGCTAGTTTGAAAGTTAGTAAAAATCACTAGCAGTCCCGTCATTATCGCTAAAGTCAGGACTGCTAATAACCGCTGCAAAACTAAGTTTGTTCGGATTTTAAATATGAGGTTTTGGGTAATTTTCCCCATTTTTACTTACTTAGGCAACCAATTGGCGCTCAAAACCACTGTTAAACCCAGAAAAATTACTACTAATGCCCAAGTAATACGATTTAATGTATTTTCTGCACTCTTAGTACTGCTGAACAATTGAGCTTGTCCACCAATTGCACCAATACCATCACCTTTAGGGCTATGCAGCAGCACAAGAATTATTAATCCTAAAGCGGAAAATGCCCAAATACCTTGCACGATGTTAGTAATTGCCATATTAGAAATGTCGTTTATAACAAGTTTGAAAATGGATGAGTTCTTGATTTATCAATCCTGTAGGAGTAAAGCGCATTGCTCAACCTTAAAGACTGTTCTCGTTCCCATATTCTTTTAGAAATGCATTCTAGAAGGCTCTGCCTCAGTGTGACAGTAGAGTCAGAGCCTCTATGATAGCATTCCCAGTCAGACACTGGGAATGAGAGAATGGTCTAAATCCCTACTTCTGAATTCCTGGCTGTTTTACAACCCTATTTGTGCAGGAGTGCGAGTAGGTTTCAAGTCGTATTCTGCTGCTTTAAGGAGCGATCGCCCGGTCATTTCTGTTGGTTGGGGAAGCTGTAAAATATCGAGAATAGTGGGGGCAATGTCGGCTAACTTGCCATCATTTCTCAATTCCACATTTGTTCCATATCCAGGTATTTTGACTTTTTCGCCTTCTACCAAGATCAAAGGAACTGGGTTAGTGGTGTGAGCCGTCCAAGGATTACCCTCATCATCTAGCATATACTCAGCGTTACCATGGTCAGCAGTAATAATTGCTGTGCCGCCAAATTTACCAATGGTGTCCAGGAGACGACCTAAACAGCGATCAACTGTTTCAATAGCTGTAACTGTAGCTGGTATTTGTCCAGTATGCCCTACCATGTCTGGATTGGCATAGTTCATTACTACTAGGGAGTAGATGCCCTTTTTCATCGCTGCGATCGCTACATCTGTCACTGCTTGTGCTGACATTGCCGGTTCTGAGTCATAAGTTGCCACCATCGGACTACTGACTAATTCCCGGTCTTCTCCATCACAAGGTTCCTCTAATCCCCCATTAAAGAAATAGGTGACGTGAGCATATTTTTCAGTTTCCGCAGTCCGAAACTGTTTTAAACCATGATTAGCAATGACTTCCCCTAAAATATTACTCAGATTCTGGGGAGCAAAAGCCACAGATACTGGTAATTCAGGATCGTACTGGGTAAAAGTCACAAAAGACAGCGGCTTAATTTGCTGTCTTTCAAACCCATTAAATTTGGAACTCACAAAGGCTTGTGTCAGTTGTCTAGCGCGATCAGGGCGGAAGTTGAAAAATATGACCCCATCTCCCGGTTCTACTGCGCCAGGGGCAATCCTAACTGGAAGCACAAACTCGTCAGTTATGCCTTCTGCGTAAGATGCTTGTAAGACTTCTACAGCCGTGAGTCCATTACCCGCGCTATCTTGTGTCATCACCTGGTAGGCGCGTTCAACTCGATCCCAACGGTGGTCACGATCCATTGCATAATAGCGACCACTAACGGTTACTATTTGCCCAATTCCAGCCTGATCTATGTAGTCTTGCAGCTGTGTAATTGCTTTGATACCCTCCTTGGGAGGGGTGTCACGTCCATCGGTAATGGCGTGGATACAAACTTGTGAAAGTTGCTGTTCTTTGGCTAAGTCAACTAGTCCAAATAGATGGGTTAGATGAGAATGTACCCCTCCATCAGAACAAAGCCCTACTAAATGCAACTTGCCATTAGATGAGCGAACTTCCTGGCAAATCTTGACAATTGCTGGGTTTAATGCTATTGAACCATCTTCTACTGCATCAGAGATGCGTACTAGTTCTTGAGGCACGACTCGCCCAGCGCCAATATTCAAATGACCAACTTCCGAGTTGCCCATTTGACCTTCTGGCAACCCTACAGCTTTTCCTGATGTGCGGATGGTTGTGTGGGGATAAACTGCCCATAAACTGTCCATGATTGGAGTTTTAGCAGCAGCTATTGCGTTTCCTCGCTTTTCCTCACAGTAGCCCCATCCGTCTAAAATGACTAGCACCACAGGAGCAACAGGTGCTTTGGTCATAGTAAAATTGCCCTTTACTTTTTGTAATATCCGAATGATACCATTGCTAACCACCTCTGGAGGTTAAATTCTGCTGATTAATTTCTCAGGAAAGTTCATCTTCAAAAAATGGAAAAAATTTATTTTTTTCATAGATCCAATTTACGTAAGTCAACGTATTTATATTCTAGAGAATGCAGCTTCTTGAAAAAGTAAGGGCATTAATCCATAAATTTTATCTGTCGCTCCAATCGCACTGGGAGTTAGGGATTGTTAAATAGTAACTATTCCCTAAGTTTTGTATGTGCATCAAGCGATACATTTTATTAGCACAGCGATCGCAGATTAAATATTCTCAAGGAGACACTAAACTCATGGATTTTACAACCCCTCTAACGGTCAAGTCCTCCCGTCGTGGAGTTATAGTGACTGGAGCAATGGCTGGTGTTGCAGGTGCTTTAGGTTTACCACTAATTGCTCAAAAAGCTGAAGCTCAGTCTCTATTTGCTAAAAATGATTTAAAAGTCCTCAACAATGCACTTTACTACGAACATCAGGCCATTTGGGCTTATTCTTTTGCTGCGGGTAACTTAAGCAATACCGAAGTTGGCAAGGCCGTTTTAGCTCTGGCTCTCCGTAACCAAGCTGATCATAAACAGCATCGGGATGTTCTTACTGCTGCTGTCAAAAGTCTGGGAGGAAATCCAGCCAAGGCAGAGGCTAGTTATGATTTGTCATCTTACATCAATAACAACGAAGGTAATGTAGATAGTGATGTGAATATTGCTAAGTTAGCACTGGCTTTAGAGGTAGATGCTGCGATCGCTTATACTCTAGAAGCCGCCAAGCTGAAAACCCCAAAATTAATTACAGTTGGCGCTAGTATCGGTACTACTGAATCTGCCCATGCTGCCGCTATCCGTGCAACTTTTAAAAGTTTGGGTGTAAATATTGAAATCGTCCCCTCAGCTTTTGTCAGTCCAGATAACCGTGAGGCTTGGGTGCTGAAGGTATAATAGCCCTACGAAAAATTAAAAAAGCTGATGACAGAACCCAACCAAATCTCGAAAATGTTGGGTTTCTCTTCCGGAAGATCCTATGCAAACACCTCAATTTTATTCAACTTACACAAACCTATTTTGAATAATTGATGGCTAAATAGTCAGAATGCGATCCCCGGATTTCTCCATCTTCAATTTTCAGGATATTCATCATCCAGAGAAGCACGGAAAAAAAACATACAACCCCCACGAGTTTCAGGTGCGTGCATTGAACCTGGAGTAGAACGAATATAGTCACCTTGACCATATACTTCTTCACCGATGACTAAATCACCCTCCAGCATGAACATTTCCTCAACTCCAGCATGGCAATGAAGAGGATAACGAACACCCGCTGCGGCTCGGAATAAACCACTAACTTCTCGCTTAACTAAATCAGTATGCAATGTAGCTACCATCACACCAGGGAGTCGATATAGTTGCCAATCTAAATCTTGCGATCTTACAAATGAATAAGGTAAACTAATTTCCTCTATTGGCTCAGAAATAGGTAATTCTGAAGAATCACTAATACCAATTTTGTTGAATAGTCGATTTTTTAAATCAGTTGTCATTGGGACTGTGGGAACAGTATAGGAGATAGCAGCTACTGCTTCCTGCAATTCTGCTAATTCCTCTGCTAATTCAGGATATTCAATAATTTTCTCCTCCACTAAATGACGCTCTGGATCATCGATAATATCAAGTGCATATAGTGGAGCTAATTCACAAAAACAGTCATCTTTAGGGTTCATTACTTGTATTGGCAATAATTCTCAATTATATGGCAATCTTTTACTCTGCTAAGTTATACGCCATCAATAGTCAGGATGCTAATTATGACTTAGTTTATTCATTTTTGATTTTTATTTGTTTAGTTTTATTTCCAGACAGCAATAGCAATTCGCAATTTATTTAAACCTAAGCGAATTCGAGTTTTGACTGTACCTACAGATAGCCCACTTTGAGCAGCAATCTGGCTATGGGTTAACCCGTGGTAATATGCCAATTCTATAACTTGCCGTTGTTCTTCTGGGATTTGCTTGAGAGCAGCTATTACCAGGGTTCGACGTTCTGAAATCAATACCTCTTCTATTGGATCTACGCTAACTTTTGCCGATTGGATCTCTACATTGACTGAAGCTATTTTAGTTTTTGCTGTACGTTGTAAATAGCGTAAACGGTCTAAAACTCTACTTCGAGTCATCATCAACAGCCAGGTATCAACTCGTGCTTTATTGGCATCATATTTTTCAGCAATTCGCCATACCTGAGAAAAAACATCCAAAACCACTTCTTCGCTTTCTTCAACTGATCCTAAACTCTTGAAAGCAATAGCATAAATGATTTGTGCATAGCGATCATATAACTGTGATAGTGCAGAATGATCCTGTTGAACAATTCGCTTCAACAGAGTTGATTCATCAAGACTGATTTTCTCGTCTTCTGAAGGGAGTGACATCCTTATTTAAGCGCTAATTATGTTCCAGCAGTAAAAACTAACCACAGTGTATTGTAATATCCATGTTCAACTTTTAGTCTTGAGAGGAATACTTAGGTACAAAATTTTTTTAATTCTCGAATAGATGGGGAACGATCCACAAAAAATCATGTATCGTCCCGCAGTTAGTCGTTAAGAAATTAATTGCAGTAGCTAATTTACTTCTGCTTTGCTCCAGCTTTAGCAGCTTTAGCGGCTTTTTTCGCGGCTTTTTCGGCTTCTATCGCTGCTAACTTAGCTAGTTCTTTCTCCTCAGCAATTTTGTTGAGATAGTAATGGTAATCTCCCAAATAAACCCGGAATTCACCATCACGAATTTCCACAATTTTGTTAGCTACCTGAGAGATAAAATAACGGTCATGGGAAACTACAATCGCTGTACCATCATAGTTTTGCAAAGATTCTTCCAACATTTCCTTAGCTGGAATATCTAAGTGGTTTGTCGGCTCATCTAAAATGAGTAAATTTGCTGGACGTAAAAGCATTTTTGCCAATGCTAAACGAGCTTTTTCTCCCCCACTTAAAGCGGCAACTTTCTTAAATACAGTATCACCAGCAAATAAAAATCTTCCCAACAATGTGCGGACTTCTTCGTTTGTCCAGTCAGGAACTTCATCATGGATAGTTTCCATGACGGTTTTATTCAAGTCTAAAGCTTCGGCTTGGTTCTGCTCAAAGTAGCCAGGAATAACGTTATGATCGCCTAATTTTACTATTCCTTCTGTGGGTGGTTCTGCACCCATAATAATTTTCAACAGGGTGGATTTACCAGCACCATTGGGACCGAGAAAGGCGATTCTATCTCCTCTTTCAATTAAGAGATTTGCCGCCAAAAATAAAATTTTATCCCCATAAATATGGGTTAAATCTTTAATTTCCACCACTTCTCGACCGCTGCGAGGTGCGGGGGGAAAACGGAAATGTAGAGTTCTCACACCGGCTATCGGTGCTTCGATGCGTTCAATTTTGTCTAGCTGTTTTTCCCGGCTTTTTGCTTGGGTACTGCGGGTTGCACTAGCGCGAAATCGGTCTACAAAGGTTTGCTGTTTTTCTATTTCTTTTTGTTGACGTTCAAAGGCACTTAATTGTGCTGATTGATTTTCAGCTTTTTGTTCCAGGTATGAGGAGTAATTACCGAGGTATGTACTAGAAACACCACGTTCAGTTTCGACAATTTGATTGCAGAGGCGGTCAAGAAACTCCCGGTCATGGGACACTATCACCATCGGGGTAATGAGTCCTCTGAGGTAATTTTCTAACCACTCAATGGTTTCTAAGTCCAGATGGTTTGTCGGTTCGTCCAGTAGCAATAAGTCTGGCTTTTGTAAAAGGATTTTACCCAAACTCATCCGCATTTGCCAACCACCGGAAAAAGCACTTACTAAGCGATCGCTATCCTCTACCTGAAATCCCATTTCTGGTAAAATCTTGCCAATGCGAGCATCTAAGTTGTAGCCATCTAACGCTTCAAATTGCCGCTGTAAGCGATCTAATTTGTGGATTAGTTCGTCCAATTCCTCTGGATTCGCTGTTTCCATTTCTTGCGGGATGTGTGTTAAAGCCATTTGTACTTCGTTGGCTTCTTTAAACACAGTCCAAAATTCTTCTCTGACCGTGCGGGTAGGGTCTACCTCAAACTCTTGATTGAGATAAGCTATGTGTAAGCTATTAGGACGAATAATTTCACCAGCGGTGGGTTCTATTTCCCCAGAGATGATTTTCAATTGTGTGGACTTTCCCGCACCGTTAACACCGACTAAGCCAATGCGATCGCCTGGTTTGACTTCCCAGTTGACATCTTTAAGAACTTCGCCTGTAGGATAAATTTTACTTATATGTTCTAATCTTAGCATGAAGTGTCTCTCAGGTAGGGGATAGGTGATTGGGAGGAAGAGCTAACGCCGTTTTCAATCTTAACAAAATTTAACTACAAATTTACAGCAGAGATTTGAGAAAATCAGGGAGAAACTTTGGCTGTAATTTAAACATCCAGAAGAATTTAGGAGTAAGTAGGGGTTTAACACTGCTAAACCTACAGGAATAAAACTACCTTTGTAGCTGATTTTGGTTTAACTAATTCTGGGGGTTTAAGTAAAGAGCAACTAAAAGCAGCAAGTATGCTAAACGGTCTCTAAATCTTCGTTACAAAACTTAATTATATATCCCCAGTCAGACCGGAGACACTATTACAAATTACAAATTAATTACACCTACTTGGTGGGTAATTACGATATTAATGATTATTATTGCTATTGTTGCTAAAGGGATTGCTTGTACATCAGCAGTGAAATTAGCTGGAGAAAATTGGTGTCAATCGACAACAATTAGGGTGCTGATCAATGCTCACGGTTGAATAGAGTTAATTATCCTCAATATTGGAATTGAATAAGGTATAATTACCATCTTATTCACTATCATGGTAATTGTGAGTATACTGATGGTATTTCCACTCGTAAACATTTTATTACACAATACAAATTACCAACAACTATTTGCTGTATTAGAATAGAGATACATATATAATTAGATATTATCAATTTATTGCTTGATGAGATTAGTTGAAATTAATTATTTCTATTTTTAACGGAAATTTATAGTTATAACCTTGTTTTAATTAACATTTAACTTTTTTGAGGGCAGTTCAAGCGTTATTAATACAAAAATTGAGATAGAAGACTCCTAAAATATAGATATTACAGAGTTTATCTTGGCCTAGCTAAGGTATGAGTCATTTTTTGATTAGCGAGGTAAATAATCACCATAATTTTTTACCCGGTTTCTAGAATAAGTAACAATAATTAACACAATAAATGTGTAGAATACACCCTGAGGATGTTGAACAAGGTTGACATTTTGTCGCGGTTTCAAGAATCATCTTAGGGAACCCGGATAGTCTGTTGAGAGGAAACTATGCACACAGTTATTCTAGTCCTGGTTGAGGTGCTAATTGTTATTGGAATGTCACGGCTAGTAGGCTTGGTATTTCGTTCAATTAAGCAACCATTGGTAATTGGTGAGATTGTTGCCGGCATTATGCTCGGTCCATCTTTATTCGGTTTGATTGCTCCTGATCTAGCAGCTAGTGTGTTTCCACCAGAAACAATTCCTTTCCTGAATGTTTTATCTCAGGTAGGACTGATATTTTTCATGTTTTTGATTGGTTTGGAGCTAAATCCCAAATATCTCAGCGGTAACTTACAAGCAGCCGTGCTGATTTCAAATATCAGCATTATTGTTCCTTTTTCTCTAGCAACGATTTTATCTTTGCTGCTTTATCCCCTGGTTTCTAATGGGACTGTCTCCTTCACCGCCTTCGCATTATTTTTAGGGGCGGCGATGTCAATTACAGCTTTTCCTGTGTTGGCGCGAATTATTACCGAGAATAATTTACAGGGAACACGTTTGGGAACATTAGCATTAACTTGTGCCGCCGTTGACGATGTGACAGCATGGTGTATTTTAGCCGTAGCGATCGCAGTTGCTCGCAATGGTAGTATCGATCAAAAAGCAGTCCTGACTATTATTGAAAGCTTACTCTACATAGGTTTTATGTTTACAGTCGGGCGTTGGTTTCTCCAACGTCTAGTTACTCATTACCGACGTGCTGGACGTTTGAGCCAATTTGTTCTGGCTTTAATTTATATGGGAGTTGTGGCTTCTGCTCTCATTACCGAATTTATTGGCATTCACCTAATTTTTGGTGCATTTTTATTAGGAGCAGTCATGCCTAAAAATGCCGAATTAGTCAGAGAATTAGCCATAAAAACGGAAGACTTCGTCTTAATTTTTTTGCTACCAATATTTTTCGCCTACAGTGGTTTACGGACGCAAATTGGTTTACTCAACCGTCCTGAATTATGGCTGCTGTGTGCATTAGTTTTAGGAGTAGCGATCGCAGGCAAGTATATTGGTGCTTATGTAGCTGCTCGCATCAGCGGTATTAACAAACGAGAAGCTTCCGCCCTCGGTTGGATGATGAATACTCGTGGTTTAACTGAACTAATAGTATTAAATATTGGTTTAGAATTGGGCGTAATTACACCATTGCTGTTTACCATGCTGGTAGTTATGGCTTTAGTAACCACATTTATGACCTCACCATTGCTGGAATGGACATATCCAAAACGCCTCATCAAATTGGATGTGGTAGAGCCAGAAACAGAAGAGGAAACAGATATAAGTGCTATAGTTAGTAGCGAATCTTACGTTAAAGCCTACCGCATCTTAGTACCAGTAGCGAATCCTAGTACACAAAAAGGGTTACTACAGTTAGCAGTAGCATTAGCGCAGCCTAACTCTGGCATCGCTCTTAACCATCGACAGCCATCTATTATCAATCCTCTCAGTCTCATTGAACTAGAAGAAGACTACGGTTTTCAAAGTACCCCAACCGAAGCTAACCGACTAATTGCCGAGCGTCACCAGCAGCTAGAAGAATTAATTAACACCTTAGAACCACTGACAACACACTCGAATATACATCCCATTGTTCGCATATCCAGCAATGTCGCTAGAGAAACAGCCCAGATTGCTCAAATCGAACAACCAGATTTAATTCTGGTGGGATGGCATCGTCCAGCTTTTAGTAATAATCGTTTAGGTGGACGAGTTGGACAAATTCTGACTACCGCACCAGTAGATGTGGCCGTATTTGTAGACAGAGGAAGTGAACGCTTAGAAAGTTTACTAGTTCCCTACTCTGCAAATATCCATGATGATTTAGCACTTATACTCGCTCTGCGGCTGTTGATTCATCGTGATACTTGTATGTTGCAGATTTTACAAGTTTTATCAGGAAATCACTCCCAAGATGATTTAAGTTATGAACTACAAGCAATGATTAGGCAATTACCATCTCATGTCAGCGATCGCATTGAAATCAACACTGTCACCGCACCAGAACCTATGCAAGCCGTAGTTTCTGCCTCTGAAAATGTTGATTTAACCATTGCTGGTACTAGTCGCGCTTGGGGTATTGAAAGACAAACTCTAGGACGATACACAGATGAACTAGCAATAAAATGCCGTTCTTCACTACTCATTACCCGTCGTTATAGTCAAGTTACCTCTCATCTCAGTACCCTACTCTCGGAAGTTAACAGCCAAGAAATAATTCATAACTCGTAATTTGTAATTGGATGCAAAGAATCCTAGGTTGGGTTTTAGCAATATCTTATAGGGTATAAAATAAAACCCAACAAATATAGAAAAATGTTGGGTTTTGTTCCATTCCTCCGAGGTAGCAAACTACCATAACCGCCAAGGTACTTAATGTCATTTCCCCCTAATCCTTGACTTCATCTGTTGTGTATTAGGTAATTCATTCTCATCACCCATCATCAATAATGAACAACTTCAACTTCAAATCTTTAGCGATATCTGGAATAGCGATCGCTTTAGCCCTCATCTTATTCAAAACTGTCACTGCTTATGGCACAAATAATTTACACGCTACGAGTCTTATTCACAGTCTTTATCGTCTCACCCTAGTCAAAAACTTACCAAACTGTGAACAGACAAACCCTCTGATATTAAATATTCAACAGTCTGGTATTTATCTCAATGCCTCTCTGCTACCAGCTAATACAAACGCAGATACTGAGAAAAAGTTTACTCTTACAGGTAAATTACAAAATCAAGAATTACATTTATCTGGAAAAATGGACTACTCAAATCTTTGTTCTCTTCCTGCTTCCCAGAATAGTTTAATACAAACTATCACCATTCAAATGCCAGCAGTTGATAAACCTAATATTTCCGGTCAAATAAATATCAATGGCAATCCCACAATTTTAGAATTTACTGCTTTACCAGAAACTGAAAAAACTCCCAAATCGAATAGCCACTAATACTATTTCCTATCATGTTTGGGTCAAAACTCATAATTACAGAACCGCCGGGAGAGTTTTTTGGATAACTAAACTAAGCGAACATAATATCAATCCTAAATTGATACAAATGGATAGATGTAGAAACACGGAGATGTATTTATAGTTTTAGTCAAGTGAGTTAACATAAAACATGAAAATTCAACTCATAAACAGGAAAATTTTTCCTTCATATCAGCAGATACTAGGAGCGAGCCTATTCGCAATAATGACCATGGAAATGGGCATAAGTGCTGCTGCTTCAGCCACAAAACTTCAAAATTGGCTTTTTAATCCTAAAACACAGCAACTACAAATTATCCTCTCTGCAGGTACAACACCACAGTATTTCTACCTCCCCCAACCACCGCGTTTAGTTGTAGATTTGCCTAATACCCAGTTAGGCAATGTTGCCACCCAAAAAAACTACTCTGGCACAATCCAAAGAATTCGCGTTTCCCAATTCAGTGCTGACATTACCCGCATAGTCATCGATTTAGAACCAGGAACTTTTGTCCATGCAGACCAAGTACAGCTTCAGCCCATTTCCCCAAATAACCCCACGCGCTGGGTATTACGCCCCGTATTCTCCCATAGTAGCACCTTCACACAACCAATTTCTTTCCCTTCACCTGTTAATCAGCCATCCCCAACCCCTTTAATCACCCTACCACCACCATCCACTAACCTACCCCTAACAACCACCAACTCCCAGCAACCTTTTGTGATTGCACCACCTCTCAATTCTCAAGACCCTTCTCAACTATCTAATTTAATTATTATTCCCGCTAATTCTGTTAATTCTTTACAAAATTCTCGTAGCATAACGGTTCCTAATTCTTCACCTAGTGTTCCTGATTCAGTCAACTATTCAGATCCAATTCTCGATTTTCCCATAATTGAATTTGGTCAACCGTTACCGTCTAATCAATAGTCTTGATGAACTCTGGACACCAAGACTTATCTCCTATTTTTTAAAATCTTTCCGTATCCTGAGATGGTGCAACGGCTCCAGGTTGAGATAAGAAGAAGTTTTGAGCAGTTTCATTTTGATATATACATCTAATATCAGGCTTATCACTGTTTAAATCACCTGTAAAGCCAAAGGTATTCAGGCGATTTTTACATTCCCTGACCTGATCAGATGTGACAAGTTTTTTATTTTCTAAAATTGCCCAGTTATTTTGTCGAAGAACGCATCCAGGACGCATATTTGGTTGAGCAACGTAGACATTAAAAGGGTTGAGAGTTACAAACAGTCTGGCATCCATTACCATCGCACTGGCTCCATACTGTACACAAAGATCAGGATTTGGAGCTTTAGTATCAATAAATTCACGGGATGCCACATTTGATGGACTCAACGTGCTTGTAGAACTAAACGCAATCCCAATCCCAATTCCCAAGAGCAGCACACCTCCCAAAATGGCCATGGTGGCAAAGTTAAATGTAGGGGATTGGAAAATAGAGGGTTTAGAAGTAGTAGCTGATCTACCAGTAGATTTACGTCTCATTTTTGCTTGATCACCTTCACGCCAATTTGGGGGGAGTGGTTGGTTGTCTCCCTACTTCAGTATGACGAGTCTTCGCAGAAATTGTCTCCTATCTTCAATCTAATTCCCATAACTCTTTTAGGCTGGGCATCTTGTCCGCCTAAATAATGTAATACTAAGTAAATATCATGGGTGCTGCTAAAAGAGATTTGAAATGGAGCCATTAACCGCTGGTGTGATTACTAGGAAAGGGTTCACTATCGCCTTGACAAGTTGGTAAAATTATTAAACAGTCTTTGCAGCACGAAGAAAATAATCATGCTGGGCGGGTTTTCCCCGCCCTAGTGACTAACTAGCTAACAGAGTTTTTTCCAAAGGTGTCCAACGGAAAGAGCGATCGCCACCTCGTTCAATCACAACTTTAACTCTTGGTTCTAACTTGGGCAAATTAGCCAAATACTCCACTTCCTGATCAGAAAGAATATGTCCCTCAATAATCCATAGTAATAGACCTTTAGATTTAGGTGGAAGCTGTTCTAACTGATAGCTAATTATCGGTGGTAGATAATATACCTCACCCACTGCTGCACCGCTACCAGTGCTTTTTTTACCCAAATGAGGAGGTCTGACTCCATGAACTTTCGTTAGATAGGCCGCAACATCCCCTAGTCCCCTCGCAGTTATGTGAAGGTTGATATAGCCAGCAGCCCTCAATCGACGGCGATACCGACCTTCATATCCCCCTTCCAAAGGAACATATACACCCAAAGCGCCAAATTTTTCCAAATCGCGGATTAAACCGTTGCCAGTGGTAAGTAGTGCCATAGATTTTCGTTTTATCCCACTCAGATATCTCTATTATTTACTCTCTAGTGGTAGATTAAGTTAGATTAAGTTGCATAATTTAAGCAAAATTGGGCATAGAGCAGCGGGAATTTTTTAATTTTCCCCCCCTTCCCATAATTCAACCCCAAGCACCTAAAAATTACTAGACAAAAACAAATTAATGATTTATATTATTAGATTGTGACCAAACAGTAAAATAGATAGTATGTTCTTGGGTCTTCCCAACCAAATATAATCATCAAAATTTTGATGAATTAATTTCCTAAAGGATAATCTGGTTGAAATGCGTAAGAGACTGCTAAACTAGAAAAGCTTTTAGGTCAAACTAAAGAAGCTGATGGCTCTAAACCCAAAGCCAAATCAAAGCTCCACCAAAAGTTCACTCCCGTAGCCCCTTAAAAAACAGGCAAAACCTCAAACAATAGTTTAAGGTAGATAAAGCAGTAGAACCTGAGCCATAATGTTTGTTTTATGGCATTATAGAAAGTCTCAGGCAATGGATACTGAGTGGAAACAAACCGCTTAAGTCCTACTACAACGGTCGAGTGCCAGAGCAATTGCTTGGACGAAAGCATTGCTGCACATAGCGCAAAGCAATAACGTCTTGCATTGATTCCAGAAGTAATACCTTCCTAATCAGAAGGTAATTATGGCTGTTCTGGTGACCAAGTCAGTGAAAACATAAGGATTCACCAAGCAGTAGAGACAATATTTTGTACGTCACAAAGAATTTTCACTGTCTAATACCAGTGTTAATCTTGGAGGCTAGTCCACCAAAGACGTTAATGAACTGTGTCTAAAGCAAGTCCGATTCCAAGGTCAGCAACTAGAAAGGAGAACCAGTTACTGTGTCAGTAGGCATTCTCGGCACCAAGCTGGGCATGACCCAAATATTTGACGATGCAGGAAGAGCTATCCCTGTAACCGTTATCCAAGCTGGGCCATGCACTGTTACACAAGTTAAAACAAAACAGACCGACGGTTACTTCGCTGTTCAAGTTGGTTATGGCGAAGTCAAACCAAAGGCATTGAACAGACCACTCTTAGGTCATTTGGCCAAATCATCTGCTCCAGCATTGCGCCACTTGAACGAGTATCGCATTGATAACTCTGGTGATTATGCTTTAGGTCAAGAAATCAAAGCAGATATTTTTAGTGCTGGTCAAATTGTAGATGTAGTCGGTACAAGTATTGGTCGCGGTTTTGCGGGCAACCAGAAGCGGAACAACTTCGGTCGCGGTCCCATGTCACATGGTTCCAAAAACCACAGAGCGCCTGGTTCCATCGGTGCTGGTACAACTCCTGGTCGTGTTTATCCCGGTAAACGGATGGCAGGGCGTTTAGGAGGTACTCGTGTCACAATTCGCAAACTGACCGTAGTGCGAGTAGATGCAGAACGCAACTTAATTCTCATTAAGGGAGCGATTCCTGGTAAGCCAGGTGCCTTAGTGAATGTTTTACCCGCAAAAATAGTTGGTAGTAAATAGTCGTTAGTCATAAGTCATTAGCTAAATACAACTGACAATTGACAACTGACAAAGGACATAAAGATGGTTGAGAGTGTAGTTAAAAATTGGCAAGGAGAGGAAGTTGGACAAACAACTTTCGACTTGCGAGTTGCCAAAGAAGAAACAGCGGCTCACATAGTACACCGCGCATTAGTCAGACAAATGACTAATTCTCGCCAAGGAAATGCCAGTACTAAAACTCGTTCCGAAGTTAGAGGTGGTGGTCGCAAACCCTGGCGGCAGAAAGGCACAGGTCGCGCTCGTGCAGGTTCCATTCGTTCACCACTGTGGCGTGGTGGTGGTGTAATCTTTGGTCCCAAGCCCAGAGATTTTAACCTGAAATTGAACCGCAAAGAGCGGCGTTTAGCACTGCGAACAGCTTTTGTCAGCCGTGCCGAAGATTTAATAGTTGTAGAAGAATTTAGCAACGAGCTACAACGCCCCAAAACCAAAGAATTGGTGACAGCACTGGCTCGTTGGGGAGCAGCACCCGAACAAAAATCATTATTGATTTTGTCGGAAATATCAGAAAACGTGCTTTTGTCAGCCCGCAATATAGAAAATTTAAAGCTAATTGCCGCTGATCAATTAAATGTTTACGATTTACTGCACGCTGACAAAGTTGTAGTTACATCATCAGCTTTAGAAAAAATTCAGGAGGTCTACAGTGCCTAACTTTGACCCCCGCAACCTTGCTGACTTAGTGCGTCGCCCTATTCTCACCGAAAAAGCGACCATTCTGATGGAGCAAAATAAATACACTTTTGAAGTAACTCCAAAATCAAGTAAGCCAGAAATTAAAGCTGCAATTGAAGACTTATTTCAAGTCAAAGTTGTAAAAGTCAATACCTCATTACCACCACGCAAACAGCGTCGTGTCGGTAAATTTATCGGTTACAAGCCTCAATACAAGAAAGCTATTGTTACCGTTGCACCTGGGGATGAAGAGAAAATTAGACAAGTTCTATTCCCAGAAGTATAAGAATTTTAGATTTTAGATTTTAGATTTTAGATTGGGCTAGTTAATAAATAATTGCCACGAAACAATTAAAAATCGGAAATCGAAATTCAAAAAATTCTGAATCCAAAATCGAAAATCCGAAATCCAAAACTATTTATGGGTACTCGTTCTTATCGCCCTTATACCCCCAGTACTCGCCAAGTTATAGTCTCCGACTTCGCGGAAATTACCAAAACTGAGCCAGAAAAATCACTAACTGAGTCAGTACACCGTCCCAAAGGACGGAACAATCAAGGGCGGATAACCAGCCGTCGTCGGGGTGGCGGCCACAAACAACTTTACCGGATTATCGACTTTAAGAGAGATAAACGGGATATTGCTGCTACAGTCACAGCAATTGAATACGATCCTAACCGCAATGCGCGCATCGCTCTGGTGTTGTACGCAGATGGCGAAAAACGGTATATTTTACATCCTAATGGATTGAAAGTTGGCGCAACAATTATTGCTGGCGCTGAAGCTCCGTTTGAAGATGGTAATGCCTTACCTCTGTCTAGAATTCCTTTAGGTACTACAGTTCACAACGTCGAAATGACTCCAGGTAAAGGTGGTCAAATCGTGCGTGCTGCTGGTGCAAAAGCCGAAGTTGCGGCAAAAGAGGGTAATTATGTCACTCTCAAGCTACCTTCTGGTGAAGTGCGCCTGATTCGCCGTGAATGCTACGCCACCATTGGACAAGTAGGGAATACCGACGCGAGAAACCTCAGTGCTGGTAAAGCCGGACGAAATCGCTGGAAAGGTCGTCGTCCCAAGGTCAGAGGTAGCGTCATGAACCCGGTAGACCACCCACATGGTGGTGGTGAAGGTAGAGCGCCCATCGGTAGATCGGGTCCTGTGACACCTTGGGGTAAACCTACTTTGGGTGCAAAGACACGTAATCGCAAGAAAGCGAGTACAAAATTAATTGTACGTCGTCGTCGTAAATCTTCTAAACGTGGACGTGGCGGTCGTCAGTCCTAGAATTTTAGGTTTTAAATTTTGGATTTTAGATGGGGTCTGTTTTTAAGCATTCAAAGTTTTTGAAGCCTGATCAGACACCTTAATTATCCAAAATCCAAAATTAGAAATTCAAAATCCAAAATCCAAAATCCAAAATCTAATTATGGGTCGTTCTCTAAAAAAAGGTCCTTTCGTTGCCGATCATTTGCTCAGTAAGCTGGAAAAGCTGAACGCAAAAAATGAAAAGCAAGTGATCAAAACTTGGTCAAGAGCCTCGACAATTTTACCTATGATGGTAGGCCATACAATAGCTGTTCACAACGGAAGACAACACGTTCCAGTGTTTGTAAATGAACAGATGGTAGGTCATAAGTTGGGAGAATTTGCCCCAACACGTACCTACAGAGGTCATGGTAAAAGTGACAAAAAATCAGGCAGATAATCAATTAAAAATTCAGAATTAAAAATTAAAAAATTGAAGTTGTTCATTTTTAATTTTTAAATTTAAATTTTTAATTGATAAAGATGGAGAAAATTATGGCAACTGATACTACAGAAGTTAAAGCGATCGCTCGTTATATCCGCATTTCTGCCTACAAAGTCCGTCGTGTACTCGACCAAATCCGAGGTCGCTCATACCGAGAAGCCTTAATTATCCTAGAATTCATGCCCTATCGAGCTTGTGATCCAGTATTGAAAGTACTCAGAAGTGCTGCCGCTAATGCTGAACACAACGAAGGGCTTGATAGAGCCGAACTAGTGATTACTCAGGCATATGCCGACCAAGGTCCTGTGCTGAAACGGTTCCAACCCAGAGCGCAGGGTCGAGCTTACCAAATTCGCAAACCAACCTGTCATATTACTGTAGCTGTGGGCGCAGGCACGGCTGCTAAATAAGCAATAGAGACAAGCAATTGCGTACAGTAAGAAATTTTAGAGGAAGCATTTGTGGGACAGAAAATTCATCCAGTCGGTTTTCGTCTGGGTATTACTCAAGAACATCAATCCCGTTGGTTTGCCGTTCCTGACCGTTATCCAGAACTATTACAAGAAGACCACAAACTCCGTAAGTACATAGAACAAAAACTGGGTAGATACGCTCAAAACAACGCCGGAATTTCCGAAGTACGGATTGAGCGCAAAGCTGACCAAATCGACCTAGAAGTTCGGACGGCTAGACCAGGTGTGGTTGTAGGTCGCGGTGGACAAGGTATAGAATCATTGCGAACCGGACTCCAAGAAATGTTGGGGAGCAACCGCCAAATTCGCATTAACGTAGTTGAAGTTCAACGAGTTGATGCTGATGCCTATCTGATTGCTGAATACATTGCTCAACAATTAGAACGCCGCGTTTCCTTCCGTCGGGTAGTGCGTCAATCTATTCAGCGCGCTCAAAGGGCTGGTGTACAAGGAATTAAAATTCAAGTCAGTGGTCGGCTTAACGGTGCAGAAATTGCCCGGACAGAGTGGACACGGGAGGGTAGAGTACCTTTACATACCTTACGGGCTGATATTGACTACTCTTACTGCACAGCGCAAACTGTTTACGGCATTTTGGGCATCAAAGTTTGGGTATTTAAGGGAGAAATTATTCCTGGACAGGAAGAAACTCCACCTCCACCAGCAACACGTGATCGAGACCGCGATCGTGATCCTCGTCGCCGTCAACAACAGCGTCGTCGCCAGCAGTTTGAAGACCGCTCAAATGAAGGATAGTCAATAGTCAGTAGTCAGTGGTAAAACAAGCTGACAACTGACAACTGACAACTGACAACTGACAACTGACAACCGACAAATCATGTTAAGTCCTAGAAGAACTAAATTCCGCAAACAACAACGCGGAAGAATGGAGGGTCTAGCAAGCCGTGGCAGCACCCTCAACTTTGGAGATTTTGCCCTCCAAGCACAAGAACCAGCATGGATTACCTCCCGGCAAATCGAAGCTTCCCGTCGGGCGATGACTCGTTATATTCGCCGGGGTGGTAAAATCTGGATTCGGATTTTCCCTGATAAACCCGTAACCATGCGTCCCGCTGAAACCCGGATGGGTTCCGGTAAAGGGAACCCAGAATTTTGGGTGGCTGTAGTTAAACCAGGCCGAATTTTATTTGAAATCGCTGGTGTTTCCGAAGAGATAGCCCGTGAAGCCATGCGCTTGGCTGATTACAAGCTACCGATTAAAACTAAGTTTATTGTACGCTCTCAACCACAGGAGCAGGAGTAGGTTATGCCTCTTCCCAAAGTTTCAGAAGCTAGAGAATTGAGTGACGAAAAGCTGGCTGAGGAAATTATTGCTGTAAAAAGGCAACTTTTTCAGCTGCGCTTGCAGAAAGCCACTAGACAACTAGAGAAACCTCACCAGTTCAGACACGCTCGCCATCGCTTGTCCCAATTACTCACAGTAGAGGGAGAACGCCAACGGGCAGCAAGTCAGCCGACTAAAGAAGAAAAGTAGGAGATTATGGCAGTCAAAGAACGAGTTGGCTTGGTAGTGAGCGACAAAATGCAAAAAACGGTGGTAGTGGCTGTAGAAAACCGCGCTCCTCATCCCAAGTACGGCAAAATTGTAGTTAAAACTCAGCGATATAAAGTCCACGATGAGGAAAATAACTGCAAAGTGGGCGATCGCGTCCGCATTCAGGAAACTAGACCTCTGAGTAAAACCAAACGCTGGCAAATCACAGAAATCCTCAACACTAAATCTACAACTTAATAGTTGTTCAAAAGCCACAAACTTCCTAAGGGAGACCGATTGTGATTCAACCCCAAACCTACCTGAATGTCGCAGATAATAGCGGTGCCAAAAAGCTAATGTGCATCCGCGTATTAGGTGCAGGTAACCGCCGTTACGGTGGCGTGGGCGATAAAATTATCGCCGTTGTCAAAGAATCCACACCCAACATGGCTGTAAAAAAGTCTGATGTTGTAGAAGCTGTCATTGTTCGTACTAGAAAAAGTATAAATAGAGATAGCGGTATGAGCATTCGTTTTGATGACAACGCCGCAGTGATCATTAACAAAGATGGTAATCCCAGAGGTACACGGGTCTTTGGACCAGTGGCACGGGAATTACGCGATAAAAATTTCACTAAAATTGTTTCTCTGGCTCCAGAGGTGCTGTAATGGCAAAGCCCCAACCCAAAGTTTTCCACAAAATGCACGTTAAAACCGGCGACACTGTACAAGTGATTGCTGGTAAAGATAAGGGTAAAGTTGGTGAAGTGATCAAAGCACTACCCCAACTGAGTAAAGTTCTTATCAAAGGTGTGAATATTAAAACCAAACACGTTAAACCTCAGCAAGAAGGGGAATCCGGGCAGATTATCACCCAAGAATTCCCAATTCATAGCTCTAACGTGATGCTCTATTCCACCAAGCAAAATGTCGCCAGTCGCGTCTGCTACACTTTCACCTCCGAAGGTAAGAAAGTCAGAATGCTCAAAAAAACAGGCGAGATCCTCAACAATTAAAAATCAATAGTTTCAACTTGTTAATTTGGAATTTTTAATTTTTAATTGGAGCGCAGCGACCCTGACAAAGCCCAGGGATAATAAGGACAAACAACTATGGCGACAACCAGACTCAAAAACTTATACCAAGAGACAATTGTTCCCAAACTGATTAATCAGTTTCAATACACCAACGTGCATCAAGTGCCGAAGGTAGTAAAAATAACTATTAATAGAGGTTTGGGAGAAGCTGCTCAGAATGCTAAAGCATTAGAAGCGTCTTTAAACGAAATTGCACTAATAACTGGGCAAAAGCCAGTAGTGACAAGGGCAAAAAAGGCGATCGCTGGCTTCAAAATTCGTCAAGGTATGCCTGTTGGTATCATGGTGACTCTGAGAGGCGAACGGATGTATGCCTTTCTTGACCGACTTGTTAGCCTTTCCTTGCCCAGAATACGCGACTTTCGCGGCGTTAGTCCTAAAAGTTTTGACGGACGAGGCAACTACACTCTGGGTGTAAGAGAACAGCTAATTTTTCCAGAAGTCGAGTACGACAGCATCGATCAAATCCGTGGTCTCGATATTTCTATCATCACCACAGCAAAAAATGACGAAGAGGGTCGTGCTTTACTTAAAGAAATGGGAATGCCCTTTCGCGATCAATAAGTTCATCTAAAGAGGGAACGATGGCGGCTAACGACACAATTGCAGATATGCTGACGCGCATCCGCAATGCTAATCTGGCAAGGCATCAAACTACACAAGTGCCAGCAACAAAAATGACTCGTAATATTGCTAAAGTTCTACAGAACGAAGGCTTTATTGCTGAATTCGAAGAATCAGGAGAAGGGGTAAAACTCAATCTGGTGATTTCCCTAAAATACAAAGGCAAAAATCGCCAACCCCTAATCACCGCCTTAAAGCGGGTGAGCAAACCTGGTTTGCGAGTTTACTCTAATCGAAAAGAATTACCCAGAGTATTAGGTGGTATTGGTATCGCTATTATTTCCACATCCAGTGGTATTATGACTGACCGCGAAGCACGCCGTCAGAATTTAGGTGGTGAAGTGCTTTGCTACGTTTGGTAGTCGTCAAGTGCCTCCGGCACGCATTTACGAACGTCAATAGTTCAGTTCAACCTAAAACTGACGACTGACCATCACTGATGATACCTAAATCGCACCCAAGACGGAATGACTCCACCTACATGGGGGAAACCCCCTGTTCTGGGCGCTGTCTCAGAACTGACAACTGAACAACTGACAAAAAATCATGTCTCGAATTGGTAAACGTCCAATTACTGTTCCCGCCAAAGTACAAGTGGCGATTGATGGCACTAGTGTAGTCATCAAAGGTCCAAAAGGAGAACTTTCACGGATTCTACCTGCTAATGTTACAGTCTCCCAAGAAGGAGAAACATTACTAGTAACACGTCGGGATGAAACCCGTACCTCTAGGCAACTACACGGTTTAAGCCGGACTTTAGTTGCCAACATGGTTGAAGGAGTTTCTCAAGGTTTTCAACGCCGCTTGGAAATTCAAGGGGTAGGTTACCGCGCCCAAGTTCAAGGTCGTAACCTAGTTTTAAATATGGGTTACAGCCATCAAGTGCAAATAGAACCACCAGATGGAATTCAGTTTGCAGTCGAAGGTACTACTAATGTCATAGTTAGTGGCTATGACAAAGAAATTGTAGGCAACACAGCAGCTAAAATTCGTGCCGTTCGTCCACCAGAACCTTATAAAGGTAAAGGTATTCGCTATGCCGGAGAAGTGGTCAGACGGAAAGCTGGTAAGACTGGTAAGAGTGGTAAGAAGTAAACATGAAACTTACTCGTAGAGAATCAAAACAGCGTCGCCATCGACGCGTTCGCGGCAAAGTTAGTGGTTCATCAGAACGTCCCAGGCTAGCTGTATTCCGTTCTAATGAACATATTTATGTTCAGATCATTGATGATACACAGCATCAAACCCTTGTAGCAGCATCAACTTTAGAACCAGAGTTGAAATCTAGTTTAGCTTCTGGGTCGAACTGCAATGCATCAGCGCAAGTTGGTAAGTTGATAGCAGTGCGATCACTGGAAAAGGGTATTACTAAAGTGGTTTTTGATCGTGGTGGCAACCTTTATCACGGACGCATCAAAGCACTAGCTGAAGCAGCACGGGAGGCTGGTTTAGATTTCTAAAATCATGAGTCATGAGTCATTGGTCAGGAGTCATTAGCTATTAAGACAAATGACAAATGACAATTGACAATTGACAATTGACAATTGACAACTGAACCTTCGCGTATCTCTGATAGAGACACTACGCGTTTGCACAGCGTGTCCTAGGCATACGTCAGATGCTTATGGGGTAAATCCCCAAAATCGCACTGACTCACAACTGACGTTCACCAGAGCATTAATTATGGCAACAGAGCGTAAAAGTAGAACAAAACGTGCCAAAAAAGAAGAAACCACTTGGCAAGAGCGAGTTATTCAGATCCGACGAGTGAGTAAAGTCGTTAAAGGTGGTAAAAAACTTAGCTTCCGGGCGATTGTGGTCGTTGGTAACGAACGCGGTCAAGTTGGCGTGGGAGTAGGTAAAGCCTCAGATGTAATTGGTGCCGTGAAAAAAGGCGTTGCCGACGGTAAAAAACATCTGATTGATATCCCTATTACCAAATCCAATTCTATTCCCCATCCCATTGATGGCGTTGGTGGCGGTGCTAAGGTGATGATGCGACCAGCAGCTCCAGGTACAGGGGTAATTGCTGGGGGAGCAGTACGGACTGTATTAGAGTTAGCAGGAGTTCGCAACGTTCTCGCCAAGCAACTCGGCTCCAACAATCCTCTCAACAATGCTAGAGCTGCAGTTAATGCCCTATCTACACTGCGAACCTTTGCTGAAGTCGCTGAGGATCGGGGTATTGCTATTGAGAATCTCTACATCTAGTAGATGACCTTCTTACTAAGTATTAGTTTAAAAAACTACTAATTACATCATGAGACTCAACGATGTTAAGCCTCAAAAAGGCTCGAAAAAACGCCGTAAGCGTGTAGGTAGAGGTATTTCTGCCGGACAAGGCGCTAGTGCAGGTTTAGGTATGCGGGGTCAAAAATCTCGCTCCGGTAGCGGAACTAGACCTGGTTTTGAAGGTGGTCAACAACCATTGTACCGCCGCTTACCCAAGCTCAAAGGCTTTCCAATTGTTAATCGTAAAATTTACACTACGATTAATGTAGAGAAGTTAGCCTCCTTACCTGCAAACACTGAAGTAACTTTAGCTTCCTTAAGAGAAGCAGGTATACTTACGGCTGCTAAGGGTCCATTGAAGATTCTGGGTAATGGGGAATTGAGCATTCCGCTCAAGGTGCAAGCAGCAGCTTTCACAGGACAAGCCCGGATCAAAATTGAGGCCGCTGGTGGGAGTTGTGAAGTCTTAACCTGAGCCAAGAAAGCGCAATTTAAAGCTAGCGAACTCGCATCAGCGCGCCTGGTTCACTATAAAGGTAGCACTCTATGATCAGTCGAGATAAAGCCCCAACGGCTCAAGAAACTTTTATGCAGATGGCCCAAGCCGCCGGACTCAGAGGTAGGCTGCTTGTTACCGTCGGTATTTTAATTTTGGTTCGCCTGGGAATCTTTTTGCCCATACCAGGAATTAATAGAGTTAGGTTTGCTGAGGCAATTTCGGGCAATAATTCCGTATTTGGTTTATTGGATATATTTTCTGGGCGGGGATTATCTACCCTAGGTGTCTTTGCTTTAGGGATTTTACCTTTCATCAATGCGTCCATTATCATCCAATTGCTAACCACAGCACTTCCTTCTTTAGAAAATTTACAGAAAAATGAAGGTGAGGCAGGTCGGCGCAAAATATCCCAAATCACCCGCTATGTAACTGTCGTTTGGGCAATTATACAAAGTGTCGCTTTTTCGGCATTATTTCTACAGCAATTTGCCTTAAACCCAGGACCACTATTTGTAGCGGAAACGGCAATTGCTCTAACGGCCGGTTCTATGTTTGTCATGTGGGCATCAGAACTAATTACAGAACGTGGTATTGGTAACGGTGCATCATTGTTGATTTTTGTTAACATTGTTGCTTCTCTACCCAAATCTTTGGGCGACACCATTGACTTAGTACAAGTTGGTGGACGGGAAATCGTCGGTCGCGTCATCGTTCTAGTATTAGTATTCTTGCTAACAATCGTAGGGATTGTCTTTGTGCAAGAAGGTATGCGTCGTATACCTATTATTTCTGCTCGTCGCCAAGTTGGTAGACGGGTTTTGGCAGAACAGCGTAGTTATTTACCCCTACGCCTCAATTCTGGCGGTGTCATGCCGATTATTTTTGCGGCAGCAATCCTAAGTTTGCCACTCTTAATTGCAAATTTCACAAAAAACCCAGAATTAGCAACCATTGTTAACACCTATTTGAGTCCTGGTGGCTCTGCACCTTGGGTATACGCTCTAGTTTATTTAACTTCCATTGTTTTCTTTAGTTACTTCTATTCTTCGTTGATTCTCAACCCTGTAGATGTAGCTCAGAATTTGAAAAAAATGGGTTCTAGTATTCCTGGGATTCGTCCAGGTAAAGCTACAAGTGAGTACATTGAGCGTGTAACTAATAGACTCACTTTTTTGGGTGCGATCTTTTTAGGCTTGGTGGCAATTATTCCCACAGCCGTAGAAAGTGCTTTGAAAGTGCCAACTTTTAAGGGACTGGGTGCTACATCTCTGTTAATTCTCGTGGGTGTAGCCATTGAGACGGCCAAACAAGTCCAAACTTATGTAATTTCTCAGCGCTATGAAGGAATGGTGAAATAATAGTGACTCGCTTAATCTTCTTGGGACCACCAGGTGCTGGTAAAGGGACTCAGGCAATAACCTTGGCTGAATTCTTGAAGATTCCCCATATTTCTACTGGTGATATATTACGGCAAGCCATCAAAGACCAAACACCTTTGGGCATAAAAGCACAAAGCTACATGGATAAGGGTGAGTTAGTACCTGATCAACTTGTTCAGGATCTAGTAGAAGAGCGTCTTAATCGACCAGATACAAAAACAGGTTGGATTCTTGACGGCTTTCCTCGTAAAGTAACCCAAGCCACTTTTTTGGCAGAATTACTGCAAAAGATAGGCCAGGATGGTGAAAGGGTAGTTAATTTGGATGCACCAGACGACGTTGTTATTACCCGCTTGCTCGGAAGAGGAAGAAAAGACGATAACGAAGAAGTTATTCGTCGTCGTTTAGAGGTTTATCGGCAGGAAACTGCACCCCTGATCGATTATTACAGCGATCGCCAAAAACTTCTAACGGTTGATGGCAATCAGTCCCAAGCAGAAGTCACTGACTCATTGAAAAATCTCATAGCTGCTTAAGAATGACCGGGAGGTAGGGGAAGCAGGGGGAGCAATTTTCCCAGTCCCCAGATCCCAGTCTCTGTTACCTTTTAGCTAAGATATATTAATAAACTGTTGATATATTTCTCAAATTGTGTTCTTGTGCAGATGAAAGTACTGCTTGGTCACAGGAGATTGTTGAGTTGAGGAAAAAACAAATTGTCTAAGCAAGATTTGATTGAAATGGAAGGTACTGTCACCGAGTCATTGCCCAATGCAATGTTTCGTGTTGACCTAGACAATGGATTTAACGTATTAGCTCACATTTCTGGCAAAATTCGCCGTAATTACATCAAAATTTTACCCGGTGATCGCGTTAAGGTGGAGTTAACGCCCTATGACTTAACAAAAGGCAGAATTACCTATAGATTGCGGAAAAAGTAAATATATGTAGAAAATTTTACCATAAATCAGCTTTTTTTGGGGTTTACCCAGTTACTTAACTGAATTATTTTCTCTAGAAATGCTATAATTTACTATTTGGAGTCAATTAGAAAAGGCATGAAAGTCAGAGCTTCAGTCAAGAAAATTTGTGAAAAATGTAACGTGATCAAACGCCGTGGTCGCGTCATGGTGATTTGTGTTAACCCCAAGCACAAACAACGTCAAGGATAGCGCTCTGACTACAAGAGCTTGGTATCATATCAAATCACCATCAAAACTAAAAGACGCGATTAATCACGTTTTGCCAACTGCGATTACCAAAAGAATAGGGAGAGATTAATTGTGGCACGGATCTCCGGAGTAGACCTTCCACGCGACAAACGCGTCGAAATTGGTCTGACTTACATTTACGGAATTGGATTATCAAGGTCGCAAGAGATATTAGCAGCGACTGGTGTGAACCCAGACACCCGCGTTAAAGACTTGAGTGATGCTGATGTTGCCGCCCTGCGGGGAGAAATAGAAAGCAACTATCAGGTGGAAGGTGACTTGCGACGCTTAGAAGCGATGAACATTAAGCGTCTAGTTGATATAGGCTCTTACAGAGGTCGTCGCCATCGGATGGGATTACCCGTCAGAGGGCAAAGAACCCGCACCAATGCTAGAACCAGACGTGGTAGAAGGCAGACAGTAGCTGGTAAGAAAAAAGCGCCTGGCAAATAATTTTTCAGCACTTGCTAATGGAAGCAAGCTTTACCTTAAATTAACCAAACAAATATGGCCAGACAACCAACTAAAAAATCCGGGAGCAAAAAGCAGAAACGGAACGTACCCAACGGGATTGCCTACATCCAATCTACTTTTAACAATAGCATTGTCTCTATTACAGATCAAAATGGAGATGTCATCTCCTGGGCAAGCGCTGGTTCTAGTGGATTTAAAGGGGCAAAAAAGGGAACACCTTTTGCAGCACAAACAGCCGCTGAAAGTGCAGCCCGTAGAGCCATCGATCAAGGAATGCGCCAAATTGAAGTTATGGTCAGCGGACCTGGAGCAGGTAGAGAAACTGCCATCCGCGCACTTCAAGGAGCAGGATTGGAAATTACGCTGATTCGGGATATTACCCCGATTCCTCACAATGGTTGTCGTCCGCCTAAGCGCCGTCGAGTTTAAACAAAACTTGGTAATCAAGCTCAGACAAAAAGCGACATAAGAATGACAATCGCTTGTAATCTCATCTGGAGTGGATAAAGTGTGAACTGCCAAAGCACAGTCAATGCTTGTCAACTTCAGAACCATGAGGTGACGGAAGCAGCAAGTCAGGTATTCTCACAGGCAGGACTGATCGCATTTTGGTTCAGCCAAAATATTATCAGCGCCTGTGGGTTAAATTGGAGCATCAAACTTGACAACTTCTAGATGTTCTTAGTTTGATCAGCCTCAATCAAATCTCAGGTCAGAAAGTAAATTCGAGAGGCAATTAATTTGCCTTCTAGCAGCACCTTAAAAAGGGAGGCTACTCCGTGGCGCAGTTTCAAATTGAATGTGTAGAATCTAATACTGAGGAAAGTCGAAGCCATTACAGTAAATTTGTTCTGGAACCTCTAGAGCGCGGTCAAGGAACAACAGTTGGCAACGCGTTGCGGCGGGTTTTACTGTCCAATCTAGAGGGTACGGCGGTTACAGCCGTGCGGATTGCTGGGGTTAGCCACGAGTTTGCCACAGTTCCAGGTGTGCGGGAAGACGTGCTGGAAATCCTCATGCGAATGAAGGAAGTCATTCTCAAAAGTTATTCCTCTCAACCTCAGATTGGTCGGTTACTCGTTAACGGTCCAGTAATAGTCACTGCGGCACATTTTGATTTACCCAGTGAAGTAGAAGTTATTGATCCCACCCAGTATGTAGCTACATTAGCAGATGGCGGCAAACTGGAAATGGAATTTCGGATTGAACGAGGCAAAGGATATCGCACTGTCGAGAGAGGAAGGGAAGAAGCCACATCTTTAGACTTTCTACAAATCGACTCGGTATTTATGCCAGTGCGAAAAGTCAACTATAGCGTTGAAGAAGCTCGTGGAGATGGATCGCTTAAAGACAGACTACTATTAGAAGTTTGGACAAATGGTAGTCTTTCTCCTCAAGAAGCACTATCTTCGGCAGCTGGAATTTTGGTAGATTTATTTAACCCATTGAAAGATATCTCCCTGGAACCAACTGATACAGGTTCAGATATCCCAGATGACCCAACTGCTCAGATTCCGATTGAAGAGTTGCAACTTTCTGTACGGGCATATAACTGTCTCAAACGAGCTCAAGTTAACTCTGTGGCAGACTTGTTGGATTACACCCAAGAAGACCTACTAGAAATTAAAAACTTCGGTCAGAAGTCCGCAGAAGAAGTAGTAGAAGCTTTACAGCGACGTTTAGGAATAACTTTACCCCAAGAAAGAGGCTCTAAGCACGCTTAACTTTTCACATTTAATAATTCACAGTGCATTATTATGCGTCACCGTTGTCGAGTCAAAAAACTCAGTAAACCAGCAGACCAGCGCCGCGCCCTGTTGCGATCGCTAACCACCGAAGTCATTCGTCATGGTCGAATCACCACCACTTTAATCCGCGCTAAAGTCTTGCGAAGTGAAGTGGATAAAATGATTACCCTCGCCAAAAATGGCTCCTTAGCAGCACGTCGAGAAGCTCTAGGCTACATTTTTGACAAAACATTGGTTCATGCTCTATTTGAGCAAGCTCCTACTCGCTATGCCAACCGTCAAGGGGGTTATACTCGTATCCTGCATACAGTACCCCGTCGCGGTGACAATGCGGAAATGGCAATCATTGAACTGGTGTAACCATATTTTGGATTTTGGATTTTGGATTTTGGATTAAATCTAAAATCACAAATCTAAAATTGATTGATATGTTAGATAGCCGCGAGCCTACAGCAACTCATCGAGTAGCCTTGGTCATTCAGTACTTAGGTACTCAGTTTCATGGCTGGCAACGGCAATCACGCCAGCGAACCGTCCAGGAAGAAATAGAAACAGCTATAGCTACTATTCTGGGGTATCATGTGACACTTCACGGCGCAGGGAGAACCGATGCCGGAGTTCACGCCGCTGCACAAGTAGCCCATTTTGATGCTACAGGTTTAATCCCGGCTCACAAATGGGCAACAGTTCTGAACAGCTATCTGCCCCCGGATATATTAATTAGGGCTTCGGCGGGTGTAAGCGACCGTTGGCACGCTCGCTTTAGTGCAGACTCTCGACGGTATCGCTACACAATCTACACTGAGGCTCTACCGAACTTGTTCGTGAACCGTTTCAGTTGGCATTATTATTATGCACCCCTGGATGAATCCTTAATCCAAGCTGCCCTCGAACCGCTGCTGGGAAAACATCATTTAGCCGCCTTTCATCGAGCTGGGTCAGCGCGATCGCATTCTTGGGTAGAGGTACAAGCAGCAGAGTGTCGTCGCAATGGGTCTTTTATCCATATTGAAATTCAGGCTAATGGATTCTTATATGGCATGGTACGCCTGTTGTTAGGAATGCTCGTACAAGTAGGTTCTGGACAAAGGACGCTGGCTAACTTTACTGAAATCTGGAAAGAAGAACGCCGGGAAGAAGTAAAATACGCCGCGCCTCCCCAAGGTTTATGCTTGTTACGAGTAGGCTATCCCGATTTTCCCTTTCCCCCGGAAATTTGGTACGACACCCAACCATATTTAGTGTTTGGTTATTAGTCATTAGTCATTAGCACAACTGACAACTGACCAAGAACAAAAACAAAGGACAAATAACAATGAGTAGTAAAACATACCTTCCTCCTCAAGCATCCCTTGAGCGTGAGTGGTACGTAGTAGATGCCACCGATAAACGCCTTGGTCGCCTGGCCAGCGAAATCGCTATGGTCTTGAGAGGGAAAAGAAAAGCTGAATACACCCCTCACATGGACACAGGTGATTTCGTTGTTGTCATCAACGCCGAAAAAGTAGCAGTTACAGGCAAAAAACGTACCCAAAAACTCTACCGTCGCCATTCTGGTCGTCCCGGCGGGATGAAGACAGAAACCTTCGCCAAGCTGCAACAGCGCCTACCAGAACGGATTTTAGAACACGCTGTTAAAGGTATGTTGCCTAAAAATAGCTTGGGTAAGCAGTTGTTTACCAAACTGAAAGTATACGCTGGGCCTACTCATCCCCATGAGGCTCAACAACCCAAAGAATTAAACATTAGTACAATTCCTGGAGAAAATTAATGGTCGCAGTAGAAGCCAATAGTGGTCGCGCCGTATACTGGGGTACTGGCCGTCGTAAGTCCGCAGTCGCCAGTGTACGCCTAGTTCCAGGTGAAGGCAAGTTGATTGTGAATGGCAAAGATGGAGTGTTGTACTTCCAATTCAACGCCAATTACCTGGGAGTCATCAAAGCGCCCTTGGAAACTTTGGGACTTGAAAACGAATATGACATTTTGGTCAAGGCCGTAGGCGGCGGTTTGACAGGACAAGCAGATTCTATTCGCTTGGGTGTGGCTCGTGCTTTGTGCCAATTAGACCCAGATAACCGTCCACCTTTGAAAACCGAAGGCTACTTAACTCGTGACCCACGAGCTAAAGAACGGAAAAAATACGGTTTACACAAAGCTCGGAAAGCTCCTCAGTATTCCAAGCGGTAAGACAGAAGGCAGGAGGCAGGAGGCAGGAGGCAGAAGGCAGAAGGCAGAAGGTTATTCAAATTTTTCCATATCCCCAATCCCCAGTCCCCAGTCCCCAGTCCCAGTTATAATTTATTTAGATTCACCACAAAAGGAACAATGGCTAAATCTGATATTCATCCCCAGTGGTATCCAGAGGCTAAGGTCTACTGTAACGGTCAAGTTGTGATGACCGTCGGTTCTACCAAGCCTGAACTACACGTAGACGTTTGGTCTGGAAACCACCCTTTTTACACTGGTACTCAGAAGATGATTGATGCTGAGGGTCGAGTTGAACGCTTCCTCCGCAAATACGGTATGAGCAGTACTCAAACCTCTGGCGACGACCAAGATAAAAAGTAGCTGGTTGGCTGTAGCTATTAACGACGACCCTACATAGATGCAGGGTCGATTGTCATTTAATGCAGAAAGCCACACTAGTTATTTTTTAAGGAGCGTTGCCCTGATCATGGCTGAATCATACCTGCTGGAGAAACTGAAATCTGTTGAACAAACCTTTCATGAATTAACACGTCGCCTGGGCGACCCTGATACCACTAAAAACCCCGATGAGTATCAAAAAATTGCCAAGTCTCGTTCTTCTTTGGAAGAGGTAGTCAATACCTATGAAATTTGGAAAACCGCTCAGGATGAATTGGTAGGGGCGCGTCAGGTACTGAAAGAGGCAAATAGCGATCCTGAGTTGCAAGAAATGGCAGCTTTGGAAGTTAATGAGCTAGTAGAAAAGCTTGAATACCTGGAAATCCGCTTGAAGGTGTTGCTGCTACCCCGTGACCCCAATGATGATAAAAACATCATGTTGGAAATTCGCGCTGGTACTGGTGGCGATGAAGCAAGTATTTGGGCTGGGGATTTACTGCGAATGTATTCCCGCTATGCTGATACTCAGGGTTGGAAAGTGAAGCTAGTCAGTGAATCTCTGGGTGAAATGGGTGGCTTCAAAGAGGTGATTCTGGAAATTCAAGGCGACAGCGTTTACAGCAAGCTGAAGTTTGAAGCTGGAGTGCATCGGGTGCAGCGCGTACCAGCCACGGAAGCTGGGGGAAGGGTTCACACTTCTACAGCTACTATCGCCATTATGCCAGAAGTGGATGATGTGGAAATTCATATTGACCCGAAAGATATTGAAATGAGTACCGCCCGTTCTGGTGGTGCTGGTGGACAAAACGTCAACAAGGTGGAAACAGCCGCTGACTTGTTCCACAAACCCACGGGAATTAGAATTTTTTGTACAGAAGAACGCAGCCAGTTGCAAAATAAAGAACGGGCGATGCAAATTTTGCGGGCGAAATTGTATGAAATGAAGTTACGGGAACAACAAGAGGCTGTCACTTCTATGAGGCGATCGCAAGTTGGTACAGGTTCCCGTTCTGAAAAAATTCGCACTTATAACTATAAAGATAGTCGAGTTACCGATCATCGCTTAGGGCAAAATTACACACTAAACCCTGTTCTGGAAGGCGATTTAGAAACTGTGATTCAATCTTGTATATCTCAAGACCAGCAAGAGCGTTTAGCAGAATTAGCCACCTCTGGTAGCTAATATTACCTCTTAAATAACCTGAAAAACCGCTTGTTCAGATGTTTCTTGTAATACATCCAGGCGGTTTTCTAATGCCTGCTGTAGAGTGTCTTCTATCTCACTTAGGTAATAGTAACAAGCGAATTCATAGCCCATGATGTGGTTTAATCTTGTCCATACCTTGAGGTTTTGGCAGTTGTTAATTAACTTTTCTACTTCTTTGTGCCAACGGGTAAAAATGCGATAGCTGAAAAAACTGCTGCAAACGTTGCCTTGATTATCCCAGTAGGAAATAGACACCTGATACTTAAGGCAGTAGATTTTTTTGATTTGCTTGACATTGTAGCCTTTGGCTTGTAGAGCTTTTTTCGCCTCGGCTTCCGAAATGTGCCAATTTTCTGGTTTAATTTGATTAGCGCTAATTAGGTTTTTACCTTTGCGGCGATATTTGGTAGTTGAACGTGACTGAAGAAACATGATGCACCGTTTAAATGATTGGTAGTAATGCCGAAAAATCTATTAGTGTTATCTCACAATTCAAATAAAACTTTTAGATTAATAACTATCAATCCATAATATCAGTTACAAGTAAACCTGTCAATAAAAAAGTTAAATTGTAGAGTTTGCTCACTAAACTTATAAATCCAGTTGAGTAGCTACATAAGCAGTGAAAATCGAAAGCAGAGAAAAACTGATTGAAATAATCAAACTTGCTCGTGGCTCCATGAGTCAGAGGGGATTTGGCAAGCTCTTGGGCGTTTCTGCTACTGCTGTTCAGTTGTGGGAAAAAGGTGTAAATGTGCCAGATACAGAATATTTGGCGAAAATTGCAGTGAGAGCTGGTTATACACTAGAGGAGTTACTCAGCTGTTTAAATGGTAAGCCAATACAAGAAACTTCAGATTTAAGTTTGATTTTGAGGCAAATTCAGCATATGCCTCTGAGTCAAGTGGCGCAAATTGTGCAAGCAGCAGCGGATAGGTTGGCTGCTGTGGCTGAGGCTTCTGAAAATGAAGCAGATAAGAAAACTTAGATATATATAAATAAATAGGCTTTCAACCCTGTTCCTTATCACCTGCTTATCTTATCTAAACCAAAAATCTCCGCGTTTTTGTACCGGAGAATCTCAACGCCACTCACCCTGTAAAGTAAAAGCAGCCCAATAATACGGTTTCCATAAATTTTTATTTTTCTCTGTCAACATCTGCAACTGTGCGGCTCGTAACGCCCCTATGGGCTTTAAACCCTGTTGCAGCATCTTTTGGTAGAATTTCTGCATGAGTACAGATGTACCTTGATCATCTACATTCCATAAACTTACCACTACCCTAGGACTACCAGCATACATAAAACCATTTGTCAAGCCGATTAATCCTTCTCCCTTGATTTCCTTACCCAAACCAGTTTTACAGGCACTGAGAACTACTAACTCTGCTGACAGGTTGAGGTTAAAAATATCATGTAAACGCAAAAAGCCATTTTGGGGTTGACCTTGATTATCAAACAGCGACAGCACCACACCAGATAACTCTGGTTGTTGACTATTGAGGATACCATGAGTAGCAAAATGTAAAATTCGATATTCACTAAGTTGTAAATTTGTGGCAAAATCACGAGTAGCGGCAAAATCAAATGCTTGTAACCGCTGATTTTCAGGAACTAACGCCAGAATCATCTTAGCTTCAGTGCGGGTAAAAGGCAGACGATCAAAATCAATACCAGCGTCTCTAGCGGCTCTACTTAAAGTATTGTTATTTAAATTTTGGGGTTCTGACTTTGCATATATTGGTAATTTATGAGTAATCCGTTGATCATTACTAGTAAAAACTGGATCTGCGATGACTGCTAACGTCTTAGAAGCTGTTTTCCTGATTTTTTGTTCATTTCTCAGAATAGCGACTGTAGAAGCTGATGGTAAACTGATAATTTCGTGATTGACTAATAATGGCTGATACTCCTTTCCCTGTGAATTTGGTGCTGTTAGGGCAGCAAAAGGGATATATAACAAAGCACCATCACCAACAATAACTAAGCGTTTATTACCCAATTTTTGAGCCACTGGTGCTAACAGCATTTGGGTTACAGGTGCGGCTGCTGTCTTGACTTTTTGAGGACTCGAAGTTGATGATGTTAAAACACGACGGAAATTCTTAACTGCGGCTTCTATTTCGGTAGTTTTCGGTAATTCATAACTAGTCATATCTGTTTTGCTGACTGCCCACAGATAACTACCTTCTTCACCCAGAGAATATTCTAAAAGTAGAGTATCCTCATCTAATACTTCCTGCTGAATTTGTTTAAGTGATAACGGTTGGGGTTGAGTAAGGGCAGCATAGCGCGGACTGGTAGCGCGAATTTGTGTTTGTATTTCTGTGTACTGTTCTAAAAGTGCAGTTCTTTCGGTTTCTAAAGCTTGAATTTGTTGACGAGTGGGTTCAGCACTTAGTAATTGAATACGGCGTTTTTCACTACTATCCAATTGTTCTTGTAATTGACGTTCTGCTGCTAATAACTTGGCATCAACACCAGTTCTAATATCCGCATTAGCTTCTGTGAGCAATTCCAAAAGGACACGGGCGCGGGCGCTTTCCCCAGCTTGTAGTGCTTGGGCATCATAACCTTTTGATGGTTGCTGTTTATGCAACTTCATTAATAAGTCAATGTAGAACTTGTAATACTTTTGAAAAGTGGCAAAGTAAGCAGCCCGTAAATCTTGATTAGTAATTTTGGTGCGTAAATTTTCAATAATCTTGATAGCAGTCTGCATTTGAATCAAGGCTTCATTAAGATTGCCCTGTTTGCGTTGTAGGTAAGCGAGATTATAAAGAGTAAAAGCCTCCCCACGTCTATCTCCTATCATCCTTCTCAAGGGTAAAGCCTGATGATAGTATTCGAGTGCTTTTTGCTTTTCTCCCAAGGAGTCGTAGACACTGCCAAGATTAGTTAGAGTATAAGCTTCACCATCTTTATCGCCCACTGCTCGTGCTAAGGGTAGAGACTGATTATAGTAATTTAGTGCTTGCTGATTATTATTCAATGAGTAATAGACAGCGCCAATATTGTGTAGAGTGGAGGCTTCGCCATATCTATCTCCCACGGCTCGTAACAGAGGTAAAGCTTGGTTATAGTAAACTAGTGCCTTCTCTTTTTCTGCCTGTGAGTCGTAGACAGTGCCAATATTATTGAGAGTAGTAGCTTCTTTACTTCTATCCCCCACTGCTCGTAACAGGAGTAAAGCTTGGTTATAGTAATCTAATGCCTGCTGTTTCTCTCCCAAAGAAGAGTAAACGCTGCCAAGATTATTGAGAGTATAGGCTTCCCCACCTTTATCACCCACTGCACGTCTTAGGGTGAGTGCTTGGTGATAGTAATCAAGTGCCTGTTGCTTCTCTCCTAATGAATCGTAAACACTGCCAATATTACTAAGGCTATAGGCTTCCCCACGTTTATTACCTACTCCCCGTAACAGTTGCAAAGACTGATTATAGTAGTCTAATGCTTGTTGCTTTTTTCCCAACGAGGAATAGACTAAGCCTAAGTTATGGAGAGTAGTGGCTTCTCCACTTTTGTCACTCACAACCTGATATATGGATAAAGCCTGATGATAGTATTCCAGTGCTTTCTGTTTTTCTCCCAATGAGTCATAGACTAAACCAATGTTATTAAGGGTAATGGCTTCTCCAGCTTTGTCTCCTACTACCCGTAACAGAGATACAGCCTGGTTGTAATATTGTAGTGATTCTTGTCTTTGTCCCCATGAGTCGTAGATACTACCAATGTTATGGAGAGTCGCGGCTTCTCCTTCTTTATTACCCACAGTCCGATATATGGGCAAAGCCTGTTTGTAGTATTCCAGTGCTTTCTGTTTCTCTCCCAATGATGAGTAAATATAGCCTATGCGAAGGAGAACTACTGCTTCTCGAAAGGGTTTTTCACCAGCTTCTCGAAATAGTGTCAGTGCTGTTTCTAATTTAGCAATTGCCTGTTTTAAAGATGGCGCTGTTCCTTGTTCATAAAGTTTTATCCCTTCTTGAAATGCTTGTTCCGCAGCGGCACGTTTTGTCTGTAGTTTTTGGGCGATTTTTACAGGTTTATATTCTGCACTGGCTGTATTTAAGGGGGAAAATAGGAATATGCCTAAGAGGATAAATGGCGGATAATTTATACGTTTTAGCATTGTAATTACAGTAGTTTGATTTTATGTAAATCACACTGTAAAGATAACATAGAAATTATTACAGATACTTAGGATAAGTCTTCAATAAAAATGGTAGCAGCAACACCGGAAAGTTTAGCAAAGTTTGTTAGTTTTTGTGAGCAGCATATTACGGGACAGGAACGAAAGGAAGCGCAAACATTTTTAGACCGATTTTTCCGGGCGTTTGGACACGAGGGGGCGCTGGAAGCTGGTGCAACTTACGAAGAAGCTATTAAAAAAAGTAGCAAACAGGGGAAAACTGGTTTTGCTGATTTGGTGTGGAAACCTCGCGTTTTAATTGAGATGAAAAAGCGCGGAGAAGATTTAAGTAAACATTATTCTCAGGCTTTTGATTATTGGACGCGCTTGGTTCCCAATCGTCCTAAATATGTAATTTTGTGCAATTTTGATGAGTTTTGGATATTTGATTTTGATATTCAGTTAGATACACCTGTAGATAAAATTACGCTGGAGCAATTGCCAGAACGGTCAGGAGCTTTAGTATTTATGGAATTAGGGCAAAAAACTCCTCTATTCCAAAATAATCAGGTTGAAGTGACAGAACGCGCTGCACGGCGTATGGGTGAATTATTATTAGAGTTGGAAAAACGAGGAATTGAAAAGTTAACAGCCCAGCGTTTTATTTTGCAATGTGTGTTAGCGATGTTTGCAGAAAAACGCAAACTTTTACCTCGTGATATGTTTGTTTCTTGTGTGCAAGATTGCAAAAATGGAGCGAGTTCTTATGATATTTTGGGTGGTTTATTTCGGGAAATGAATCTTCCGGGAAAAACTCCTGTGGGACGTTATCAAGGAGTAGATTATTTTAACGGTGGGTTATTTTCACAAATTCAGGGAATTGAGTTAACAAGAGAAGAATTAAATTTTTTGGATGTCTCAGCGCGGGAGAATTGGAGTAAGGTACGTCCGGCTATTTTTGGGAATTTGTTTGAAGGGACGGTGGATAAAAAGGAGCGTCACGCTAGAGGCATTCACTATACTTCAGAAGCGGATATTATGAAAATTGTTCGTCCAACTATTAGCCGCTATTGGGAAGAAAGAATTGAAGCTGCTAATACAATTGGGGAACTTTCTACGCTGCAAATAGAATTGCAAAGTTATCGCGTTTTAGATCCTGCTTGTGGTTCGGGTAATTTTCTCTATATTGCATATCAGGAACTGAAAAGAATTGAGATTTTGCTGTTAGAAAAAATTCAACAGCGGCGGAAATCGGAAGAGAAGAAAATGCAAAAACAAATGGGTTTGGTGACACCATTACAATTTTATGGAATGGATACAAATCCTTTTGCTGTGGAATTAGCGCGGGTGACTTTAATGATTGCGCGAAAGATTGCAATTGATAATTTGAATTTAACTGAGCCGGCTTTACCGTTGGATAGTTTGGATAATAATATTGTTTGTCAAGATGCTTTGTTTAGTGAATGGGTAAAGGCTGATGCTATTATAGGAAATCCACCATTTTTAGGTGGAAAACATATAAGAATAAATTTAAATGATGACTATGTAGATAGAATTTTTAAACATTTTCCTAAAGTCAAAGATGTAGATTTTTGTGCTTATTGGTTTCGGTTAGCCCATGATAAAATTGATGAAAAAGGTAGAGTAGGTTTAGTGGCGACTAATTCGATTAGTCAAGGTAAAAGCCGAATTGCTGCTTTAGATTATATTACTCAAAATGGTGGTTATATTCATGAAGCAATTTCTACACAACCTTGGTCAGGTGCTGCTAAAGTTCATGTAAGTATTGTCAATTGGTGTAAGAATAAACCGGGGAAGTATTATTTAGATAATCAACTAGTTTCGCAAATCAATTCTTCTTTAAAATCGAGTATTGATGTTTCTCAAGCTGTGCGGTTACAAGCAAATCTAAATAAATGCTTTCAGGGTGTAATTCCGGTAGGTGAAGGATTTATTGTTACTGAACAACAGGTAACAGCTTGGATAAAAGCAGATGTAAAAAATCAAGAAGTTTTAAAACTATTTTCAATGGGTGCAAATTTAGCTAAAAATCCTCATGGTAAACCAGAAAGATGGATTGTTGATTTTAATGATATGAGTATTGAAGATGCTAATAATTATCAATTACCTTTTGAATATATTAAAATAAAGGTTAAGCCAAAAAGAGAGAATAATAGGAGAGAAGTAACAAAAATAAATTGGTGGAAGTATGGCGAAAAAAGACCAGCAATGAGAAATGCTATTTCATCACTATCATTATACTTTGTTGTTCCCAGAGTTTCTAAATGGGCGATATTTATTCCAGCACCTTTAAATTGGCTACCAGGTGATAAATCTGTTGTTGTAGCTGCTGATGATTTTTATATATTCGGTATTCTTTCATCTATTGTACATCGGGAATGGATAAACGCTCAAAAATCAACATTAGGAGCAAGTATTGCTTACACTCACAATACCTGTTTTGAAACATTTCCATTTCCCCAAATCCCCAACATAAAATTAGTGCAAAAAATACGCACAAAAGCCGAAGAACTTCATCAATACCGCACAGAAGAAATGGAGTCAAAACAGTGGGGAATTACCACACTTTATAATAAATTGTTTCACGAACCAACCAGTCAACTTTATCAACTACATCAACAACTAGATAAACTAGTCATACAAGCTTATGATTTTCAAACTAACGACGATATTCTAGAAAAACTGGTCAACTTAAACAAAGAACTTGCAGAAAAAGAAGAACAAGGAATAAAAATCATCGAACCCAAGTCACCAAATTAAAAAACCCTCTGCGTACCTTTGCGTTTACCTCCTCATACCTCTGCGTTTTAAAACCACTCTCCACCACGAAAACGCCAGCGAGGAAAAATAACCCTGATTAAACTTTGTGAAATAAAAAAAACAGACAACCAAACAACACTGTAATGGAGAAAAAATATTCCTATTGGTAGTTCATTCTTAGGCAAAGGTATAGGTAAAAAACCAAAAATCTTAATTCCACAAAAGACAAATACCATTTCCCAAATACCCGCCAAAAGTTGATAAGCTGCTGGCCAGTCCCTATCCCAGCGTAATTTTTGCAGATAGTTATAAAGCACATCCCAACCTAAACCAAAAATGGCAACATAGGCAATAATCCAAAAATAAATTATATGAGGACGGTTGCCAATTAAACCAACAGCAAAAGGGATAGATACTAATACACCGACAGTTGCTAATAATAATAATCGAGTTTGCCAACGACCAAATAAAGTGGGAGTCATAAATAAATATCGTTAAAGAATTGAAATCATTATTTATAGCGTTTATAAGAACCCCACCCCCAACCCGCAAGCGAGGAGGGGGCTATGATATTAAAAATCATGAATTTTTTAATTCTAGTTGATAATCTACTTGGCAATGATATTTTGCTATTTCTGACCAGTTGAGAACGGCTTCTAAAAGGTCTTGATAACCTAAAGTGTTGGGGTGGAGTCCGTCAGCAGTAATACGTTTTTCTCGCCAATCTGCACTGCGTTCCATCCATTGGTCGAAAATATCTAAATAAGGTATTTCTCGTTGGTTACAAGCTGTGCGAGTGGCTTCTTTGTAGCAATATTGGTCAGCGTGATTGTAGTATAAACAATCGAGAAAAGGCATTTTGGTTTCATCAACGGGAACCATACCCACAAAAAGAACCGGACAAAGTTGTTGGGCTTGGTCTAATAATGTAGCGATTTGGGTTTCAAATTGAGGGAAATTTGTGTAATTTTTACCGTGGGGACGACCCAAGCGAGGTGTGTCGTTAACTCCAACAGATAAAATAATCAAGTCAGGGACACGGTTACGGACTTCTCCGCGATTACGAAATTCTATTTCTAGCCTTTGGGAGACTTGCTGAGTGCGATCGCCCCTAACCCCCAAATTATATAACACATGGCCAACACTATCAGGCAACATCCACCACCGTCGTAGTTGTTCCACCCAACCGCCTTTTTCTGGGTCGCCGTATCCATATACTAAACTATCTCCCAAGGCAACAATTTTTAAGGGCTGACATAGTTTCGGCGCTACAGACAGCATTGAGGAAGAAGGCTTCAAGGTTTGCATCTTAGAACAGCAGTGTAATTTATATCTTTACAAGATTCTATACATTTTTACACTATTCTATGGTATATTTTTTATCTTTTTTGCTATGGTTCTTAACTTTTTGAGACTTTACAGCAGATTACAACTAAAATCAGGTAGGAACGGAAAATCAAAATATGGTATGTGTCACGGCTATCCAACATCCAGCCGAGTTTACTTCTGACTTCTGACTTCTCCTGCATATTACTTGTTTAAAGTCAACAATAAAGATATTATTAAACTTGGTCAAAAATCTCAATATATCTAAAAATTCCAGTAATTTAACTGTGACTATTGGAAATTCACTAAAATAAGTTGGAGTTTTACAAAATTTATGCGTCTCAACGCTAAACATAAAAAAACAAAATAATTTTGTTCTAAAAACTTTCCCGAAGTGAATTTAACCAAAAAAAAATCATCAAATCAGGCACTACTTTTAAATAAATACGTCAACAATTTTAAATCAACCCAATTAGCTTGAATTGTTTCAAGCTATGTTTAATTCTCTTAGATAACATGATTCATAGACTAGATCAGAATATTAGGCATCTGCATAAATGGTTATTTAGCATATCCATCAAAAAGCTGAAATCAATTTCCTTGTTTTTCAGTTTTCAGCCTTTAAAAACAGGAACTTTTTCTCAGAAATTAATTAAAAACCTGCTACCGCTCTTATTTTTAATTTCCTTTGTTGCAGTTTTATTAGGAAATACCTTCACCCCCGTTACCGCCCAAATACCCCGTCAAGAAATTCGCGGTGTGTGGATAACAAACAACGATCTTAACATTTTAAGAGATCGTAAAAAAGTCCAGGATGCTGTCACTAAACTGCGTCAACTTAACTTTAATACTATATATCCTGTAGTTTGGAATTCTGGCTATGTCATGTATCCTAGCGTCATAGCCAAAAATTTAGATATTCAACCATTTGTGTTTCGGGGAACAGATGGACATGATATTCTTGCAGATGTAATTAATCAAGCTCACCGTCAAAATTTACTTGCTGTTCCTTGGTTTGAGTTTGGTTTTATGGCTCCCCCAACCTCAGAACTTGCACTAAATAAACCAGAATGGTTTACACAAAAACGGAATAGCGTGCAAACTTCTGTTAGCGCAGCTGGTGAAGTTATGTGGTTAAATCCCTTTCATCCAGAAGTACAACAGTTTATTACTAATCTACTTGTAGAACTAGCTAATAACTATGATATTGATGGCATCCAATTTGATGATCACATGAGTTTACCTCATGAATTTGGCTATGATAAATATACAGTTGCTTTGTACCGCCAAGAAACCAAAAAAAATCCCCCAGCAGATTCTCAAGATCCAGAATGGGTAAGCTGGCGGGCGAATAAAATCACAGATTTCATGGTCAGACTTAATGAACGAGTCAAGCAAGTAAAACCAAAAGCAATTTTTTCTGTTTCACCTAATTACTACGATTTTGCTTACAAGCTGCAACTGCAAGACTGGCTAAATTGGGTGCGATTAAACATAGTAGATGAGCTAATTGTGCAAGTTTATCGTGAGAATCTGGATCATTTTAATGCCAAAATTTCTCGCCCAGAAATGCAAGAAGTGCAGCAAATAATTCCTACTGGAGTCGGAATTATGGCAGGTTTAAGAACTAAACCCGTCTCAATGCAACAAATTAAATCTCAAGTGCGAGCCGCACAACAGCGTGGACTAGGTGTGGTTTTCTTCTATTATGAAAGTCTTTGGAATAATTCTTCAGAGTCATTAAGTGAGCGTTTAAAAGGATTTCAAAGCCTTTTCCCTTATCCTGCATTGCGATTAGCAGCAGATTAAATTGGTAATTGGTCATTGGTCATTGGTCATTGGTCATTGGTCATTGGAGTAAAATTACGAAATTACGAAATTACGAAATTACGAATTACGAATTACGAATTACGAATTACGAATTATGGTGATTGATTTGAAATCCATTTTATCCATTGCCCAAATGAACTAATACCATTTAATCTTTTCACTCCTGGTGCGCGGGCTGTGTATAATCCATCAACAGCAACTAAAGCCGCGTACTGTAAACCCAAGAAACTATCAACGGCTGCATAGGGACCACCTAAAGTGATTGCCCCTACTGCATACATTTGACCTTTGGTGTTTCGCATTTCTACTAATTCAAAATTATTTGCTACTACTAACCTTCCTAAATAATTAAGAGGTAAATTGTAATGTTTAACCAAATCTTCTAACAACGGATTAGCATCAACTTTGGCATCTAATCCCGTAGCATCAATAATAAAGTCAGCAGTTAGCTTCATTTCCCCAAAACCTTTTTCTTGAATCTGGGTAATAGTGTGGTTTTGGACATCTTTTTCTACAGCAACAACTTGACCAAAGGTAATTTGATACCAACCTTCTTTAATACCTTGTTCGGTAATATTTTGCCAGTCTAAACGGTCTGCGGTGGTTGTTCCACCCCAATCTGCTAATAGCCGCTGGCGTTCTTCGGGGGTGGCTTTCTCTAACATGACTCGTAATTCACCACCCCAACAGGCTTTTGGCCAGTTAAAAGGTTGAAACTCGTAGTGATTTTTGACAGTACGCTGGGACTTTTGAAATTTGTTACCTTGAGGTTTGGGCGATCGCATTAAATGCAAAACTGTAATATTGCGATTTTGCTTTCTCGCCTCATAAATCCGCTGGATAATCCGCGAAGCCACAATCCCCCGTCCCCGAATCAAAACAGTCCCACCTTGGCGTTCTAGCTGTTCATATACATGATTATGGTCTTCATAGGCATTGACCACAGACTTAAAATCTTGATATTTTTCCCTATAAGCTTGCAAATCTGGGAGAAACTGAATAGCAGGATATCCCGTCGCCAAATGTAAATAACGACAAACTAAAAAAGCATAATTTCCTGGACTACGAGAATAAGCAACACAATACCTACCATCTTCAGTTTTACGAATTGACCTAACTCGTCCATAACGATAAATTTGATTCCAGTTAATACGCTTTACTTCCCTATCTATAGAATCAAAAACATTCCCAGCACGGGGAGTATAAGTTTCCGCAAAAGTTGGTTCACCAAAAACCTGCCATAAATATTTAAACGCCGATTTTAACTGACCTTTAGTTAAATCATGCCAAGATTCTCTTAACGCATAACTAGGCCAACCCCAAATATTATCAGGACAAGAATCAGAATTAGAACGTAACCTTTCATTTAGAGGAATTTGCGAATTCAAACACAGCCGTTTATAACGAGCATAAGGTTCCGCTTCTAGTCCTAAAGCAATAATTTTTTCAGCTTTAATCCCACTAATTCTTAATAAATCAACCCAAACAAAACTACCCAAACCCCCACCAACCGCTAGATAATCACATTCATCAACAGGTAAACCCGTAGCATGAAGCGCCTGTAAATCAACCTTTATCTCCTGAAAAGCTGGTGGCGGAAAATTACTCCCTACAGGCGTAACAACAGGAACTGGAGATAAACTAGAATCTGGAAGATTAGTATGAGGATTAAATAGAATTGTAGAAGGTTTATTAGGAGTAGGAATGGTAGTATTTAGACCAAACTGCACCGTTATGATGTAGGGACCAATTTGCAAAGTATCCCCATTAGCTAACTGACAGCGTGTTTGACGTTGACCATTGACTAAAACACCATTAACACTATTTTGGTCAATCACCAAAAAATGATTTTGTTCCCAATCTTGTTCCCAATCAATCAGGACATGATAGCGAGAAACTTCATTGCTATTTAGCAGCATCCGCGAGACACGTTGACCCCTAATTTCTGTTGGTAAACGGGCAAATTCTCGACCAAAAGCGATAGGTAAACTTAACTTAGGTTCTCGTCTTTCACCCGTCGCTGGATCTTCCCAACTTAATTGAATTTGTAAATTAGTCACTCGCTGCGCTCCAATTAAAAATTAAAAATTAAAAATTAAAAAATTGGATTTTGAATTAATTAACTTTCTAATTATTCGGTGCTACTAACACACTTACAGCCGCTGCTAAAGATGTACCACACCAAGGACAACCTATTTGCAGATTTTCTGGTGGGGAAACTTTATAACATCTAGGACACTGCAACCCATAAATAGATTTTGGTTGTGTTGGGAGTGACTTTTTCTGGTGATTAAATCCTGGTTGAACTGGTGGTTGTTGCGGTGGAAATAAAATTGTTGCAGGAATGCTGTTAATTGAAACCTCAGTAACTTGAAGTTGTTGCTGTCCTAAATAAATTATGCTTCTTTCATTTAACAGCATTTCACCTTGAATTAGTGACTTACCATCTATTTGTGGAGGGTTTGATTCCCGCAAATTTCTAATATAAAAACGTTTTTGTTGAGAATTAAAAAATATTTCTACGTGTAAACCAGAGACAGTCGGGTGAGTTAAAATAATATCGCACCGAAAAGGGTCACGACCAATACGGAAAGTACCAGTATTTTTGCTGGACTGTTGCTCATAAATTTGTTGAGTTTTACTCTGTCCTGCATCGTCCCATTGTAAAGTTAGTGAATTCATTATTTTTAGATAACTTTTATTTAGCTACTTCAACTCCTTACAGTGAGATTCCTAACATAATTGGGTGCTAGTAAGCAAGTCTTGAAAATCAACTTTAATAAGACTTATATGATTATCACATTCAATGCCTCCTGTAGGGTGCGTCAGATGTTGAAAATCTGTTCATTATTACCAAATTATCGACTCTGACGCACCTTATACCAATTCTGTATAAAGATGCGCCAAATTCAAAGAGGAACGAACCACAGAGACGCAGAGGACACAGAGAAGAAAAAGACAAGGTTATAAAATTAAGCGCAGCCTCATAAAGAAATGGTATTACTAATATCTAATATGCCAGTTAATGATCTGTAAAATCTACACTTTATCTATCAGATGCTAATTTATCAGCAATGCGGGTAGTTTCTGGCAACCGATATTTTGGTGTGCAGCGTAATACATAGTCAATTGCTGTTGGTAAACTAATTCGATGTCCACTAGATATATAGAGAGGTTTTACTCCAGTGCGTGTACGTAAAACTGCGCCAATAGTTTCTTTTTTATATATTAATGGTTGCCAACTTCCTTTCGCTTCTGGTAATTCTTCATATTTACCAATAAGCAAAGATTTCGCTACACCAATTGTTGGTATATCCACGATTACCCCTAAATGGCAAGCTATGCCTAATCTTCGGGGGTGAGCAATTCCTTGACCATCACACAATATTATATCAGGTATAGTTTGAATCTTTTCTAAGGCATCAAGCAGGGCGGGTATTTCCCGAAAGGAGAGGAACCCAGGTATGTAAGGAAAGGTGGTGGGACGATATGCTAAACTCGTTTCGACTACTTGCAAATCAGGAAAACTCAGTACTGCAACTGCTGCACGGCTAATTGTACCATCTTCGAGAAAACCCATATCTACACCTGCAACGTACTTGATAGGTTCTTTGAATAAATCTGTAGTAATTACTTGATTTCGCAGGGTTTCTTGAATTGTTATAGCTTCTTCAACTGTGGAAGGCCAAGAATGGATTTGTTGAATTTTCATATTTAAATTGCGAATAAAAATGTTGAGCTTCCGAAATTGTGAATTCTCTTAGTGTATCCATATATATTAATGATTGCAGAGGTTGTGAACACCTTGTAGGCTCGTTTAGATGCAGTAATTAACTGATAACGCTCACAGATAAATCATCAAACTACGTCATAACCTAATATCCACGAGGAAATTTGTTTTCACGATTTCAGGATCTCTATAATCAGTCAAAAACCAAATATACCATTTACCTTACCCAAAAATTATGCGTAACGTCATCAGAAATACTAACAATAATTTCCCATTTATTTTTTATGTTGGCGGGGGAATATTTTTATTACTTTTTGTGTCCATGTTTTTACGCCCTTTTGCCATTGTGAATGCTGGAGAACGGGGTGTGATTATGAGGTTTGGCAAAGTCCAAGATACAATTTTAGATGAAGGAATTCACCCGATTATGCCAGTGGTGACATCAGTTAAAAGGCTTAATGTCAGGGTTCAACAAAATAGTTTTAAAGCTGGTGCTGCTTCTAAAGATTTGCAAACAATCACTACAGAACTCGCTGTTAATTGGCATATTGATCCACTCAAGGTAAACAAAGTTTTTCAACAAGTTGGAGATGAGACTTTAATTATTGATGGCATTATGACACCCGCAGTATCAGAGGTTTTGAAAGCAGCTACAGCTAAAAAAACAGCAGAAGAAATCATCACTAAAAGAACGGAACTTAAAGAAGAAATTGATAGTAATCTCAAAAAAAGGATAGAGCAATATGGTATACTTATAGATGATGTTTCTCTAGTGAATTTTTCCTTCTCTCCAGAATTTAGTAGAGCAATTGAATCTAAACAAATAGCTGAACAAGAAGCAAAACAAGCAAGTTTTATTGCTCAAAAAGCGACTCAAGAAGCACAAGCAGATATTAACCGTGCTAAAGGTCAAGCAGAAGCGCAAAGATTACAAAGGCTAACTTTAACACCGGAGTTATTGCAAAAGCAAGCGATAGAAAAATGGGATGGACGTTTCCCAATGGTTATGGGTGGTAATGGTGCGGTTCCTTTGATTAATATTAATCCTAATGATTTAGCAAGTGGACAAAAGAAAAATTAGTTTTGCTAAAGTTGCAGAAGTAGGGTTAATCTAGATTACTAGATGATCATATTCTCTAGTAAATAGAATATTCTTAATTAAGACCTCCGTTAAATTGGGGGTTTTTTGCTATTTTAGAGATTTTTTTATGCAAAAAATGTTAATTTAACTTATGTGAGGGAATACTGTAAATATTAGGGTTATTAGTTATTGGTTATGGCAAAACCTAATTCTCCAGAAGAGACTAAACACAATGAGCAAAAATCATATTGGCCTATATGGTTCCCATATCCTAGTTCATGGTTCAAATCCTTCATTCTAGCTTTATTATTCAGAGTGATTACATTTGTAGTTCAAAATACTGGAAAAATAGGCTTTCAAATTGCTTATTATGATCAAATGCGATATTTTCCCAGCGAATAACTGCTATGTCTGGAATAATTGATCTACCTGCAAATGTACAGAGTAACTCTGGAAAAGCATAAGCAATTTTCCCCGTTTCTGTGGCTTGATTAATGCCATTAATTAATTTACCCTGAAGTCTGGAATGACGAGTTTTTGGCATTGATTTCTGAATAATTTCACCGTTGATATATTCACTAGGTGGTTTAGTTTCTGGTAATTTGAGAAATTCCTCTAATGTTAATGATGCAGGTTTGGTGAAAGTCATAATTATGTGTAATTCCTATAATTTTGCAAATCATTTTCAGAAATTTGATCTGCTGATACAAGTTTATAATGTTTCTCCTGTACAAGTTTTACTTCACCTTCATATATTGTCAGTTCAAACATAGCAATGAGAGCATTATTTATAAACTGTGCTGATATAGAACGACAAATTAAGTTAGGAAATTTTTCAAAACAATAACTAATATCTTGTTTTGTTTGTACCACAGAAATCTGATCACTTCCAGCTTTAGCTTGAACAGGTATGATAAATTGCATACCATTACTATTCACACCTACATAAACTTCATCTATTTCTATCTGTCCGATACCCTTAACATTAGTTCTTAGTTCAAGAAGGCAGGAGGCAGAGGGCAGAGGGCAGAAGGAACCAATTGGAAAGGGATTGTGACCCCTCCCAATCGGAAGCTCCCAAATTTTCGATTTGGGAGGGGCTTCATACCCTTACTCCTTTCAGTCGTGGGCAGAGGAGACATTCCTTCTGCCTCCTGCCTCCTGCCCTCTGCCTTTACCGGTGATTCTGTAAAGAGTATGCTGTTACGCTCAGAAATATATCTATTAAACGATTGTAACGAATTTTAGTTAACAGAGCTTGTTCATCACCTGACATATATTGATTAATAATTTCAGGGGTTGCATCAGGTATTTTAATTGGTATAAAATTTAAATTAGGAATAATTCGATTAATTTTTACAAGTCTAAAACAATAATTACCAGTACCATTTAATTCAATAATCCACTCTAACCCTTCGGGAGAGGTATCTGTGATAACTTTAGGTAGTGGTTTTCTGAATCTAAAAGCATAGAGAATATCTCCTAGATTTTTAGCTGATTGAATACCTAACTCTCTAGCAATGTCAGGAAGTTCATTACGGTTAAATTCAAAATAGTCCAATCCTGTTTGATAATAACGTTGAAAAATTCCGATAATAACAGAGTTATATAAACCTTCTTTCATTATCGTTATTCCTTGGTAATAAAGTGTTCATTCTTACGGATACAATTTGTAATTTTAGTTAATTAAATATTAATTTTTTTCTAGTTCTAGGTTCTATAACATGAGGGTTAACTCCAAAATATTTAGCTGCTTCTGACATATCAAACCTTAGTAAACTGATTTCACCTAAATCTTTAACTCCTTTAGGTTGATAAGATTGTATAGCTAAAACCTTAATAATTTCTGATGCTACTTCTTGTGCTAATAAAGGTGGAACAGAATTACCAATTTGTCTAAAACCATGCCACTTTGTCGGATGAAATCTAAACCAATCAGGATAAGAATGTAAACGCGCAGCTTCCCGTACAGTAATACATCTGGGGATAAAGGGATGTATGGGACGAGGAGAAGTAAATGCACCTTTATTACTAGCTGTTCCGGCTCTTAATGTATTACACAAACCGTCAGGATCAAGTTTATAAAAACGGCTGATTGGTTCATTTTTACCGTGAGGAGTTGATGCAAATCTGGTGATAGATTCAGGACTATGTTTTGTTCTTAAACTGGATGTTAGGATGTTATTATTAAATTTACGTGGATAGGAATAATTATTTTTGGATAAGCAAAGGTTACGTATTTTCATCCCATAATCACTAGGTTTATCAAAATCAGCTAATACCCAATCTTGTTTATATAATTCTGGATAATTTTCTATTTGAGGAAGGTCTTTAATAGCATCCAAAACTGTTGGTGTTGCTGGTAATTCTAATAATTTATGTGATTTATGGTTTGATTTAGCTGGATTGGTAATTTTATCTGGATAATTTGGTAATTTTAAATCTTGACGACAACCGAGTAAAAATAATCTTTCTCGATTTTGAGGAACTCCATAATTAGCAGCATTTAAAACTTGATAATTATGATTGACTGTGTAACCATTATTCTCAAATTTATCAATGATTTCGGCGATAAATTCTTTGTGTTTACCTACAGTCATTCCTTTGACATTTTCTAAGACAAAAAATTTAGGCTTTAATTCTAAAACTAATCTAATAAAATGAAATACTAAAGAGTTTCTAGGATCATCAAAAGATCGTTTTCCGATTAACGAAAAACCTTGACATGGTGGACTACCAAAAACTACATCAATTTCGTGATTACCGATTTCAGAATTATTTCTAATTTCTTCCCCTGTCATGTCTTCGACGCTTTTACATAATACCGTCCAAAAGGGAAAATTAAATTTATGAACTGCACAATGAATTGGGTCTAATTCTACAGCAGCAAGGACATCAAAACCAGCTTGTTCAAAGCCTAGAGTCATACCTCCTGCACCTGCAAATAAATCAACTGCAATTGGTCGTTTTTTAAGCATTTCACTTCTTACCTGTCACCTATTTTTTCATGGACAAAATCTCTTTTGCAGCGCGATCGCATACTCCCACTTCTCCCAAACATCGCCGCATTTCCTGATAATCTGCCAAAGTTTGCTGTCTGCGCTCAGGATTTAATAACAATTCCATCGCTGCTTGCGTAATATTCTCGGCTGTGGCTTGCTCTTGTAATAATTCTGGCACAATTTCCCGCATCACAACTAAATTCACTGGGGAAGCAAAGGGAATGGAACCTTTAAGAACATTACGCGCAATCCAAGCAGTAATGGTATTGAGACGATAAACAACTACTTGCGGTACATTTAACAAAGCTAACTCTAAATTGACAGTTCCAGATTTAGTAATTGCAAAATCAGCCGCTGCAAAAACTTCCTGTTGTTGACCTGATACAACTGTAGCGTTTAACCCATAATCTTGAATGGCTTTCTCAATAGGTTGTCTAAATATTTCCAAAGATAGAGGAATCCAAAAATGGGTTTCTGGTAATTTAGATTGTATATTTTGAGCAGCTTGGAAAATTATTGGTAATAGATATTTTAATTCTTGTTGACGAGAAGCTGGCAAAAGAGCAACAGAAATTTGTTCCGGTTTAATCCCCAAACTTATCCGCGCTGCTTCCCGACTAGGAGTATTTTCCAGCCGATCAATTAATGGATGACCTACCCAATTAACGTTAGCCCCTTTCTCCTGATAATAACGAGCTTCTTCGGGAAAAATTGCCAATAGCTTATCAGTAAAGCTGACAATTCGTTTCGTTCTTTCAAAACTCGTTGACCACACCCATTCTTGCGGTGCAATATAATACACGATAGGCACATCAGAAAAATGCTGCTCCATATAACTACCAATCCCGATATTAGGAGTCATGTAGTCAATCAGCACCACCAAATCAGGTGGATTTTGTTTCAGATAAGCGATCGCTTGGCGTTGCACCTGAACAGTAGGAATAAAGAAAGGTAGAGCCTCAATAATACCCATCGAGCCAATACCGCTAGTATTGCCCAAAATCGTCGCTCCTGCGGCAGCCATCTTCTCCCCACCCAAAGCCACAATTTCCAACTTCAAACCCGCATCTGCAACTTGACGCTGAAGTGCTGCAATTAAAAGCGACCCCTGCAAATCGCCAGAGACCTCACCCGTACTAATAAATATCCGCATTTCAATTTTAGATGTTGTGTTTTTGCTCTCTCTCTTCTTCTTCCTTCGCGCTCTATCCCTACGGGACACTTCGTGAACGCGTCTTTGCGGTTCAATTACTCCATATTCTTCTTCCAGTGATTAGGGAATATATCGAATATTCCCTAAGAGGACGAATGATCAAGACTCATCACTAGTGCTTTTTCTGCCTTTTCCAGGAATCAAACCGCGTCTTCCTGGCATCTTAGAAAGAAGCAAAAACCGACGTAAATGTTCTAATTGTGGCGTATCTCCGATTTGTTCCAACTCTGCCAAAGCATCTTTAAAAAGCAGATTAGAACGGTAGAGAATGCGGAAAGCCTTTTTGAGAATTTGGAAGTCTTGGACGGGCATTCCTGAGCGTTTTAGACCCACCAGATTGAGCGATCGCACCCTCGAAGGATTACCCTCAACCAACATATAAGGAGGTACATCTCGGTCAATGCGTGCCATACCACCAATCATCGACATACCACCGATATGCACAAATTGATGGACACCCAAAACCCCACTTAATCTAGCTCTTGATTCAATGTGGACATGACCAGCTAAAGCCACAGAGTTAGCAATTACCACCGAGTCCTCAATCAAGCAATTATGACCCACATGAACATAAGCCATCAGGAGATTACCATTACCAATTATCGTCGCTTCCCCCCGACCGGTAGCGCGGTTAATAGTCACGTACTCCCGAATAGAATTATTGTCCCCAATTTTTACCCAAGTTGGTTCTCCCACATACTTGAGATCCTGGGGTTCCATACCGATAGCAGCACCAGGAAAAATATGATTTCGCGCCCCAATGTCACAAGGACCCTCTAGCACTGCATGAGCGCCAATCACAGTTTCCGCACCGACTTTGACATTTGCTCCAATCACAGCATAAGCGCCGACTTGCACTGTTGAATGGAGTTCCGAGTTAGGATGTATTACAGCAGTTGGATGAATAAGCGTTTTCAAAGGTGACTCTCCAGAACTGAGTGCTGTGTATTAAATATTCACTAAAAAAAGTGTCGGGCAAATAACGTGTGAGGGGCAAAAATCCAGAAATCAGTAAATACTCTTGTGATTGTTTGTTTTTACTGTTGCGCTTCTTTAGGATTGACTGAGGGCAGTTCACGGCTATGCCCAGACCAGCAAAATCAACCGACAAAATAAAATTTTAGCTAACTAAAGAAAACATCAATTCCCCTTCAGCAGCTAGTTGTCCATCAACTTCGGCTCGGCCTTGCATTTTACCGAAACGACGCTGTTTTACCCATAACAGTTCCACAGTCATCACTAGCTGATCTCCGGGTACTACTTGACGACGAAAACGGACTTTATCAATGCCAGCAAACACAAAAAGTCCTCCTGGACTATCAGCCATTTGCGTCATGACAATTCCGCCTACTTGTGCCATTGCTTCCACAATTAGTACACCAGGCATCAGTGAGCGTCCGGGAAAATGACCTTGAAATTGAGGTTCATTAAAAGTGACATTTTTCACACCCACTGCTAGTTTCCCAGGAACATACTCAGTAATTTTGTCTACCAGTAAAAATGGATAACGGTGAGGTAATAGTTGTTGAATCTCTTCAATTGTGAAATTTGTTTTAATTTCCGATGTGTTGCTATTTTGATTATCTCCTTGATTTGTAGACAAGTCAGTAGAGTTAGCTTGAGTGAGAGTTGACATGGGTAATTTGTAATTCGTAAATTTGTAATTACTAATTTTTAGTTAAATTAGTAACTGTGAATAATCTTGAGTAGATTGGAATTCTAGATTAATTCTAAAATTTTTTGCGCCAGTTGCACGTGTAAATTATGACTAGCTTTGTAAGCCAATAAGTGAGCAACAGGGAATTTTCCCAGCAAGCTCATATCTCCTACTAAATCTAAGATTTTATGACGTACTGGCTCATTTGCAAATCTTAAAGGTGGATTTAGCCAACCTTCAGCCCCACAAACTAGAGCATTATCTAAGTTACCACCTTTTATTAATCCTGACTTTTGAAGATATTCAATTTGATGCAATAACCCAAAGGTACGGGCTGGAGCAATTTCTGTAACAAATGTATTTTCAGGCTTTTGTAAATTATTGGTAGTTAGTGAAAAACTATACCATTGATTACCAATAGCAGATAACTCAAAATCAATCCCATAGCTAAACCGAGTTTCTGGTGCGGGGAGGGCGCAGGTAAAAGCATCACCTTGATAAACCCAAATTGGTTCTTTAATCGTTATGGGTGTTTGTGCATCACTGACTGGCTGTGATACCAAGCCCACAGCGGCAATGCTTTGAGTCCACACTTGAGCCGAACCATCTAAAAGTGGTACTTCTGGACCATCAATTTCAATGCGGGCATTATCTACACCCATAGCCGCCAAAGCTGCCAATAAATGCTCTACAGTGCGGACATAGACCTCACCTTCACCTAACTGAGTTGAAAGCTGAGTCTGACTAACTGCTGCAACTTGGGCGGGAATAATCGGCGAATTTGGCAAATCCACCCGGACAAAATAGCGATCGCTTCCCACCTCAGCTGGTAATATCCGCACATGGGTACTCACACCACTATGCAGCCCCACACCCCTTTGGGTAATTTCTCCTGCTAAAGTGTGCTGGTGCATAGGCGAAAAGCCGATATATTTTCGTTAATGTTGCTCATTTGCTGTTTTTAGTAGAAACCCTGATGACCTTTACGGAAATAGTATTAAGGCAAAGGTGAAAATTGGCAAGTTCTTTTAGTCAAGACGACTGGGGACGCGGGGATTGGGGACGCGGAGATGGGTGGAGACGCGGGGACGCGGAGAGCGGGAGACGCGGGGATTGGGTATTGGTTTTTCTCCAATGACCAATGACCAATGACCAATGACCAATGACCAATGACCAATGACCAATGACCAATGACCAATGACCAATGACCAATGACCAATGACCAATGACCAATGACCAATGACCAATGACCAATGACCAATGACCAATGACCAATGACCAATGACCAATGACCAATGACCAATGACCAATGACCAATTTAAAACCTTTCCCCAATCCCAAAATTGATGCGGCTATCGCCATCATCGCTCATACCATAGTCTATGCGAATTGGTCCCAATGGTGACTGTACACGCACACCTAGACCATAACCGTAGCCAGTACCATTTTTATTTAACACTTCAGCTGCTCTGGTACTAGTTCCCAGGTCACTACCATAATCAAAGAATAGTGCGCCACTAACTACAGAGAAAACAGGGAAACGATACTCAACAGAGGCTTGCACATAACTGCGTCCAGATGCCAATCTGCCTTCATCGTAACCCCGGACAGAATTGCTACCACCTAGAGTAAAGGCTTCGTAGGGAGGTAAGTCACCCAAGACTGTGCCTCCTTGGAGGTTAAATGCCAGGGTTTGTGCGCCTTTACCAAAGCTGAGGAATTTCACAGGTACGTATTGACTGTAATTACCCCGTAGTCTAGTCAGAAAAATGTTGCCTTGTCCTACAGGTACAGACTGGTCAACTCCGAAGCGGAGGTAAGAGCCATTGCTGGGTTGTAAAGGATTATTACGGCGATCGCGTTGTGCGCCCAGTTGCAATAATAGCAAATCGTCTTCCCCTGTTGCCGATTGAGTCAAGGGAATTAATGGGCTGATAATATTACCATTATCATCAAATATAGCCCCTTGTTTTCTGAGATTGCCATCAGCATCACGACCAGAAACCCGCTGATACTGCAAGCCAGCTGAAGCAACCCACTCTGACTTTTCGTAGGGATTAGGAGAAAGGGGACGGGTAAAAGATATACCACCACCTAAACGGGTAATCCGGGGGCGATCTTGCTTATCTTGATTAGTGATATTGTTTGGGTCAAAGGTTTCAATATTGTCATCCTTGCCATCAAAAATCAACGAAATTGAGCGACGACGGAAAACATTCGCTGTGTAAGAAGTCCGGTAAGGATCACCCGCAATCCAAGGATCTGTAAAGCGGAGGTCAAATAGCAGTTCTCTTTCTCCTAACTGGATCTCAGAGCTTAATTTTTGGTTTCTACCTGCCAAATTTTGCTGCTGATAGCTAATAGTCCCAAATAATCCACTCGCAGAACTAATCCCTGCACCAGCCGCAATTGAGCCGCTACTGCGTTCAGCCACATTTAATACTACATCTACCTTACTAGGGTCAGTACCAGGGTCTAGGGAGACGTTGACATCCTCAAACAGTCCCAATCCAAAGACTCGTTGTATGTCTTTTTGAACTATGTTGCGGTTGAATATTTGTCCTGGCTTTAATTGCAATTCCCTTGTAATAATATATTCTTTTGTTCTTCCCCGAATTGGTTGTCCTTTATCGTCTGTTTCCTGACCATCTTTACTGCGGAATCGGACTTTAATGTTCTCTACTACCCCTTCTGCGACTTGTAGGGTAACAACTCCATCTTCTGAGACTTTGGGCGCTCCAATCACGTTAGCCAGTACATAACCTTTATCTTGATACTGCTTGGTTAACTTTTTCACGCCTTCTTGTAAGTCCCGCAAATTCAAGATTTTGCCATACTGATCACGAAAGATTTCATCTACAGTGTTAGCAGGAAGTACGGAAGCCACACCAGTTCCGGGATTAGCTTCTACTTGTACTTTAGTCAAGACTGGGTTAGGAACAACCACAAAACTCACCCGCACTCCCAAAGGTGTATCTTCTGGAATTGCTTGCACGTTGGCGAAAAAGCCAGTGGCAAAGATGGCATTAATATCTTCTTGCAGTTGGGAGCGAGTTGTTGTTTGTCCTGGTTGGGTACGAATGACTTTATAAACTTCGGTTTCTAGTTCTGGTGAGACTGTTCCTGTTTGAGATGTGATTGCTACTTCTGAGACTAATACTCGTGGTTCTGCTGTTTCTGTGGCTTCTGGTGTGGCGGGAAAAACAGGTGCTGCTGTGGGTGGATTAACATTGTCCTGACTGGGATTTGCTTCGGGTTCGGGAACTTGAGCAGTTTTCAGCTTTGTTGTGATGGATACAATTAATTCTGGTTTGTCTGTCGGTGCTAATTTGCGATTTAAAGTCGGTTCGGAAACTTGAGCAGTATTCAGCTTTGTGGGATTAGGGATAATTACTTCTGCTTTCTCTATTGCTTTCTCTATTGGTGCTGAATTGCGATTTAAGGCTGATTCCAGGACTTCGGTAGTATTCAGCTTTGTGGGATTAGGGATAATTACTTCTGCTTTCTCTATTGCTTTGTCTATCGGTGCTGAATTGCGATTTAAGGCTGATTCCAGGACTTCGGCAGTATTCAGCTTTGTGGGATTGGGTATAATTACTTCTGGAATCGCTATCGATGGCGAGTTAGCTGTTAAGGCTGTAACAGTGTTGGGAGACTGATGAGATTGTGTCTCTATCACTACTGCTGTTGGTTTGGGTTGAGATACCTGGTTTGCATCACTCTGAGCAGATTCCTGTTCTATCTGCTGAGTTGTTTCTAACGTAGCAACTTCTGTTGTCTGAACAATATTAGCATTAGCCGTTTGTGCATTTGCTTTCAGGGAACTACCCAAAGGAGCAATAATGGCTATAGCTACGCTTGCCAAGGGCATCGCTGCCAGTAATACAGGAGATAAACGCATTTTACTCATATTCCTCTTCACTACCACACATACCGCTTTGCGGAATTCAAAATTAAAAATTCAAAGATTTTTTGGGGTTGCATAATTGCGGAATGATTTGAGAATCGGCATAAATATATAATCATCGCGTCAGCCTGTCTCCGCGTCCCCGCGTCAGCCTCAATCATCCCCTTATTCACCAACCCCGATTTTTGCTGTCTACGACTTTTAAAACCCTTTGTAAAACCTCCTGGTAGGCATTCTCTACATTCCCCATGTCCTTGCGAAAGCGGTCTTTGTCCATTACCCTGCGGTTAGGATCAGCTTCGGTAATGTCCCACAAACGGCAGGTGTCAGGGCTAATTTCATCTGCCAAGAGTATTTGCTGTTGTGAGTTCAAACCAAATTCAAGTTTAAAGTCTACTAAGGTGATACCGCAGCTTTGCCAAAAACCCTGAAGAAACTGGTTGATTTGCAATGCAAGATGGGTAATGCAGTCAACTTGTTCCGCAGTGGCTAATGCCAATAAGAATAAGCGATCGCGTGTTAATAGAGGATCTCCCAATTTATCGTCTTTGTAATAAAACTCTACCAAAGGCTGTGGCAGAACTGTACCTAGTTGTAATCCTGTTTGCTGACACAGACTACCAGCAGCAATATTTCTAACAACTACTTCCAATGGCACAATTTTTACTGCGTGTATCCGCATTTGATTAGGTGCGGGACTGTCAATGTAGTGAGTTTTGATTCCTTGCAGTTCTAATTGTTGGAACAACTTACTAGAAATAGTGCAATTTATACTTCCTTTCCCCTCAATACTGCCACGTTTTTGGGCGTTAAATGCAGTAGCATCATCTTTGAAATCAGCCAACAAGATTTCAGGTTCGTCTGTGCTGTAGATGATTTTCGCTTTGCCTTCGTATAGCTTGGAATTAAGAGACATTGTGGTAGATCCAGTTCTGGGAATGGTTTTAAGCTTAACCATTTTATCTTTAGTTATTAGCCATTGGCCATGAGTGATAATTTGGCTGTTAATGATTTAGTGTGACTTAGACAAAAAATGCGTAAATCATCTTAAATAAAACATATTTGTCCATAATCGATGTTTTCTAAGTTAATTTTTTGTAATTTTTCGACAGGAAATTTTACAATCACGTAAAAAAAGTATATATTATTGCTTGATTATTTAGTATTTTGGGTGTTAATTTAAGCCTTTAAGCAAATTAAAGCTGTAGTAGACTAACCTCATGTGGGAAATAGCCATCTTTTGTCAGAAAAGATGTATATGTAATAAGCAATTGCTAGTTAATAGCTTGGGCTAGTGAGGCATAAACGTTGGAAAACTTGCTGCTTAGTAACTGATAACTTGATGATTTTGTCAAAGCTGGAATTAACCAATTACTCTATAAACTTAACAAAAGCATCGTTTAATCAATACCTTCTCCAAATTTAAAAAAGCCTTGATTCGTAGGTTGGGTTTTGCTCCGCTCAACCAACCTAAAAAAATGGTGAAGGTATTATTAATGGATTAGCTTTCTTTTGGTCTGACAAAATAGAGATAATATTTGCTAGTTATTCTGCTCTAAACCAAAAATCAGGGGCAGAGTTGAACACATGGAGAAAAAAATGGTGAGTAAAGATGATTTTCTCTATCCTCGTGGTCGCTACTACGGTCACGTCAAGCCAGAAAACTTAGTTTTTAATGCCAATCTACAGGAATTTGCCCAGCGAGTTAGTTACATCTGTAACTTAGAAACAGCCGGAAAAGTCGCGCCAGATGAAGCTTATAAGCAAATCAAAGCCATGTGGAAGGAATTAAAACGCTCGAAAAAACAGCTAAAAATAGGTGAAGAACCTGAACAAAATAACGACTCAGAGCCGGAACAATAAAGTAGGGACAGGGACTCTTAACTGGGGACTGGGGAGAAAAATTTTAGATTTTAGATTTTAGATTGGAGTTCATGAAATACAATCCAAAATCCAAAATCCAAAATCCAAAATTGTATCACCAATCACCAATCACCAATCACCAATCACCAATCACCAATCACCAATCACCAATCACTATTTAGTTATCATTGTCCAGACACCATCCCAAGAATCTGGTGGTTCTATTTGCTGATAATTATAGGCTCGTTCTAGGTGGGTATTCAGGGCTTGGTCTAGGGGTCGGATGCGTTTAGCAGCTTCAAAGTTAGCGATCGCTTGAGAAAAGTCCCGGGAGGAATAAGCAGTGCGTCCAGCATGATAATGGAACAAAAACTCTTCGGTGTTTGCATCTAAGGGATTACAGCGATCACCAATTAATTCATAAATATATACCGCCTGATGTTTACCTTTAACGCGAATTTTATCTAGTTGTCGCACCCAAATGCGATCGCTGCACAAATTATAAGTAAATTCGCTCAAAATAATGTCACAACCATATTCCTTGGTTACACCTTCCAAGCGGGAACTCAAATTCACCCCATCGCCAATCACCGTATAGTCCATCCGTTTGCGAGAACCGATATTCCCGGAAACTACTTCCCCAGAACTAATCCCTATGCCAATATGGATTTGAGGTTGCGCCTGCATAATCCGCCTATGGTTAAATTCTTCCAGTCGGCGACGCATATCTAATGCTGACTGTACTGCTCGCCATGCGTGATTTTCTGTCAGCGGTAAGGGCGCACCATATACAGCCATTAAAGCATCACCAATAAATTTATCTAAAGTTCCTTCATATTGAAAAACTGACTCCACCATTGTTTCAAAATATTGATTCAGCAGCGATACCACCTCAGCTGCTCCCAAGTTTTCCGTCAGAGTTGTGTAACCTCGGATATCGGAGAACAAGATAGTTACTTCTTTGCGCTCACCTACCATTAAGGTATCCTCTCCCAGCGCCATAACTTGCTCGGCTACGTGGGGGGTCAGATAGCGGTACATGGTGCTTTTGAGGCGTTTTTCCCGACTGATGTCTTCCAATACCACCAAACCACCTCTGACTCCACCTTCTGGATTAGTCAGAGGATTGACGGTGAGATTGATGCTGCGTTCTAATTCTTTGACTACATCAGCAGGGAGTAACTCAAATTGGGGAGTCAGGAGTTGATTCCAAGGAATAAAAATATTGGGGTTACTGCGATCGCGTACCGCTAAAATTAACTTATGAGTTTTGAGTTTTGAATTTTGAGTTTCACCATTTTCTAATTGATACAATCCCACTTGCAAACTTTGCTCTGGGACATAATGCCTAGATCCATGTTTTAAACTATCTTCTAGCCGCATTTGCAGATTTTCAATTGGCATAACCTCCCAAACTTTACGACCAAGTAAATTTTGCTTCCACAGCAGTTTATTAGTAATTCTATTAGCTTCCTTTAACGGACAACCAATTAACTCCAGTGCGGCATCATTAATGGTAACAATTTGACCTTGCATATCTGTAGAAATTACAGCATCTGACAAACTCTGGAGAATGTCTTTTTGATATTGTCTTTCTAACAATACATTTTCAAATAAGCGAGCATTTTCTAAAGCAATTCCTGCCTGAATATTAAAAGCCCGCATGAATTCTTCATCAGAAGTAGAAAAACTACCTTGTTGCTTATTAATTAACTGTGTTACTCCAATCAATTCATTAGCTGAATTAAATACCGGTAAACACAAGATATTGCGAGTTAAATACCCAGTCTTATTATCTGTAGTCGGGTCAAAGCGAGGATCTTGGTAAGCATCCGGGATATTCAGCGCTTGACCAGTAGAAGCCACATAGCCAGCAATACCGCGATTAGAAGGGATACGGACTTCAATCAAGTTTTTACCATCAGCGGCAGCCACCTTCGTCCAGAGTTCCCCCATTTCCTTACGATACAAAAACAGCGCACTGCGGTCTGCTTGCATAAGAATCCGGGCTTGTTCCATGACTATTTGCAAAGTCACCTCTAAATCCAAACTTTGCCCTAATGTCTGAGTTGCACGCAACAAAGCTGTTGCACCCCGCTGATTGCGAGCCGCTACATAAAAAGACTGACAACTTTCTAAGATAATGCCAATAGAAGAGGCAAAGTCTCGAAAAGATTCTTCATCATCATGATTAAAAGGATTATCCCCAGCTTTATTTGCTAGTTGTACTACAGCTACAGTTTGCTTTTTACTACTCACCACTGGCATACATAAAAGATTGCGGATTTTATAGCCCATTTGTCTTTCTAATTCTGGGCTAAAAAGAGGGTGAGTAGAGGTTTCAGATATATTCAGATATTGACCTGTAGTCGCCACATGACCAGGAATACCCACATTTAAGGGAGTGCGTATTTCTAGGAATTTTTGGCCATTATCCTGGGGAACTTTTGACCACAGTTGAGCCTTATCATAATCAACTAAAAAAATGGCTGTATGTTCAGCTTGAAGAATTTGGCCAATTTTGAGGGTAATGGCTTCTAGAACTTTTTCCAACATACTTTCTAGAGCTTCATTATTGATGAGATCAATAGCTCTGAGAAATTGCTGAAATTCAGCTGTAATGAAATCAAGTAAGCAAACAAATTCGTTAACAGAGAGGTCTTTGACGCGACTGAGTAGAGTGTGGGTACGATTAACTTGAGTAAGTTCAGTTAATGTTGCCAAAACGCTACCGGCGTTAGGGAGTGTCATGGGTATTCTGGATTTTAGATTTTGGATGTTTTATAAATGATTTCGTGTTGAATTTTTAATGTTGAATTTTTAATTTTTTGAGACTACTTTTTGGTAATAATCTTGTAATTGACGTGTAGCAGCTGCCCATCCCCAGTTTTCTGCTTCTTTGCGGGCATTTTTACGAAGCAGGGTGACTTCTTGTTGATCTTGTAATAAACGCACTGTAGCATTAATAGCCTCTTGAATATCTGCTGTCGGTTCAAAAAGATACCCATTTACCCCATTTGTAACAATATCAGGAATTCCACCTGAACGGGCTGCGACGACTGGACACCCAGCTGCCATTGCTTCTAGTAGAACTAATCCCAGTGTTTCTGTCCGGGAAGGAAAAATAAAGGCATCAGCACTAGCAAAGGCAGAACCTAATTCTTTTCCCATCAGATAACCAACAAAATAAGTATTTGTGCCGGCAAAGCGTTTTTCTAGGGCTTGACGGTGGGGACCATCTCCTACCAAGGCTAACCGCGCACCAGGAATGGCTTCTAAAATTGGTTTAATCCGCTCAATTTCTTTTTCAGCGGAAAGACGACCTACATATAAAAGTAAAGGATGTTCGGGATGATTTTGGGATAGGCGCGATCGCATTTCTAGACTTGCTAAATCAGGATGAAATAATTCTGTATCAACTCCTCTCTGCCACAAATCTACTCTTTCAATTCCATGTCCAGATAGTTCTTCTACCATCACGGTAGAGGTACACAAATTTAACTCTGCTTGATTATGTGCGCTTTTGAGTAATTCCCAAAGTAATCCTTCTAACATTCCTAATCCGTAATGTTGCAGATATTGCGGCAAGTGGGTATGGTAAGAAGCCACTAAAGGAATTTTCAAGACTTTACTGTAAAAAATCCCCGATAATCCCAAAACTGCAGGATTGACAACATGAATAATATCCGGCTGAAACTGTTCTAGTGCATAACCAATAGCTGGTCGAGGTAGTGCTATTTGTAGCTCTGGATACAGAGGTAAGGGAAAGCCAGTAACGCCGTAAACTTTCGCGCCTTTATGTTCAGTGATCCCACCTTCTGGGGCAATTACTAGTACTTGATTTCCATGACGTTGTAAATGGTCAACTGTGTGACGCAGACGCGTCACAATTCCATCAACTTTGGGTAAGAAAGTTTCGGTGAATAGGGCAATTCTCATAAAAAAACTGGAAAGCAGGAGTTTAGGAGCTACTAGAAGTCAGGAGGGGCGAACGGCCGTTCGCCCGTACAGGAGTCAGGAGGGGCGAACGGCCGTTCGCCCGTACAGGAGTAATCAATTCAAAATTCAAAAGTTCTTGCCTTTTGCCTTCTTTGTGTCACCTGTCACCTGTCACCTACTTTCTATGCCAAGAGACTTTTGGCAAAATTTGGTTATTATCAACTCGTTCTTGATACTTGACAGCAAAATTTAACAATGAGTCAAGTAGAGAATCAGAGAGAAAATGCGGTTCTAAGCCCAAATCTAGCAATTTGGTGTTTTTAGCGTTGAAGTAGTGTTCTTCTTTTTCGATTCTGGGGTTATCAATGTTATTGATTTCTACATTTAGCCCCATAGCGTTGCCAGCTTTTTTTACCATCACGGCCAAGTCACCAACGCTGAATAATTCGGTAAATTGGTTAAATACACGGAATTCTCCAGGTTGGGCTGGGTTAGCGATCGCTAATTCAATACATCGGACTGTATCCCGAATATCCAAAAGTCCGCGAGTTTGTCCACCTTTACCGTAGACAGTCAGAGGGTGTCCAATCGCAGCTTGAATACAGAAACGGTTAAGTGCAGTCCCAAATACACCATCGTAATCAAGACGGTTAATTAACAATTCGTCCAACCCAGTTTCTTCGGTAAGAACGCCATAAACTATGCCTTGATTTAAGTCTGTTGCCCGCAATCCCCAAATCCGACAAGCAAAGTGAATATTATGACTATCATGGACTTTGCTTAAGTGATACATGGAACCAGGCTGCTTAGGATAAGGCAGAGTATCTTTGCGGCCGTTGTGTTCAATCGTGATGTAACCTTCTTCGATGTCAATATTGGGTGTCCCATATTCACCCATTGTCCCCAACTTCACCAAATGACAATCTGGGAAATCTTCCCGCATGGCATACAGCAAGTTCAATGTCCCAACTACATTATTTACCTGAGTTAGAACTGCGTGTTCGCGGTCAATCATGGAAAATGGTGCTGAACGCTGTTCACCAAAATGCACTATGGCGTTTGGCTGAAATTGGTGTAAGGATTTGTGCAGAAACTCGTAGTTAGTAATATCGCCAATGAACAGGTCGATAGATTTTCTAGTTAAATCCTGCCAGCGTTGGAGGCGTTGCTGAATGGGTGCAATTGGGGTAAGAGTGTTAACACCCAGTTCGTTATCCCAATGCCGCCTCACCAAACTGTCTAAAATTCCAACTTCATAACCTTGATTAGAAAGGTAAAGTGCAGTTGCCCAACCACAATACCCATCGCCACCAATAACCAGGACTTTCATTTTTACCAGTTTTTACTCGCTGATAGCTAAATCTACCAGGTTTGTGTCCCCTGTAGCTGATTAATTCTGGGAACTCTTCACAGGGAACAGAACAAGATTCTAGGGAGTTATATTTTTTTGGCCAAATGTATAATTCATTTGGCTGAGGCACTTACCTAATCTTATACTGCTGGGCAATGTGGTAAAACAAACGATAGTAATAGCGAAATTCTTGGCTGTTGCTTTTTCCTTGCCAATAATATTTTAATTGACCTTGAGTTATGGTCAATTTCATGGAACTTACTTCTTTACCCACTTCTACAACCAGCAGTCCAGAGACTCCTTGGGCAGTTTGAAAGTTTTCATCTATGGTTTTTACAGTCTTTATGTCTTGGGTAATTGACTCTGGCAATTGATTTCCTGCCCAAGCGCTAATTTCTACATTTTGGTTTTGTGGTGCAACAAATGTAACTCCATCGTTATTGTCTGGGGCTGTTAAAGCAGTCCAATTGCTGGGATAGGGAAACTCAAAACCATAACGAAAATTGTGGTAAGTCTCCCATGTCAGTTTGGAGTTTTGGAAGTTAGTGGCACTACAACCTGAGAACATTATTGCTGTGCCAACACCAGAGACTAGTCCCACAATTACTCGCCTCAAATTATAGGTTTTGACCGCAGCACTAGACATAATTATACCCTTTAGCCAATTTCCGCACAGTGCCATCAAAGAAGAGGCGGAGAGGAAAATTCATCTCCCCTGCACCTTTGCTCTTTTTTGCCCTGGTTTCTCCACTGGAATTATTGTGACATAAATCACTCAGTTTCATGATATTGTGACTAATTGCTAACTACTTTTATTAAGAGATGTAACAAAATAGCCGTCAAAACGTTTTACCATCTTGACAAGGAATCAAGAAGTCGATAAGGTTGGTTACATACCCGGGTAAGACCGTTAATAAGTTATATGCAAACTAAGCAAAAGGTTACTTTATATCTATCCCCAGAACTGCACAGAAGATTGAAGATTCGATCAGCAGTTGATTCTGAGCCAATGTCGGAACTTGCAGAACGCGCTCTTAGTTTCTACCTGACAAATTCAGAATTAGTCGAAGAAATAGAAGCATCTTCCTATGGGCGAACACATAGGGTTTACTCTTGTCCTACTTGTGAAAGTACACTAGTTTTACGTAATGGGGAATTAGTAGCTTTAGGTAATCAATCAGGAATAATTGGTCAAGAGCATCTGTCCATTGATGAAATGGAGCAAGATGAAACCCATCCTAAGGGTGAGGAAGAATTGGTTCCTTGCTAGGTAGGAATGATGAAGAATAAGTTTTTAGGTTGTCTTTATCAACAGCGATGACTGTACTGTCTCTATAAGGTCTCAAGTAGGTCGATTGTATGAAAGAAGAGCTCAATATTTTAATTCAAGCTCAATACCCTCTAATCTACCTTGTGACCTCCGAGGAAGAGCGGGCAGAGCAAGCAATTTCCACGATCGCTCAATTGTTAAAGCCCCAACGCCGGGTATATGTTTGGACTGTAACTCATGGCATCATTGAGTATGGTCAACCTCGGAATACAACGCAACATAATACAGTGTCTCCCGAAGCGGCGATTGATTGGATTATTCGTCAAAAAGAACCAAGTATATTTATTCTTAAAGATTTACATCCGTTTATTGATGCGCCAGCAACAACGAGATCGCTACGGGATGCGATCGCTAGTTTCAAGGGAATGCAAAAGAACATCATTTTGATGTCTCCCATGCAGCAAGTACCCATCGAACTAGAAAAAGAGGTTGTTGTCCTAGACTTCCAACTGCCAGATATGGCTGAGTTGAACAAAGTTTTAACTAACCACCAAGAACAGCATCGTGGCCGAAGACTAACCACCGAGGCGCGAGAAAAACTTCTCAGAGCAGCTTTAGGTCTAACTAAAGACGAATCTGAAAAAGTGTACCGTAAGGCTCAGGTAACTACCGGACGACTAACGGAAGATGAAGTAGATATAGTTCTATCTGAGAAGAAACAACTGATTCGGCGTAATGGCATTCTTGAGTACATCGAAGAAGATGAAACCATTGATGCTATTGGTGGCTTGGATGAATTGAAAAAGTGGCTTAAACAACGCTCTAACGCCTTTACAGAAAGAGCGAGAGAGTATGGTTTGCCTCAACCTAAGGGGATGTTGATTCTCGGTGTTCCCGGTTGTGGTAAGTCACTAATTGCCAAAACTACCTCCCGTTTATGGGGTTTACCAATCTTGCGGTTAGATATGGGGCGGGTATACGACGGCTCAATGGTGGGTCGAAGTGAAGCAAATCTGCGAAACGCCCTGAAAACAGCAGAATCAATTTCCCCTACGATTCTGTTTATCGACGAGTTGGATAAATCTTTTGCGGGTAGTGGTGGTTCTGGCGATTCCGATGGGGGAACATCAAATAGAATTTTCGGTTCTTTCCTCACCTGGATGCAAGAAAAGAAATCTCCAGTTTTCGTAATGGCGACTGCTAACCGCGTGGAACGCCTACCTGGAGAGTTTTTGAGGAAAGGTCGCTTTGATGAAATTTTCTTTGTGGATCTGCCCACACCTGAAGAACGTCAGGATATCTTCAACATTCACCTGACCAAACGCCGCGAAGAAATTGCTAGATTTGATTTGGAACAACTAGCAAAAATGTCTGACGGCTTCTCTGGGGCAGAAATTGAACAAGCGATTGTGGCGGCGATGTATGAAGCTTTCGCCCAAGATCGGGAGTTCACCCAATTAGATATTATTGCTGCATTGAAGTCTACTTTGCCGCTGTCACGAACGATGCAAGAACAGGTCACAGCTTTAAGAGACTGGGCTAGACAGCGTGCTAGACCCGCAGCATCCTCCGTCGCTGAATATCAGCGCATGGAGTTTTAAAAGCTTTCTCCTGCAATGTCAGGGGGGAAAGGTTAGCTACAAAGCTAACAGTTAGGAAAAAAGCCGCTCCCAATTAATGCGGCTTGGCTGAAAAGAAACCGTTGTCGTTTTTCTCATCAATCTTCTCATTGGAGGAAACCCAAATGTCTCACTTTAGCACTCTGCGTACCAAGATCACCGATGCCGAAATTCTTAAGTCTTCTTTGCGCGACTTAGGTATCAGCGTCAAGACAGAAGCTGATGTTCGTGGTTATAACGGTCAGCGTGTACGTTCCGACATCGTTGCTGTATTGGAAGGCGAGTACGATTTAGGTTGGTCTCGCAACAGTGATGGTTCTTTTGACCTTATCGCTGACTTGTGGGGTGTTGCTAAGAAGCACAACCAAACCGAGTTGATCAACTCTATTAACCAAAAATACGCCGTTAACAAGACTTTGACTGAAGTAAAACAGCGCGGTCTGCAAAACGCCAATGTCAAATTGGTATTGCAATAATATTTTCTCTGCGCGTTCCCAAAGCTGAACGGGTTAACCATGTAATAGCGGTTAGCCCGCTTTTTTTGTCTGAATCAGGATTTACAGGATTAAAGGATGTACAGGATTTGATAATAAAATGATGTCTTAATTTATCAACAAAAATGATAAAGTATCATCAATCTCTTTTAACTTAAATTATTTAATCATGGTTCTTAATTATTTCCACAACATTGTAGAAATTTTACCAGCAATTATTGGATTTTCAATTACTGGAATATTTATATTAACATCTGTCTTTTCTGTTAAATTCCCTGAATATAATGAAAATCCTCCGGGAATTTTAATCTCAAGTTTTATTTTTATAGTATCTGGCTTTCTCTTTGAGATTATTTATGATTCTTGGCCTTCAATTCAATGTTGGGCTGAAAATCACCAGAGCATTGCCTTTGTATTTACTATCTCAGGAACTTTGTTTACTGGTTTCTGTACTAATGGATTTTCAAGAAAATTAGCAGATGATAAAGAAAAGCGAGAAATATCTGTTTTATTTAGAAACTCTATTGATTCACAAGTAAAATCATTGAAGATTATTAATCTTTATTTATCATTTGCTTTAACTGAAGAAAATATCAATTGTATGAAAATCTACAAAAATAATCTTCTCACTTCTAAAGCTTATGATACAGCATTGAATAAAATAGGTATTTATGATGAAAAAGATACTGATATAATCTCGAAATATTCAAATGAATTACAACAATGTTTCAACTATATTGAACGTTTCTTAATTGAATTAGATGAACATATTCAATTTAATGAAACTCATAAGAAAACTCATATTAATGAACCTGAGTATCAACCTCAACATGAGAGAACTTTAATAATTGTTAAAATTGCCATTTTGACAACTTCTATTTCTGGTATATTCACAAGCTACTATTTATCAAAACGTTATTTGAATAATAATTTAGGGAAGTTACAGGATGAATTTTTTAATTATTATGAAGAGATACTAGATAAGTTTAAAGAGGAATTACGTTTGAGTGAATTCAATATAATGAATAGAGTTATTTCTAGTGATTTATTTGATAAACTAAAATATATAAGAAATAATTTTATTGAAAGTAGCAATAATTATAATGTATCCTCCCGAAAACCTATATATCTCTGTAGACTTATTATAAAAGAACCAGTTGGCAATTTTGGCGTTGCTGATTTCGGGTATGATTTTGATTTATTAGCGATCGCTCAACTACTACATTATCAATACTTCAGATTATTAGATTTTTATTTTCATACCTTGATTCAGCAACGCCCAAAATTGCCAAAATTGTATATCAACCATACAGATGATATTGTAACATTTGGTGAATCACCAGAAGATGTAAAAAATAACTGTAATAGTATAATTGAAGATTTAAAAAATAAGCATAATTTGGAAACAGAAATTCAATATTCTGATATAATTCCTGAAATCATTTCTCCTTGGAAGTAAGTAATTTATTTAAACCCTAAATCATGGAGAATTTTAGCAAAATATGTTAGCTTTGCTAAAGGCTGATGTACTTGTAAAATATTCCAATAATAGTTACTAAGGTGCGTAATAGGATAAAAAATCATGTGGGAAGCTTTTGGAGTATCTGTATTTGGGAAAGTAATTAATTATATTACTGATGATGTACTTTATGAAGCTGAAAAAGCTGTTACTATTTCAAAATTTGCACAGAAAGCTATAGAAATTTTAGATGCTGTACCTAGCATATCTCATTGTCATGACAGAGATTTTAAATGGTCTAGACCTATATTTGTACTGAAAGATGGTACTGTAGTTAAAATTTGCAAAAACGTTATTGGACTTAACCATATTTTTCTAGCTGATAATCATGGGTATCTAATTTTTGGTGGGTTTGTAAATTGGAGTAATTCAGGTAATCTGAAAAATGCAATAAATCGAATTAAAAATGAATTAACATAAGTGAAATCAACAAAACTTTGGGAAAGTTGATACTAAAGTGATTGCTCACAGCTTTATTTAATCAATAATGAAATGATACTTTATTTATCAACAGAAAATTTATGAAAGTGGAAAATATTAATTGTAATTAGGAGTCCAAAATCATGAACTCTCTTGAATTAAGACAAAAAATTGAACAAAATTTATTAACGATTTCACCAGAAAATTTAAAATTGATTGATGAATTTGTGGAATTCATTAAATATAAACAAGAAACAAGTTCATTAGAAACAACTAACTATAGGCCAGCTACAGGACTTTCAATTTTACGTCATGCTGGTACATGGGTAGGGGACGACTTAGAAGAATGTCTGGAGTTAGTCTCTGAAACCAGAGGTAAAGTGAAAATTAATAATCGTATTAATCCTTTTGAGTGATGTATCTTTTAGACACTATATGGGTATCAATCAGATAATTTATTCCCATTGTTGCGATTCTTCTTCAGGTAGAGGATCAAAAAAGGTGTCACTGAGTTTTCCTGTTAGTATTCCTGGTGTTCTAGGTTGAGGTTTTGTTTGATTTAATCCTACGCGGAAATAGTGGATTAAGTTATAAATTTCTGCTAGTTTTTCTTCTGGAATTTGTTCTAATTCTTTGATAATTTTATGGATGATCATAATTTAATTATTAGGGTGATTTCTGCTTTTTAGTATAGCAGGATTTTTATTGTTAAGTTTGTTGTGATTCAGACAATGATTATGAATGCAAGTCTTCACGCCATGTAAAAATAATTTTCTCCTCAGCTTGCCTAAATTCAATATTGAATTTATCAAATACAACTTCTCTTCCCAATAGCAATTGTTCTCCGCCTGTATTGGTTTGTAACCATGCTACAGGAGCAATAACATTATGTCCATCAATCGTCATTTCTACATTACGTAAAACGTACTCAACTCTGCCACCTATAGTTTCTGCTAATAAAGTTGATTCTGCATCAACTAAAGCATAGCCTAAATCTTGACCTACTTTCAAGGAAATTAAACTCAATTCATCACCAGAATCTACTAACATTGTTGTAGAAAATTCTATATCTCTGTGCTTTAAATTAACACTATAATTTGGTTGCTAATCATGACGAGCAACAGTGCGAAAGCGAATTGGTAAAATTTCTACAGAAGCAGTGCGACGGGGAACTAAATAAATTAAAAACGTCTGTTTTGCTGCATTCGCTAATTCTAAAACTTCGCGTAAGTTTTCGCTATGTGCAATTATGCCATTAGCATTATAAGCAACATATTGATTTTTATATAAATCTAATAACATTTGGCGGTTGTGATTCAACCACTTGAGTATTTCATCGGTTTCGCTTTTAGAGGCTGTTGTGTTCATATTCTTTGCTTTTTTCTATAAAGACAGTTTATATCACTATACTTATTTTGTTATAAAATAAATGCAAGTAAATCTGGCTTAGGTTTTTTATGAGTTCCCGTCGCATTCTGAAAGCTGGTGAATCTTATCCTTTCAGCCGATATTTTGAATTATCTTTTACTATTGATGATATTTTAGCGGAATTAAACTGCACTATTGAAAGGAAAAATTTAACATTACCTGAATCTTCAGAAACTTTAAATTTACAGTTTTTACAGCACCAGATTCAGCGTAATTTATCTCACATAGATTTAGTGAATGAAACTACTAGACGTGAGGCTTTAATTGGTCCCATTCTGTTTGAGGTATGTGATTTAACTAATCAGCGACTGAATATAGAATATTCCATTGCAGTAAATGATTATTTGAAAGGAACTGTAGATTATTATATTGCAGCACCTCAAAATTTATTAGTTATTGAAGCAAAACAATCAGATTTAGTGAGGGGATTTACTCAACTTGCTATTGAATTAATCGCACTTGATCAATGGACAAAATCTACTTCTGAGCTTATTTATGGAGCAGTTACGACTGGTGAAGATTGGCGTTTTGGAGTTTATAACCGCACAAGTCGTCAAGTAACTCAAGACCAAAAACGTTATCGAGTTCCAGAAGATTTATCAACACTTGTGAATATTCTTATGAGTATTATTTCTGCATCATAAATTATGGCAACATTTACTAACTGATAATTGATTTATCGCAAACAACGAATTGCTTCTAATAATCCTCTAGCTTTATTCAGCGTTTCTTCGTATTCCTTTTCTGGTTCGGAATCAGCGACTAAACCGACACCCGCTTGGACTGTGACAGTCTTGAGCTACTAACATCGCATTGATGTGAGTGAAAATTCTGTCTAACTCTCCAATAGCTTCCAATTCTATAACTTCCTCTGAAGTCAGCAAATCAGCTTTTTTTCTATCCAAAAGTTCTTCCATTCGCTTTTGGAGTTCATCATTAAATTTAAATAAATTGAATTTATCTACCTTTTCAACTTTAATCCGACCAAGTAACGTTGAAGGTCTACTAATAGCTGGTATCATTGTGTAGCTCCAGTATTGATTTTAATTTCCCTTCTTCTTAGAAAGTGGAGTTTATCGCAAACAACGAATCGCTTCTAACAATCCTCTAGCTTTATTTAGTGTTTCTTCGTATTCTTTTTCTGGTTCGGAATCAGCTACTAAACCGGCACCTGCTTGGACTGTGACGGTATGATTATGCAATACCATCGTCCGAATAGCGATCGCACTATTTAATTGTCCTTCAAAATCATAATACCCATACACACCAGAATATACACCCCGGCGACTTGGTTCTAATTCGTTAATGATTTCCATCGCTCTGATTTTCGGCGCACCGCTGACTGTACCGGCGGGGAAGCTGGCTTTAAGTAAATCCCAGGCTGTTTTGTCATTTGCTAATTTACCCACCACATTACTGACAATGTGCATGACATGGGAATAGCGTTCAACTACCATCAATTCATCAACTTTCACGCTACCGCTTTCGCACACACGCCCCAAATCATTGCGTCCTAAATCAACTAACATGACGTGTTCAGCAACTTCTTTGGGGTCTTGGAGTAAATCTTCAGCGAAAGCCGCATCTTCTTGGGTTGTCTTCCCTCTGGGTCTTGTCCCAGCAATGGGGCGGACTGTGGCGATTATACCCCCATCAGGGTGGCATTCTGCCTTCACCATGACTTCAGGACTAGAACCGATAATTTGCCAATCCTTGAAGTTAAAATACGCCATGTAAGGTGAAGGATTGATTTGGCGCAAAGAACGATAAAGGGCGAAGGGATTCCCTGTATATTCTGTAGATAAGCGTTGAGAAATGACGACTTGGAAGATATCACCAGCTTTGATATATTCTTTTGCTTTTTCGACACTGGCGCAGAAATCGGGACGGGTGAAGTTGCTGGTGTATTCCTCTATTCCTGCTTTCGGTTTGTTTCCGGGGGCTGTCCAAGCTAATTTGGTATCTTGTGGCGATAGAGGTAAAGATAGCTTGCTGACCATTTCCTGAATGCGATCGCTCGCCTTTTGATAAGCTACCTCTAAATTAACTTCTAGGTCACGTAAATCAGCATATGCGATCGCCCAAATTTTCCGTTTTACCTGGTCGAAAACCAATAACTGGTCTACCTGCATCCACAATCCATCAGGTATATTCCGCTCATCTTGGGGATGAATTGGTACACGCGGCTCAATCCAATTAATTAACTCATAACCCCAAAACCCGAATAAACCGCCAATTCCTGAAGGTAGTTGTGGTAATTTTACTGGGTGATAAGGTGCTAAACATTTAGATAAAACTGTAAAAGGATCACCTGTAAAAACTTGCTCAGAACCATCTCGATGTGTTTGAGTAGTTTTATCACCTCTAGCTTCCAAAATCCAGAGAGGATCACAACCTAGCAAACTATAACGTCCTAGTTTTTCTCCACCTTCCACCGATTCCAGCAAAAAGCTATAAGGTTGCTCTGCACATACTTTATACCAAGCAGAAACGGGGGTATCTAAGTCAGCTACCCATTCTTGATATACAGGGACAAAGTTACCTTGTAAAGCGAGTTTTTGAAACTGGGTGAAATCGGGGAAAATCATAAATAATTAACAATTAATACTTAAAAATTAACAATTACGAACGAGTTATTGGCTATGGGTAATTGGTAAAAGTTTTTCTTTTTCCCCATTACCCATTAACCACTACTTAACGATTAATTCACAACGGCGTAAATCAAACAACAATTAAAAATTCGTGAACAGCTTGTTGAGTCTGCTTTTTTAATTTTTAATTGTTAATTTTTAATTCCGCCCTGCGGTACTATGCATCGTAAGTAGCTTTACCACTGAACTTCAGTTGTGCAGGACTGGGGTTTTGACCAATTCTGCGAGGTACAAAGCGGACTTGTTCACGACCAGGGTTGACTTTTTCAGGGAAGACACCATCAGCTGGGTGAATAGCAGTGGTTTCGCCGTTGGGAAGAATCCGGTAAACTTTGTAATCCGTGATTTTGAATTTACGGAGTTGAGCGCCCAAAGCGATGCCATATTCTTTCCGAGCGATATAAAGCAGGTTTTCGCCTTTAACCATCGTGGCTGCGCCACCTGTAGGCATTTCAAAAACTTGCTCTTTAGGGCTAGTCCAAGTGATAGCGTACTTTTCTTCTTCTTGTGCTTTTTTTAGCAATCCGCCAGTGCTGCCACCGAAAAGTGGAGTTTTACCAGTAAGAGTGTCTGCCATAAGAGGTTGTCTCTCAACGTTTTTAGGGCATACTAACATCGTAATTGAGCTTATATTGCGATCGCGTCATAGACTGTAACAGTTTTTAGTGATTGAGTCTGGCTAAAGGGTTCAGAATGTTACATCAAGGAACAATAGAACAATTTTTGAGAATCAATCTATAATTAACATTACATTACATAACTTTGCAAGTCTTTACAAAAGCTACATTTTAGTAAGTGCAAAGGGTAAACCATACCAACAAAAATCAAATAAGCTTTTAAAACATTCTGTAATTGTAGACCGTTAAGTTAGAAATTTAGCGAGGGATTGTACTTATTAATTACGAATTACGAATTATCTCTATAAAAACCATAATCTTTCTTCTTATCTTCAAATCTATACTCACGGTTATAATGATCATCAGGATCATAACCAATATCACCGACAAAACAAAATGATCTAGCTAAATTAAAAGTTCTTTTCTCAAATACAAATTTATTTTGTGGTGGCATTTTTTCAAAATCATTTTTAAATTTTTTCCATTCTCTTTGGTTATGTCTATCCATAAATACATCTAAATTTTGTAACTGGTTTAACCATTTATTTTTCTCAAGTTCTACTGTATCTTTTTCCTCTGTTTCAAATTCCAAATAAATCTCTTCTAATATTTTCCGTATTTCTTTAGGATATCTACCAGCTAAAGCTAAAAATGCAATTAATGTTTGCTTACATTCTGGTGTAGGTTCTATTCTCCATGTTGTATCATGTTTTTCATCGTTTTCTGTTGGAGTCCAGATAATTTTGATAATTTTGCAAATATTAATAAGCCGTTTTGCGGTTCTCGGAGTTAAATCAACGTGCTGACAACATTCTTTTATCCATTTAAATTCTTCAGCAGTAAATCGTTCAAAGGTAACTAATGGGTCTGTATTTGCAGAATGTTGTATTTTTGTATTATTCTCTTTTGAATTATCTTCTCTAGTTCTAGATTCAGAAATACCTTTAACACCTAAATTTTTAGTAGAAGTAGATACTGGGAAATTATAATCTTGATCTGTTTGTTCTTCAGTATCAACAGGTATTTCTTCAATTTCATCTTGATATGATTTTTCTGGTAATTGTTCTAATTCTTTTAAAAATCTACTTTCATCATTTACTTGTTGTAAAGGGATACAATCTTCTCCTGTTGTTTGTTGCAAAAACAGATTTTTATCAGTTATTTGCTGGGAATTAGAGATATTTTGACTGTCTTTTTTAGACTCCTCTTCAATATCTACCAAAGATTTTAAATACTTTTCTGCTACTTCTCTGCTAATAGGCCGCATTCTGTAGGGAATTTGGATAATTTTCTCTATATAATCAACACCAGAGGGAGTACCACCACGTTTTAAAACTCCTCTATAATTGTGTTCTAAAGCCCGACCAATATAACGGTCATCTATTGCTAAAACAATGACAAATATTTCTGTATTTAACAATAATTGTACAGCTTCTAAAACTTGGACAACTCTATCAGGAGGACAACGATCTAAATCATCTATATATAAAACTATTCTCGCAGAACCTCTGGGGAAATATTTTTTAAGAGCTTTGAGTTTTTCAGGATTTGTATTTCCTGGTTTATAGGTTAAATGGTCAGATAAATCTGCTAAATCATCTTGGATTTGGTGCATTAAACCGAGAAGTTTTTGATAGGGATTATCCTCTAAACGGTTATTGACAAAATCCAATAAAGATTTATATTGAGCAGTTAAACCAACAAGTTGTTTTTGTCTTTCTACCTGTAATTGTAGTTTTTCAATTTCCTGCTCTTTTTCAGTTATTTCTTGTTTAGCTGCTTCCTTATTCCCGGAGATTTCCTTAACTTGATTTTGCTCATATTCTGATTTACGTTGATTAATTTGTTCTTTAATCTTTTCATCCTTGGTTTTAATTAGCTTTTGTTTCTCATCTTTAATATTTTCCCTAGCTACTTGTAAAAATTTCACCGTTTTTACTTGCAAAATTTGGATTTTTTTAAATATTTCGATACTGACAGATATAGCTGGAATAGCAGATATACTAGTTAACCAAAGTTTTAAAGCTGTGGATATTTCTAGAAGTGCTGGTAAAAACTTCGGGATAACAGAAACAATTAAGAAATAAGCGATAAATGGTAAAGCAGTTGCACCCAAAAATATAAATAATGTCTTTTTGTCTTTCTTAGTAAATTCAATCAGCCCAACTATATTACTAGGTTGTTCTTCCAAAAAATTAGTTATTTTTTGGACATTATTAACGATAAGCTTAATTTTAGCATTTTTCTTTTCAATTAATTCTTGTGCTACATCTAAAAGGTTAGAGTCAGCTAATTTATCTAACTTCAACAACGGGAATTGAGCTTCTAAATCTTTTCTGTTTTTAAAGCCGCAAGAATTGAGAAAGTCTTTGAGAATAGAATCACCAAAATCATCTTTAAGAGTTTCTTTAAGTTGAGACAGAAAAATAATCAATGTCGCTACATCTGTCATTTCTTCTTCAACATTTCCCTCAATCTTCTTCACCTCTTGGTTAAATTCTTGCTCAAGCTGCTCAACTTCTAAATTAAATTTATTCTCAATTTCTTGATTCTTGCTTTTTACTTCGGCTTCTAAATTTTGTAATTCCTGTTCCGTTTGTTCTAATTTCTTCTGTTCTTCTTCTCTAACTTCACTGAGAATATCCCAAAGGGCATTACCATCAGCATTTTTTTCTTTAAATTTAGCAAATACTTCCTTGCTCAATTCCGATTCTAAAATTGCCTTTCTGTCACTATCATTCATCTGATTAATAACACGCCAAACATCACCACCAGCCAGCAAATTAGAAACTTCTCCTAATTGCTTTTCTAAAGTTAATTGACGGTCAAGTTGATCAAAAATAGTCTGCATTAAACTTGCCCAGAGATCAGATTTAGCATAACTCCAGGCATTAAATTTGATTTGGTAAACATGACCAACATAAGGAGAAAGATTTGGTTCATCTCCCTTTTCTCCCCATGTCTGTTTTGCAGTTAGTTGTTGACAGCGAATTTTGGTAATTTGTTTTTCTATTAAGTGCATTCCAAAAGATTTCCCGCTACCCCAACCGCCTAAAATTGCCACAGCTAAAGGAGGTTCAAGACTCCGCAACATTAATACATCAGCTAAAGATTGCAGTTCCTTAGACACATCTAAAGAGTCTTCACCAGTTGCTTGGTCATTGCGGAAAGCTTGAGGAACACGAGTAATATTAAATCTTTGCCAACGCCAAACCTTGATACCATCTTCACCAGCACTGATGATGTAGTCTCCCAGTGGGTCAAAAGCAACGGAATAAACTGCATTTTCATGTTTACCGATAATTATTTGCCGTTTACGCTGGGGGTCGGAAATATCCCATAACCGCACTGTGTTGTCATCACTGCCACTAACAACAGTTTTGCCGTCGGGACTGAAGGCTACTGAGGTGACATATTCTGTATGAACAGAGAAAGGTTTACCTATAGCTTCTCCCGTATTTACATCCCACAACCGCAATGTGTTGTCTGCACTACCACTGATAATGCTACTCCCATCAGGACTAAAAGCAACTGAGATGACAGCACTTGTATGACCAGAGAATGGTTTACTGATTGCTTTACCCGTGTTAACGTCCCACAACTGCACTGTTTTGTCCTTGCTGCCACTAACAACCATACTGCCATCAGGACTAAAGGCCACTGAGATGACAGCACTTGTATGACCAGAGAATGGTTGAGCTATAGCTTCTCCCGTATTTACATCCCACAACCGCAATGTGTTGTCTGCACTACCACTGATAATGCTACTCCCATCAGGACTAAAAGCAACTGAGGTGACATATTCTGTATGAACAGAGAAAGGTTTACCTATAGCTTCTCCCGTATTTACATCCCACAACCGCACAGTGTTGTCATCACTACCACTGACAACTATATTGCCACCAGGACTAAAAGCTACTGAGTAAACAGGACTTGTATGACCAGAGAATGGTTTACCGATTGCTTTACCCGTGTTGACATCCCACAACCGCACTGTATTTTTGTCACCACTGTCACTAACAACCATACTGCCGTCGGGACTAAAGGCTAGTGAGGTAACAGGACTTGTATGACCAAAGAATGGTTTCCCTATTGCTTTACCCGTGTTGACATTCCACAACCGCACTGTTTTATCCCTGCTGCCACTAACAACTATACTGCCATCAGGACTAAAGGCTACTGAACTGACAGAACTTGCGTGACCAAAGAATGGTTTCCCTATTGCTTCTCGAGTATTTGCGTCCCACAACTGCACTATCTTAACACTGGCACTGACAACCTTACTACCGTCGGGACTAAAGGCTACTGAGTTAACATATTTTGTATGACCAGAGAATGGTTGACCTATAGCTTCTCCCGTATTTACATCCCACAACCGTATTGTGTTGTCCCAACTGCTGCTGACAACCTTACTACCATCGGGACTAAAGGCTACTGACCAGACCAAATTTGTATGCCCAGAGAAAATTTGCGCGACTTCTCCAGTATTCACATCCCACAACCGTATTGTGTTGTCTCTACTGCCACTGATAACCATACTGCCGTCGGGACTAAAGGCTACTGACCAGACAGAATTGGTATGCCCAGAGAATGGTTGACTTATTGCTTCTCCTGTATTTACATCCCACAACCGTATTGTGTTGTCCCTACTGCCACTAACAACCATACTGCCGTCGGGACTAAAAGCTACTGAGTTGACATAACTTGTATGACCAGAGAATGGTTGACTTATAGCCGTTCCCGTATTCACATCCCATAATCGCACTGTGTTGTCATCACTACCACTTGCAACCATACTCGCGTCGGGACTAAAGGCTACTGACCGGACAGAATTTGTATGACCTTTACAACTTGACCACTTTCCCCCGGTTAGCAAATCCCAAATCTCGACTGTGCCATCTGCTAAACCCACAGCTATGCGTTGTCGTCCCTGGGGTGATATGGCTACTGCATATACTTCACTCTCAAACTCGGCAAAAGGTTTTTCAGGTTCTGGGGTTCCTGCTTCTATGCCAATTTCGATTTCTGGGATTATTAATTGTTGACTGCTGATTTCTTGTTGACCTTGGGGTGCTTCCATGCCAGTAGTGATACCAGTTTAGTTGTGTGTGGGTGTTACTGGTTTTACTATGTATGCTATTTGGTTGTAAATACTTTTATACGTTTGTTTACAAGCAATTATCAGCAAATAGGCTGAAAACCCCGGAATAAAACTCTAAAAATTGTCTGATAGTGTAGCGTGGCGCAAGCCATATCAGGATTTACAGGATTTTAGGATTTACAAGATGTTGGTAGCCCTGACGACTGGAAGTCGCGGCTATACAAACAAAGTCCGCCTAAGCGGACTAATGAAAAATTAAGGGTTTGGTCTGTTTAGATGCGGTTTCTAACCGCCGATTTGATCTTCAGTACAATGCGTAAGTCCTGAATTATTTGGTCTTCACAAACGACTGCTGTTCCTCTGCACTACCCTGAACAATGGGAATAGTGAAGTGGAACTGACTACCTTGGTCTTTACCAGTGGACTCTGCCCAGATTTTGCCACCCCAGCCATTGACAATTTGCCGAGAAATTGCCAAACCCAGACCGGTACCACCAGCAGTCCGTCGCAAAGCTCCCTCTTCTTGATAAAAGCGGTCAAAGACTATTTCTAGGCGATTGGGTTCTATGCCCCGTCCCGTGTCGGATACAGTCACCTCAACCATTTGATTGCGTTTGCTAGTAGTCGCTTTGATGTGAATCTCTCCTTGGGAAGGCGTAAATTTACAAGCATTGTCTATCAGTTTGGCGATTACCTCCACTAGCCAATCACCGTCAGCCCTAATCAAAGGTAAAGTTTTAGGAATTTGCGTTTTAATTTGGGCTATCTTTTCCGTTGATGACCGTGTACGTAAGCGGCTGAGTGCTAAATCTATACATTCTTGTAAACTGAGGGATTCGGGATGCCATTGCACCCGACCACTTTCTAAATTAGAAAGAGTGAGGAAATCTTGCACTAATTTCCGCATTCTCTCGGAGTCAGAAAGGGCTGTACTGAGCATCACCTGCTGCAACTCTAAAGGCATATCCGGCTCACTAGCGAGGCTTTCCAGACAAACTTGAATAGTAGATAGGGGGGTACGCAGTTCATGACCAGTGATGGCTATCAAGTTGCTACGGGTGCGGTCAAGGGCTTCTAGCTGCTTGTTCAGTTCTTCTAAATTAGCAAAAGCTTCGGCTTGAATTAATGCTGCGCCGACTTGAGTTGCGATCGCTTTGACCAAATCCAATTCTCCTGGTTGCCACTCATGGGGCGGTAAATCGCAATAATGTAACTCGACAATTCCCAACAGTCGTCCTTGAGAGAACACTGGTTCCATCAACCAAGAACGAATGCCCAACTTTTTCACAATCAAGGAAAGTCTGGGAGAACTGGTCACACGATAGTCAATCAGCGTATCAGAAACACATACCCCCTCACCCTGTTGTGTAAGTTCTTGAAACAGAGGATTGCTCTCTAACTCCCAAGTTTGTCCCCGCACCGAAACCACACCAGGACTTAAAAATTCATGCTCAATTATGGCTTGGGCTTCGGTAGTTTGAGCGCGGTAAATGAGACAACGACCAGCTTCGAGATGTTGACCTAATTCTTGTGCAGCCACTTCGAGAACAGAGTGGGGATCAAGCGATCGCCTAATCGCCGTACTAATCGAGTTGATCAAGCGTTCTTTTCGTGCTTGTAGCGCTATAGAACGGTAGGCTTTGTGCAGTTTGTACTGACTAGCTTGCAGGTAAGTCACCAAGCGCTGTACAAACGGGTCAGTATCGATATCACAAGCATATTCGTTCAATGGCTCTGCGCCTGATATCTTGATTGACTCTCCAATCCCGAACCTCTGTCGTGCTTCCTCAATTTTGTCTACCAAATCAGGTCTGTAAACCAGAATTCTGTCCAATAACAATTCTGCGGCTTTGAGGCTCACTCCCCGCTCTGATGTCCAAATCCCCTCAAATCTTCTCGCTGTATCGATATCTAATCCAGGGGTAATTTCTGGTAACTGCTGATTTTTGGTAATAGAACCTAGACTTTCTCGGCACACTAAGCAGGTAGCATAGTTGTCCGCAATGACCACCAAATGCCACTCTTGACTTAAACCGTCATCTGGCTCAAAAGCTACTTTTTCATAGTGTTCCGAATTATGGGCGAACTCCGTTTCTGGTGCAGATAATACGTATATTTGATTACTTCGTTGAGACAGTCGTTGATAGCGATGAGCTTCTTGGCGGTAAAATCGCTCTCGTTGGAAACTAGCAATAATCAGGGGCTGGCTCAAGGTAGCAGCCAAAACCTGATCTTCCATTGCATGGGAGAGCGCCGTTAGTGAAGCCTTGAAATATAACTGGGTCCGCAGGTAGGGTAGTGACTGTAGCAAATCACTCAGCACGGAAGTCGAAATGCTCATGAATATCGTTAAACGCCCAATCTAGACAAGATCCACGTCACAAATGCATTGTACAATTTAAAACTGGTCAATTGTTAGTTGTCAGTTGTCATTAAACACATCTTAACCATTATCCGTAAAAAGAAAATTTATCTCTTTTTTTAACTTCAATACAGCTTTGGTCGCAACTAAAGCCAAAATACCATAGCAGGGGCTAATGTATGAGGTTTCCTAAAATTTGCTCACAAGTTTTGCATTTTTACAATTGAGATCCTCATTTTAGATTAGCTTAAAAAGCTTGTTCTTATTGATTAGTTTGTAAATATAGTAATCTAGTTTTTTACAAGTCTGCTAAAAATATTAAATTTTATTTAAAATTCAAAAAATCGTCTTTATATAAGCTATGTAACTATACATAACTATATGTTAATCAGAATTAAGATATAGTTATGAGATACATTTTCTCCCTTGCCAGGTTTTTAAACCCATCATCTTTAATGATATAATTTCCCTATCAGTACTCAAGCCTTTTAATATTATTTTCAATATTTAAAGGCTTGAATGTTGATGATCATTTTACAAACATATAAAATCGATTAAAAGGAAACTATTAATCATGAGACCAAATCCAATTCCCCCACAACCAGGTCAAGAATCAGTTTGGGACTATCCCCGTCCTGCGATTTTAGAAGATACCGACAAACACCTGAAAGTGATTTGTAATGATATTGTTTTAGCAGAAACTACCAGAGGAAAAAGAGTCTTAGAAACCAGTCATCCTCCTACTTATTACTTCCCTCCAGAAGACATCAAACTAGAATATTTAATTGAAACACCAAAGAAAAATTTGTGTGAGTGGAAAGGTGCATATCAATATTATGATATCAAGATTGGTGATAAACTGCTAAAATATGCTGCTTGGCGATATTTTGCACCAACTCCAAATTTTCTTCCCATGCAAGAATATTATGGTTTTATTGCGGCTTTAATGGATGCTTGTTATGTCAATGATGAGCTAGTAAAACCCCAATCTGGTGATTTTTATGGCGGTTGGATCACGGCGGATATTGTCGGACCCTTTAAAGGTGAACCAGGTACTTGGGGATGGTAAATAATGAAGATTGTAGTTATCAAAATTGATAGTTTGATAATTCAGGAACATCATTTAGAAATTATTTATAGTGCAGATAAATTCAAATTTTCAACCAAGATTTTCTATCATGGTGTTTCTTTTTCTGGGTTGATGAAAAAATATTCTCAAGCCTTTATCCAGGGTATAGTTGCTCATATTGCCTTATTTGAAGGTATGAAACTATGTTCTCTATTTCCTGAATACTATGATATTTCTGTCATTGCTGAATATTTAGAACATCCGGTTTTAGATTTATTTGTGACAATATATCAAGGAGTATTTGGACAACATTGGTATGAAAATAATATTACCAATTATCAACAACCAGAAATTATTTATTCCCAGAAATTAGGAATAAGTCAAACTACAAATATTTTAGGAGATAATCAAACGATTCTCGCTGGTTGTGGTGGTGGCAAAGATAGTATTGTCGCTATGAAAATGTTAGAAGAAGCAGGTATACCCTTTGCTTCTATGCAGTATTCCCATAGTGTTTACGGAAAAGCCGATTTTCAGCATGAGTTAATTTCCCAAGTGTTAGAAAGTGTACAACCACTTCAGAAACATCAAATATCCATTTTTGATGATTTTACAGAGTTTCCATTTCTGAAATTATATTTTCCTGAAAATTCCGGTATTACTGCACCAGAAACACCAGTTTCTATTTTTGAATCTTTAATTTTAATGTTAGATAAAGGATATAATTATCTTTGTTTAGCACATGAAAAAAGTGCCAATACTGGTAATTTATTCTGGGATGATATAGATAAAGAAGTTAATCATCAATGGGGTAAAGGTTTAGCAGCAGAACAGATTTTAGACCAATTTATTCAGGAAAATCTGTTAACTAATTTTAAATATTTCAGCCTTTTACAACCTATTTACGATTTTCGCATTTTCCAAAACTTTAGTAAATACCCGGAATTTATTCCTAAAATTCATTCTTGCAATGTGCAAAAACCTTGGTGTAAGAAATGTCCTAAATGTGCTTATGTTTGGTTAGGTATGATGGCATTTTCTCAGCAAAGTATTGTTGATAAAGTTTTTAAAAACAACCTATTTGATGATGTAGACTTACTTCCTACATTCCGAGAAATGGTAGGTTTGGGTGAACATACACCATTTGAATGTATCGGAGAAATTGAAGAAAGTTGGTTATTTATGAAAAGATGTTTAGAAAAAGGTTCAACAGGTACAGCGTTAGATATGTTTGCTGAAGAAATTTTAGCAGATACGAGGATTGATTGGCAGAAAATAGAAGAGAAATATAATTATGTTTATACAACAGAACACGCTATACCTGATTGGATATTTGAACAGATTAAAGAACAGTTGTAAAAACTAACTACCCGAATTAAGGACGCAAGAAGATTATAGTATTAATGATACCGTTCAGTTGAGTGAGGAAGATGTGAGAATTTTGATTGAACAAAGCAAAAAATTTATTGAAATTGCAGAGAAATTTTTACTAATCTAAAAAATCTGAAAAAATCATAATTGTTGAGATTTTAACCATTCACTGACAACTTTTTCCACTGGTTGAGATTGATTATCTACTTGATAATTTATCTTTTGTATGTCAGTTGTAGAAATTTTCCCTCCTAATTGATTAATAGTATCTATGATTTCTGGATATTTTTGCAGTATTTCTTGATTAAAAATAGGTACAGCTTGATAGGGAGGAAAGTATTTTTTATCATCTTTTAAAATCACTAATTTTAAAAATGGAATTAAACCATCTGTAGAATTAGCTGCGATGATATCTACTTTCTTTTCTACCAAAGATTTATACATTAATCCTAATTCCATCTGTTGAGGAGGTTTGGTAAAATTGAAGTTGTATGTTTTTGCTAACCCTGGATAACCATCTTCTCTAACAATAAATTCATAACCAAATCCGGCTTGCATTTGTGAAGTATATTTAGCAATATCAGAAAGGGTTTTAACCTGCCATTTTTTCGCATCTTCACCACGAATAGTTAAAGCATAAGTATTTTCAAACCCTAAAGGTTTCATCACTGCTAATTTTAATTCTTGATCATAGTATTCCTTCACTTTTTCATAAACAATTTCAGGATTATTAATCGGTTTTTCTTTTAAAATTGCTGTAAATGCAGTTCCTGTATATTCTACATAACCGGCAATTTTTCCTGCTTTTACCGCTTCATGAGCAATAAATGTACCTCCTAAATTAAACCGACGATCTACTTTTAATTTAGTATGATTTTCTATTTGTTGTGCTAATAATTCACCTAAAATTACTTGTTCAGTAAAATTTTTTGAGCCAATAGAAATTGTTGCTGGGGTTTGTTGATAGTTAAATGTAATTAATCCGACTATAATTAAACCGATTATTCCTAAAATAATACCTATATTTCGATTAAACTTACCTTTATTTGCTGTTTGTTTAGTCAGGGTTTTTTCTAAAAATCCTAAACCAAAATCTGCACTCAAAGCAATAAAAGCTGCTGGTACTGCACCTGCTAAAATCAATTCATTATTAACTGTAGAAATCCCACGAAAAATAAATATTCCTAAACCTCCACCACCAATAGCAGCAGCAATTGTGGCGATTCCTACTGATATAACTGTTGCTACTCTCACGCCTGCCAAAATAACTGGTAAAGCCAGAGGAATTTCGACTTGTAATAATAATTGTTGGTCTGTCATTCCCATTCCTACTCCGGCTTCTTTAATAGCAGGATTAATACTATTAATGCCAATGCAAGTATTACGAATTATGGGTAATAAAGCGTAAAGAGTCAGGGCAAATATAGCGGGAGTTTTGCCAATTCCTCCCAGGAAAGGGACAGAAATTAAAAACCCAAATATGGCTAAACTGGGGATAGTTTGAACAGCGTTTGCTAAACCAAGAATAGGAGAAGCTAATTTGGGTTGACGAGTGATAAAAATGCCCACAGGAAGCCCGATAGAAATGGCTATTGTCATAGCTATAGCTACTAATATTAAATGTTCTCCACTGCGGAGAATAATTTCAGGTGCGTATTGAAATAAAAACATATTTTTTTTGATTTTAATTTAAATTGATTTTAATTATTGTGTTCCCAATTATTTGCAGTATTTAAACAAGCAAGAAAAGCTTGTGCTTCTGGATGTTGAGATTGGATAAATTCTTTTCTAGTTCCTAATACGACTAAATTTCCTTCATACATTAAACCAATTCTAGATGCTAAAAAGAAAGCCTCTTGAATATCATGGGTGACAAATATCACTGTTTTTCCTAGTTGTTGTTGTAAATATCGAAATTGTTGTTGTAATTCTAAACGAGTGATAGGATCAAGTGCGCCAAAAGGTTCATCCATTAATAATATAGGTGGATCTGCGGCTAAAGCCCTAGCAACTCCCACTCGTTGACGCTGGCCTCCTGATAATTGATGAGGATAACGTTGAGCAAATTTTTCTGGTTCTAACCCAACTAAATTTAACATTTCGTAGACTCTATTCTGAATTTTCTGTGGTGGCCATTTTTCTAAAGATGGTACAATACCAATATTTTCAGCAATGGTAAAATGAGGAAATAAACCTGTTTCTTGGATGACGTAACCTATCCGCCTTCTCAGTTTAATAGCATCCCATTTAGTTGTAGGGTGATCGCTGACTAAAACTTCTCCTTTTGTGGGTAAAAGTAAATGATTGATTAATTTTAAAGTTGTAGTTTTACCGCTACCACTACGCCCTAATAAAATTAATGCTTCCCCTTGATAAATGTTTAGATTTAAGTTATGTAATAGGGGACGATGATTGATTTCAAAACTGACGTTACGAAATTCTACTGTAATTTTCGATGTTGTAGACATAATTATCTAGTTAAATAAAATTAAGCTCGAACATGAATCAATACTAGTCGGTTAAGCTCAAAAAATAAAATTACGTAGGTTGGTTTCTGGAACGTATCCCTACAGGACACTGCGTGAACGCGTAGCGTAGGCATAACCCAATTAGGCATAACCCAATATTGATAAACATTTGTTGGGTTTGGCTGCCACTTAACCCAAACTACAAAAACTACAAAAACTAAATTTTGAATTTTTTACCTGCAATCTGCTGCATTCAGCATATAACGCTTTTTGGGGTGGCTATTTTTTATGCACCTCTTTCTACTTTTCTCAGATTTTATGTCTGAGTAAGTATTCTCTACCTCTAGCACCTCTCAATGTTTAGCAAGGAATAAACTCTTGAAAAACAGGCAATTTTCACCCTTGACTTCTAATTAATAAGGTATACATTTATAGAAATTCATGCTTGTAGATTTAATTACTTTTCCTTTTTTAACCGTATCAATTTGAGTAAATTTACACCTATATAGGTAATTTTGGCTAATGACACCGGATACATTGATAACTCCAGAAACAATTGTCATAGATGGTAGAACTTTTACTCCCGCAGACCAAAAAGAGATTTCAGAATGGCCTTGTGTTGTCAGTCAAAGACCACAACCAACCATCACAGTTAAAGATGATGATTTATTCCTAGTGACAGACACCATAGGGAATATCTCCGGTTGTTACCTTTATGGTAGTACTCCCAGCATGGGAATGTTTTGCCGTGATACCCGATTTTTGAGTCGTTTGGAGTTACAAATTGAAGGGCGATCGCCTATATTACTGAGTAGCAACGCTGACAAAGGATTTGCCCTCTCGGTTTTATGTACTAATCCTGATTTAGAGAATCGTTTTAAAGCTGATACTGTGGGTCTTCGTCGGGAAATTGTTCTCAATGGCGCATTATTTGAAGAAATAGAAGTTGCTAATTACAACACTACCAGCGTTAGTTTTGAACTCAGTCTTAGTTTTGATGCTGATTTTGTGGATTTATTTGAAGTCAGAGGTCATCACAGACAAAAACAGGGAAGACTTTTACACCTAAATGAACCAATATCTGATGGTATTGTAGCTTCATTAACTCAAACCCAAGCCCATAAAGAAGAATCTCTCACACTTGCATATCAGGGTTTAGACGGTTCGATTATGGAGTCTCTGATTCAATTTCAGCATCTGCAACCAAATCATTTCCACGGTTATACAGCAGTTTGGCGGCTAGAATTGGCGGCTCATGAAACTCAAAAGCTAGGTTATCGGTTGAATATGTTCACCGACAAGCAACCTAGTTCTACTATCAGTCCTGCGGCTACTTTAGCACAAGCAAAAGCCGCCGAATTAATGGAAGAGCAAAATTGGTTACACCAAATTACCCGGATTAGCTCAGATAAAAGTATTTTTAATCGCGTGATTTCACGGGCTGAACAAGATATATATTTGTTACTTCAGTCTTTTGGCAAGCATAAAACTGTTTCGGCTGGAGTCCCTTGGTTTTCGACTTTGTTCGGACGGGATTCCATTATTACCGCTTCCCAAACCTTGATGTTAAACTCCCAAATTGCCAAAGAAACGCTGATACTATTGGCAAAATATCAAGGGAAAATCGAAGATGATTGGCGAGAAGAAGAACCAGGCAAAATTTTACATGAACTACGGTTAGGGGAAATGGCACGATGTCAAGAAATTCCCCATACACCCTACTACGGTACAGTTGATGCCACTCCTCTATGGTTAATGTTGTATGCTGAATACTACAGTTGGACTCATGACCAAGAAACCCTGGAAGCACTGTGGCCTAATGCCTTAGCAGCTATGGATTGGATTGATAAACAACTGCAAGAAACCGGCTATCTCAGTTATAATCGCAAATCTAAAGGTGGTTTGGTTAACCAAGGTTGGAAAGATTCTGGTGATTGTATTGTCAATCGGAAAGGGGAATTAGCTACTGGTTCAATTGCTTTGTGTGAAGTGCAAGCCTATGTCTATGCAGCAAAAAACCGCCTCGCAGAAATTGCTAAAATCCAACAACGCCCAGATTTAGCGGAACTTTGGCAAATAGAAGCGAGAAAACTGCGGGCTAAGTTTAATCAAGATTTTTGGTTAGAAGATGAAGATTTTTGTGCTTTAGCATTAGATGGAGAGGGTAAACCAGTTGATAGTATTACCTCTAATCCTGGCCATTGTTTGAATTTGGGGATATTTACCGCTGCCAAAGCCTATAGTGTGGCGGAAAGGTTGCGAGCGGGTGATATGTTTAATGGTTGGGGGATTAGAACTTTAAGTAGTTTGTCACCAGCTTATAATCCTATGGGTTATCATACTGGTTCTGTTTGGCCTCATGATAATTCTATGATTGCAATGGGATTGCGATCGCTCGGTTTGATTGATCAAGCTTTGGAATTATTTCAAGGTTTGTTTAATATGACCAGTTACCAGTCTTATCAACGCCCTCCAGAACTGTTTTGCGGGTATGAAATGAATGGTGATAATGCACCTGTGCAGTATCCTGTGGCTTGTACTCCCCAAGCTTGGGCTACAGGGAGTATTTTTCAACTACTACAAATGATGGTGAATTTAGTTCCAGACGCGCAAAATAATTGTTTGCGAATTATTGACCCTGCTTTACCAGAATCAATTAATCGCTTATCATTTCACAATTTGCGTGTTGGTGGCACAATTTTAGATTTAGAATTTGAACGAGTTGGTACTACTACTGCTTGTCGAGTTGCTAAAAAACGCGGTAATTTGCGCGTTGTGATTGAAGCATAAATCTCGTCTGAATCAGGATTTAAGTAGGTTGGCGTTAAAAATTGTCGTTGGGATAAGGCAGGGTGCAGGGTGCAGGGGGAAAAGGGTTTTAGCCTTATTTACTTTTCTTTACACAGTTTGGTTTTATTCTGCCCACCTACTTACAAGATTTGAGGATTTGCAGGATGGTTAGAAAATACATAATCAATAATTATGTTAATTTTTCATCCTCTTAATCCTTTCATCTTATTAATCCTGTTTCTCACATTTAATGATTTACTTACAGGATGAGTAAAAAAATATTGTCAATCTTAATCCTGTTAATCCTTTAATCCTGGACATCCTGATATGGCTACGCCACGCTACGCCACGCCACGCCACGCTACGCCACGCTACGCCACGCTACGCCACGCTACGCCACGCTACGCTATCAGACAAAATAAATCATCAATCATCTTTTTAATAATTATATAAACCCAAAAATAAGGGGTAAAGCACATTGCTAAACCCCTACACTCTTAAACAATCACGAATTATAATAATTACAAATTAGGCTCCTTCTGGACGATCAATTTTCTGACCAGGAGAAGATTCATAAAGAGCATCCAATTGTTCCCGTGCATCTTCAACATTAATAGAACGCATGACTAACAGAGGTTCTTTAATCATATTACCTGCACTGTCTAACAATTCAGGATGGGGTGCATACTGCTTTCTAGCTGCATAATAACCAAAGCCACCTGGTGATGATTGGTTAGTTGGATAAGTTCGTTCCCTATCAAAACTGAACATGATCAGATTACGAATTAAATTACCAACAGCTATAAATGCTAGAACTGTGAAAGCTAAAATGTAGAGTAGGTGTAGCATCGAATTATCCTCCAGGGCAACAAGTTTTAAAGCTTTATATCGTAGTGATTAACTTTCGCTCAATCATTTATGATGATGAGGAATGTTAAATTATCTATTTGTGATGTGATATTTTGTAATCCTATTAAGATTACGGTAACATGGGCTACATTATTTTTTTATGAAAATAATGTTAAGGTTTCTTTCTTATCATTGCAACTTATACACAGTTTCGTTACACAGAAAGTCACAGTTATTTTGACTGACGATAGCGCATCCCCACATTCCAACATTCGCTTACCAATTGATGCCAAGGCATTACAGTTGCCATATCAATCCCGACTTGTTCATCAGTTGCAGCAAATAACATCTTTGCTGTGCTAAGTTCTGCTTGCGCTTGTTTAACTCGCTGTAACAAGTCAAATTGCTCTTCATCACTCATAAATTGGATTTTCTCATTTTCCAGTAGTTCAAGCGATTGCTCAAACCAATATTGAAAATCCTCTAACAATGGCTCCAAGACTGATTTGAGCAATTCAGTACTCGGTGGATTCGAGTCTCCCATATATGAAAAGCATATTTCCTAATTTCTTTTTAATATTAACGTTATTTACGAATCTTAACAATTAATTCATAATTTTCCATCAATATGGCCAAGAAGAGAAGAAATCTGTAACTTGAGATACTATACACAATTATATAAATTTGGCAATAGGCTTGCAAAGCTCTCTGGGAGTAAGCGGACATATGTCTAAAGGAATAAATCAACCACACAGAAAAATCATCTATCTAAAATTTTTCTGCGTTAATCAGCGCACAGAATTCTGCTCCCAGACTTTTGTAAACAGCCTGTGGTTGGGCTAAATTAGGAGAAACCATAGCCAGTGGACTATCATCTTGTAAAGATATTTTTTGTCAACTTTATTTTTAATCACTTCGCCAAAAGTTTAACAGCCGATGTCGCCAAATCAAGAAACCCAACCAGCCGAAAAAATCTATTTACCCCGCACCAGTGAATCAGAAACATTAAAAAAGATTCGCCACACAGCTTCCCATATCATGGCAATGGCAGTACAAAAGCTGTTTCCCAAGGCGCAAGTCACAATTGGCCCCTGGATTGAAAATGGGTTTTATTATGACTTTGATAGTCCAGAACCCTTCAGCGACAAAGATTTGAAAGCCATTCAAAAAGAAATGGTGAAAATAATTAATCGCAAATTGCCATTAATTCGGGAAGAAGTCAGCCGCGAAGAAGCCCAAAGCCGCATTGAAGCGATTAAAGAACCTTATAAACTGGAAATTCTTGGAGATATCAAACAAGAACCGATCACAATTTACCATTTAGGAGATCAATGGTGGGATTTGTGCGCCGGTCCTCATTTGGAAAATACCAGTGAAATCAACCCCAAAGCTCTAGAATTAGAAAGCGTCGCTGGTGCTTATTGGCGTGGAGATGAAACCAAAGCCCAATTACAGCGCATTTACGCCACAGCTTGGGAAACTCCCGAACAACTAGCAGAGTACAAACGCCGCAAACAAGAAGCTTTACGCCGCGACCATCGTAAACTGGGTAAAGAACTAGGATTATTTATCTTTTCCGATTTAGTCGGTCCTGGTTTACCTTTGTGGACTCCGAAAGGAACTTTGTTAAGGACGATTTTAGAAGACTTCCTCAAAAAAGAACAATTAAAACGAGGTTATTTACCTGTAGTTACTCCTCATATTGCCAGAGTTGATTTATTTAAAACATCTGGACACTGGCAAAAATACAAAGAAGATATGTTTCCTTTAATGGCTGAAGATGAGGAAGCAAAAGCGCTAGAACAGGGTTTTGCCCTTAAACCAATGAACTGCCCTTTCCATATCCAAATATACAAGAGTGAATTACGCTCTTATCGGGAATTACCGATGCGTTTGGCGGAATTTGGTACAGTTTACCGTTATGAACAATCGGGAGAATTGGGTGGTTTAACCAGAGTGCGCGGTTTTACTGTTGATGATTCTCATTTATTCGTTACTCCCGAACAGCTAGACAGTGAATTTCTGAATGTTGTAGATTTGATTTTGTCGGTGTTTGGAAGTCTGCAACTGAAGAATTTTAAAGCCAGACTCAGTTTCCGAGATCCTGCTAGTGATAAGTATATTGGTTCTGATGAAGCTTGGGATAAAGCCGAAGGTGCGATTCGTCGCGCTGTGGAACAATTGGGAATGGATTATTTTGAAGGGATTGGGGAAGCGGCTTTCTATGGACCGAAGCTTGATTTTATCTTCAGTGATGCTTTGGAACGGGAATGGCAATTGGGAACTGTGCAGGTAGATTATAATTTACCCGAACGGTTTGATTTAGAATACGTGGCTGAAGATGGTTCCCGCAAACGTCCAGTCATGATTCACCGCGCACCGTTTGGTTCTTTGGAACGGTTAATTGGGATTTTGATTGAAGAGTACGCAGGTGATTTTCCCTTGTGGTTAGCACCTGTGCAAATCAGGTTATTACCTGTAAGTGATCTTCAGTTAGATTTTACCAAAGAGGTAGTAGGGAAGATGGTTGCGTTGGGTATTCGTGCGGAAGTGGATACGAGTGGCGATCGCTTGGGTAAGTTGATTCGCAACGCCGAAAAGGATAAAATACCTGTAATGGCGGTGGTTGGTGCCAAGGAAGTGGAAACCAACAGCTTGAGTATCCGCACCCGTGCTTCTGGGGAATTGGGTGCGATAACGGTAGATGAGGTTGTGGATAAAATGCAGGAAGCGATTACTAACTTTAGCAACTTCTAAAAAAAGTAGGCTGGGGTAATTCCCAGCCCCAAAATAAACTCACTCAAAATCAAATTATGAGTACCACAAAAGATAAAATATAATCTCTTTTACAGCCACTGCCAGATGATTGTTCAATTGCAAAACACCCAATAAATACGCCATAATAAAAGTATCTATAGACTCAAATAGTAATTAATTATGAAAAAAATAGAACTGGAACTAGATCAAGAAACTTATGACAAAATACAACAACTAACCCAAACTCATCATTGTCAACTCTCAGACCTAATTAAAGCAATGATTGAGCAACTGACTCAACCAGAAATTCTCAACGATTCATTTATTGGCAAATGGTCGAATGATGCAGAGTTAGTAGATCAACTAATTGAAGATATGTTACAACATAGAATCTAAGAAATGCTACTTCGACAGTGAAAAATAAAACTTTAATTGATACAGATATTTTTTCGGAAATTCGTAAAGGTAAAAATCCCCAAGTCATAGCTAAAGCTATTGCCTATAAAACCGTCTTTAAACATTATACTATCTCTGTAATTACAGTTACTGAAATCATAAAAGGATGGAGAAAATTAAACCGGAATGACCGAATTCAGGAGTTTTTAATAGATTTACCGCAAATGGAAATCTTACCTTTAGAACAAAAAAGTGCTGAATTATCTGGACTGATTCATGCTGATTTAGAAAAAACTGGACAACCGATAGGATTAGCAGATGTATTAATTGCCTCAATTGCCATAGAAAATAATTTAATTTTAGTTACAGGAAATTCTAAACATTATCAAAAAATTCAATCATTAGGTTATCCTTTACAATTAGACAATTGGAGAGATTAATACGAATTTATACTCAGCAAAATTCCAAACAAAATTTTTCACTCAAAAGCACATCAACATTCAGGCTAAACTTCCACAAATCAGGAAACTCAATTTGAGGATAATCTTCCCTAACTTCCATCAGTGCCTCTTCCCAAGCTTGATCTAAAACTTCTGAAAAATATCGCTTCAGACTAGGAGATTGTTTGAGAATAATTCTTAACTAGCGACGTTGTTCTCGAATCGTCACTTCCCAGCCACGATGATCATACTCACTATTTGTCATGGATTTAATGGTGCGTCTGATAGTCCATTTTAGAGCATCAGGCAGATAAAGGCGTTTGTTAATCTACTCAATCCTAAGCATAAGATTTATTTAGGTATATATTCTTTTATGCCAACCTGGGGTAAAAACTTATGAAGAAATTGTTACAAAGTTTAGTACAATGACATCATTCACCAATAAGTATTTTTTCCTATTGACATGATAGCGGCTCAATTTCCTTGGCTTACCGCGATTGTCCTATTTCCACTTTTGGCATCCTTTCTCATCCCTGTATTGCCTGATAAAGACGGCAAACTTGTCCGATGGTATGCACTGGGCGTAGGTATCGCCGATTTTGGTTTAATGTGTTACGCCTTTTGGAAGCATTACGATGCCAGTAGTGCCAGTTTTCAACTTGTAGAAAGTTATGTCTGGATGCCTCAGTTAGGTTTGAACTGGGCAGTTTCTGTTGATGGTCTTTCCGTCCCGCTGGTACTTTTAGCTGGATTTGTTACCACCCTGGCGATTTTTTCGGCTTGGCAAGTTGACCGCAGACCAAAGCTTTTCTATTTTCTCATGCTTGTGTTGTATTCTGCACAGGTTGGGGTGTTTGTCGCCCAAGACTTGCTGTTATTTTTCATCATGTGGGAAGTCGAACTGATTCCCGTATATTTACTAGTCTGCATTTGGGGTGGACAACGGCGACGCTACGCAGCTACAAAATTTTTAATTTATACTGCCGCCGCTTCTATATTTATTTTAGTCGCAGCCTTAGCAATGGGGCTATATGGTGGGGGAAATGTCACCTTTGATATTGCAGAACTTGCACAGAAAGAATATCCCCTGACTCTCCAACTGCTACTGTATGCTGGGCTATTAATTGCCTTTGGTGTCAAACTTGCTATTTTTCCCTTCCATACTTGGCTACCGGATGCCCACGGTGAAGCATCTTCTCCCGTATCGATGATTTTGGCAGGTGTTTTATTAAAAATGGGTGGATACGGACTGATTCGCCTCAATCTTGAACTTCTTGCTGATGCACATATTTACTTTGCACCAGTTCTTGCCATTCTCGGTGTTGTGAATATTATCTATGGTGCATTAAACTCTTTTGCCCAAACGAATATGAAACGGCGTTTGGCTAATTCGTCAATTTCCCACATGGGGTTTGTACTTCTCGGAATTGCGTCTTTTACAGATTTGGGTATTAACGGCGCAATGTTGCAAATGATATCTCATGGTTTGATTGCTTCGGTGTTATTCTTCTTGGCAGGTGTAACTTACGATCGCTCTCGGACGATGGTAATGGCAGATATGGGTGGTATTGGTCAAGCGATGCCGAAGGTATTTGCCCTCTTTACAATGGGTGCAATGGCATCTTTGGCTTTACCGGGAATGAGTGGCTTTGTCGGTGAACTTTCGGTTTTTGTGGGGATGACAACTAGCGATGTTTACACTTCCACCTTCTGTACCGTTACCGTTTTCCTAGCCGCAGTGGGAGTTATCCTCACACCAATCTATCTGCTTTCCATGCTGAGACAGGTATTTTATGGTTCTGGTGCAGACCTAATCTGTGATATTAACAATGCAAGTTTTGAGAATCAGGAAGATGAAGGAACGGCTTGTTTTGGTACAGATTGTCTCCTACCTACGGAAACTGTATATACTGATGCCAGACCTCGTGAAGTGTTTATTGCCGCCTCTTTTCTAGTGCTGATTATTGGGATTGGTTTCTATCCGAAAGTGGCTATGCAAATGTACGATGCGAAGACTGTAGCCATTAATGCTCATGTTCGCCAGTCTTATAGTATTGTTGCCCAAAGCAATCCCCGCATCTATGCCAATAGTTTGTTGGTTCCAAAATTATCAGAGGCTGAGGAAATTTAAATAAAGGGTTAAGGCGATCGCTTTCTCACATTTACCACGAACAAGCGATCGCTCCCTCAAATGTGAGTTTTAGCAACAACTGAACCCTTAACATGAGATGCTAGTGGATCGATTAGTGAGTATTGACAGATGTCTTTGGTTTCTACTGTTACGGTTAAAGTCCCTGCGACAACGGCAAATTTGGGGCCAGGTTTTGACTGCATCGGTGCAGCCTTAAAACTGTATAACGAATTTAAGTTTACTTGTCTGGATAGCGGTGGTTTAATTATTCAAGTCTCTGGTGCAGAAGCGGAAAAGGTGCAAACTGATGAGAGTAATCTTCTGTATCAGGCTTTTGTAAAGTTATATAGTTATATAGATCAAACGCCGCCAGCGGTGAAAATAGAAATTAAATTAGGTGTACCACTGGCGCGGGGTTTAGGTAGTTCTGCGACTGCAATTGTCGGGGGGTTGGTGGCTGCAAATCAGTTAGCTGGTTCACATTTATCTGAGTTGCAGGTGATGGAATTAGCGATCGCTATGGAGGGACATCCTGATAATGTAGTCCCAGCTTTATTAGGGGGATGTCGTCTGGCTGCTACTAGCAAAACAGGTTGGGAAATTTGTGATATTACCTGGCATCGGCATATAGTAACAGTACTAGCAATTCCTGATTTTGAGTTGTCAACCTCAGAAGCACGGCGAGTTTTACCAACAGAGGTAAGTCGTGGAGATGCGATTTTCAATACTGCCCATTTTGGTTTATTGTTGCGGGGTTTGGCAACTAATCGGGAAGAATGGTTAAAAGCAGCTTTACAAGATAAGTTACATCAGCCTTATCGTCAAGCTTTAATTCCTGGTTACGATGATGTGGCTGTTGCAGCTATGGCTGCTGGTGCTTATGGCATGGTAATTAGTGGCGCGGGTCCCACACTTTTAGCCTTAACCGATGCCACACATACATATGAAGTATTGACAGCGATGTCCAATGCTTGGAAACAAGCCGGAATTAAATGTACTGTGCGATCGCTCGCCCTCGATACTCAAGGGGCAACTATATTGTAACTGGAGGCAGGGAGATGGTGAGATGGTGAGATGGGGAGACGCGGAGATGGGGAGACACGGTGACGCGGTGACGCGGAGATGGGGAGACGCGGAGATGGGGAGACACGGTGACGCGGAGAAAATGAAGAATAACTTAATTACCAATTACCAATCACCAATCACCAATCACCAATCACCAATCACCAATCACCAATCACCAATTACCAATTACCAATTACCAATTACCAATTACCAATTACCAATTACCAACATATATATATGGAACAAATGCAGGTACATATAAAGGAACTTAACTCGCAAATTCAGGCACTCCAGCAAGAACGCGATGCACTGACTAATAATAGTTTAGAGTCTGGCGAAAATGATTCACCCCAGGCAATAGTTGAGGCTTACCGTCGCCAAGCTAGAGAAAATGTACAATTGTCGGCTGAAATCAAAGGTATTGATGATGCGATCGCAGCACTCACCAAAAGTATCACATTTTTAGAAAGAGAGATCCAGCAGAAACAAGGCTATATAAACAAGCGTTCAGCCCTATCTATCCGCATTTCTCAACAACAAGAACAGCTAGAAGAAGCCAAAAAAGTTGCTCAAGTTCACGCCCAGCGTGTGAATGAACTCGCACAGGAACTAGCCACAGAAATCAAATTCCTCAAAGCTTGTGCTGATGAACTTAGTCCCATGTATTGGCAAGTTTACTACAAACCCTTTATTACCGGATTCAAAACCATCTCCGTTCCCTACGTCCGTTCTGATGGGGAAGTATGGACAATTGTCAACCGTATTGTGTAAAGATTAGATATCAATTTTGTAGAAATGTAAACTCGATATTAAAAATCAGGATTATAACTGAAGACGGCAACCAATGTTGCCGTTTTTTTGTTGACGTTACAAAACTTTGCTTTTAGAATAGACACGAAGGCATTTTAGTAAGTATTTATTACTAATGATGCTCAAAATACTAAATATTAAGGCCAAAGTCGTTTACAAAAGTAACGATTCCTTAATATAATGTAATCAAAAGCGAAACCAAAAATATATTGTCAGAAGTGATGAATGCGATAGAACTTCCTTGGTTGTCAGCCATAATTTTTCTGCCTTTAGTAGCCACCCTAGCCATTCCCTTCATTCCCGATAAAGACGGCAAAACCGTTCGCTGGTATGGCTTAGGAGTAGCATTTGCAGACTTTGCATTAATGATTTTTGCCTTCTGGCAGAGCTACGACTTCCAAAGTTCAGCCCTGCAACTCACAGAAAACTATGCTTGGATACCCCAGATTGGTTTTAACTGGGCTGTCGGGGTTGATGGTTTATCAATGCCCCTGATACTTTTAACAGGCTTAATCAACACTCTGGCAATATTCGCGGCTTGGAAAGTAGACAACAAGCCGCGTTTATTTTATGCCTTAATGTTGGTGATGTACAGCGCCCAATTAGGCGTGTTCCTCGCCCAAGACTTGCTCATGTTCTTCCTAATGTGGGAAATCGAGTTAGTACCCGTTTACTTACTAATTTCCATCTGGGGAGGAAAAAACCGCCGCTACGCAGCTACCAAATTCATTATTTATACAGCCGCAGCATCTATATTTATTCTCGTAGCTGGTTTTGCAATGGCATTCTCTGGTGATAACGTCACCTTCAACATGACAGCATTGGGAATGAAAGAATATCCCCAAGCCTTAGAACTAGCACTATATGCAGGTTTTTTAATTGCTTACGGTGTAAAACTACCAATTTTCCCTTTTCACACATGGTTGCCTGATGCTCACGGTGAAGCATCTGCTCCTGGTTCGATGATTTTAGCAGGTGTGTTGTTGAAGATGGGTGGTTATGCACTTATCCGCTTCAACGTGGAAATGTTAACAGATGCCCACGTTGTTTTTGCTCCAGTTTTAGCAGTCTTAGGTGTAGTTAACATAGTTTACGGTGCTTGTTGCGCCTTTGCTCAAACCAACCTCAAACGCCGCTTGGCTTACTCTTCAATTGCCCACATGGGGTTTGTGTTAATTGGGATTGCTTCTTACACAGAAATCGGTATCAGCGGTGCTGTGTTACAGATGGTTTCTCACGGTTTAATTGCAGCTAGTTTATTCTTCTTATCCGGTGTAACTTACGAACGTACCCACACCTTAATAATGGATAAAATGGGCGGCATGGCTAAAGTAATGCCCAAAACCTTTGCATTATTTACTATCGGTTCAATGGCTTCTTTAGCTTTACCCGGTATGAGTGGTTTCGTCGGTGAGTTAATGGTATTCCTGGGTATTGGCACCAGTGATGTTTACAGTTCTAGCTTCAAAATTGTAGTCATCTTTCTGTCAGCAGTTGGCGTAATTCTAACTCCCATTTATCTACTTTCAATGTTGCGTCAAGTGTTCTACGGTGAGCAAAGCGAAGAGTTACATTTAGATGCTGTTATCTCTGATGTTAAACCCCGCGAATTGTTCATCACTGCTTGTTTATTGCTGCCTATCATCGGCATTGGTTTCTATCCTAAGATGGTGACACAAACCTATGATGTGAAAACAGTAGAAGTTGCGGCTCATGCTCGTCAAGTGTTGCCAGTGATTGCTCGTCAACAACCTACTAATTTGTACTCGCAAATCTTCACAACACCAACATTAGCAAGTTCTGAAATTGTTAATATAGCTGAGTAATTATAAAGCCCAAAAAGGGTTCTGAGTAAATCTTAAATATGAGGGGAATTAGGGGTGGTTGTATAACTACCCCTTTAATTTTTTCAGGTTCAATTATAGCGATAGATGAGGAGGAAACACTATCAGAAAATTTGTTAGATTTAGAACTTACGCATTAACAAAGTTAATCAAATATGAATTGTGGATTTTATCTCTTCTATGGTGCGTCAGACCCGATAATTTGCCCACAATTAACAAAATTTTGCCATCTGACGCACCCTACTAATATGCTGGAAATAACTAATTTGTATAGTGCGTAAGTTCTAAGATCATCTTATTTATGATTAAGACTCGCTCATATAAGTCTTGATACCATGAAGTAATAAACCTAATCCCCAGCCTAATATGGGATAAATCGCCCAAAAATATGAAGGGCTTGTGAACAGATTTAATAGAATCAAAAACCCATTTATCACAATAAAAGACATTAGGTGTGATTTGAATTCTCTACGTTTTTGAGAATTAGATATTTGTTGTTTTTTCATTTCTACTTGCTGTATTAACCATTCTTTTTCAGCAGCTTGCAGTGATTCGGAGGAAACTCCTAGTTCTAATGCAATCTCGATAATTTGCTCCTGTGTAAATTCTCCCTCCTGCTTACGAACAAAAGCTTTTTGGAGAATCTGTTGCATTTCTTCTGAACTGTAAGTCATATAAATACCTAGAAGGGTAACAATAGTCAGGTAGATGTCCCTTGCTAAGAATTTTAATTAGTCTCTTGAATTTAAAGAAGTTAGTTTTGCAGCTTTAGCTACATAACCAGTTAAAAAATATTTATCTGTTGTTACGAACTGCTTAGAAATATATTTTATATCGGAAAAAATAATTCATGAAGTAATTGACATCACAAATATAGATTTATTCGGTTTGAATTAATGCTTTGCTTAATATTTTGAAGCTTGTTTAAGCAACAAGCATAGTTCTTCCTTATCAAGATTAATTTTATCAGATTTTTGGATGCCAGTCAATAGCTTTAACTCATAAAATGCGAAAATATTTTCTTTGCTAACTGAGGTTATTGAGAAAGAATCAAATTTAGTACATTTAACTCATGAGAATTTAAAAGATACTTTTCTGTAAAAACTTTATTTCTAATTTCTTCTAAGCTATAACTCCTAAACACTACAAATGGAAATTCTTTGTAATTAGATCCTATTGGTAAAACGTTACCGACAGGGTATAATGAACGAATATATATAGATAAAATATCTTTAAAACGTTGATCTTGTGGTTCTTCTGGTTGATTTTCAAAATATTCTTTCATCACTTCACCACTAATAAATGCAAATAATGGTAAAGCATAATATTGATCTGTATTGTGACTTTTCTGGACAAAGTTCTGTGTTTTTAGAGGTGCATTTCTGAGTCTTTCAACTAATTCTATTGCATCTTTAACTGCATAAGTCAGACTTTCTGGGTAAGTTTTACTTCTACTAATTTTTTTTAGATTTTCCCATAAAACTACATTTGCATATTTTTCAATATCCAATAATCTCATTTGATAAGATTCTTCGATATTTTGACTGGGTACGATTAATAAACCACCGCTAATATAACCTAACTCTAGGGGTTTAAAATCAAGTAATTTATCAAAGGTTTTTGCAGCTTCTAAAAATTTGCTATTGAAATCTTCTCTGAGAGATAAGTAACTTTCTTCTGTAGTTTTTTGTACCACAAAATCACCATCTCTCAAGAGTGCTTCTAGACTAGAATAGGCTTCTTTTAATAATTTATGACTTTTGTTTATATTATATTCTTTTTTCAGTTGATTAATCAGATTTGCAATTTGACTAGAAAATGTTTCCCCAGCAGCTAAAACTGATTTTCCCCCAATGGGAATCAGAATATATTTTTTTCTACCAATTACACCATAACCCTGGATTCTTGTCATGATTGATGCTTTGAGAATTAAAAGGAGATTTAATAAACTCAAAACGCTTTCCTGTAGAGACAGTTGAGGATTATCTTGATAATAAAGGGAACGTTCTGCTAAATAAAAAGTGAGATATTTATCTTGATTATCGATAATATCATTTCCCCTACCTCTGTAAATTACCTGAATAATTTCCATCAAGTTTTTTTCAATTTCAAACTTAGGTATTTCTACTAAGATATGTTTGGCTTTGGGGAAAGATAAACCGCGACTTCCTGAAGCTGTCATGAAAACAACTTTGACATTTTCTTGATATTGTTGAATTTCTTGTTTTTCATGTTCAGATATATTCGCGTGTATTTCTAAATAATTGATATTTTTGGTAAAGTTGTCTTTTCCTAACTCTTCTTGAATTTTCTCAATTATTTCTGTTAATAGGCGTTTATTTTGGATGTAGACTATAAATTGTTCAACGTCTGATTTGTGTAAAAGATTTTGAATATCTTTGAAAATTTCTGATTGCAATTTTTTCTCTAAATTAGAGTTATCTCGTAATTTAGCTTTATTGGTAAATCTACAAGATTCAATAATAATTTGATAGCTGATAGTTAAACTTTTAGCTGGGTATGTGTTAGTATTAATAATGATGCTGGGTAAATTGTTAAATATAAAAGATTCCACCGATAGAGGTTGAATATTTGACTCGGCTTTGCGAAAGAAGACTTTATTAGGTTCAGGGGTAGGGTCTTCTAAATGTTGAAGAATGACATTTTTATCAACTATAGAAGCATCAGCGACAATAATTTTAGTGTTGAAACTATTTTCCGGGGATGCTAATTTATATTCTTTAACTATTTTGTGAATTCCATCTAAAAATTCTACTCCTCCTTCATCTCCAGTAATTTCATCTATCATGATAAATAGATGTTTGATGCGACGAGAAATATTTTGCATTTTTTCTGGGAAAACTTTACCTTCACTTTCCTTATATGCGTCACGGAAGATTTTGGTGAGATGTTTCAAAGTATCCCCATAATCTGTTTTTTTCAATGACTGAGTAGAAGCGGTAGCAATAATCTGGTTATATTGTTCACAACTGATGAGATTATATATAGCTTCACAAATACTATTTAAAACTCCTTTGGTTTTTTGTCCAATATCTTGAAAGGTATCATCAGTAATATGTTCAAGTCTGTCTTTACGTCTAGCTTTTCTTTCCACATTTTCACTGTTGAGAAAATGAACATTTCCCAACCAAAAATCATTCTGATGTTGATTAGACGTATATGCGACTGAATATTGACCACCGTTATCTTGAATTAAGTTACTGTGAGTATTGATAGCAAAAATTCTGTCGTCAATCAATTTTTTATTTTGCTTATCTTTAAATTTTTCGATGATATCGAGGTTGACTTGTTTGCGCGGACTGACATAGAATAAAAGAAAACCTTCATCCTTATATTCTCTGAGAAAATCGACGATAGCGGTAGTTTTCCCGATTCCAGGATTTCCGGTTAAGAAAATGTAGGTATTTTCAGAAAGTAGAGATTTTTGAATTAGTTGATTATGTGCTTGTCGGAAGTTGGGATTTCCGGTTAGATTTAAAGAAGAAATTAACTCTAGAGGAACTGTTGCGACGGAGTTATAAAATTCCGTGATTTTTTCTGTGTAAGGTTGTAAAGTATTGATGGTATCTGGAGTAATTTCTAAAAGTGAATTGACAAATTCGGGAATTTGTTCAAAAGTTATGGAAGCATTACGTTTGATTTGATTTAAAACTCGATGACGTGCGTCGGTAATTTCTTCTTTGTAATCATGAAGTTTATAAATTTGATAGCAAGTTTTGAAAATGTCGAGATTTTCTGCTTGAATAGAGATAGTATTGAAAGAGCGATCACTATATCCCACCGCATTACATACCAACTGTGAGATATCTGGAATCATCGCAGTTTTCTCCAGGAACTGACAGAAGCTATAAATATAACCACCAGCTTGAATTAATTTCGCACTTTCCTTATCTTTAGATTTGAAAGCTGTAAAATATTCCTTTAAACCTGGGGAAAAATCTAAACCTAAAGATTCGGTATCAATTCGCAAACTAGAAAACACACTTTTAGAACGAATATAGTTAACATCTCGTATTAACAAGCGTCGAATAATTTCCACATAATCAATATTTTCGATGTCTTTATCAGTGTGGATCGAAAATACTGACAAATCAAGACATAAAACTCGATAGTTGCGTCGATATTTTAGCAAAATCAAAGTATCTGCGTTAAGGAAATCACCTTTAGCTTGATATGTATCAATATCCTGAGAAGTTGGTTTTAAATTTTTAATCTGGGAAAGAACATTCTTAAACCATTGTTTATCATTAACTTCATAAGTACTAATACTATTATCTCCATTAAACCGACATTGATAATATAAAATCTCTAGATGTCGAAATTTTGGTTTTTCATCACATCCAATAGACTTGAGATATTCCTGGAAGAAGTTTAAACCACATAAAAAACCTTTTTGGACAAAAAATTGACACCAAGTACTAGCTATTTCTCTTTCTAACTTGCTGACCACTTTCCTCTCTATCGTCTTTCTAATTTCCGAAAATTTGAGATTTTTAAGTTCATCATAGTATAAGTTTCCAAACCGATTTTTGATTTGGTTTTTGTGAATATAAGATAAGATTCCAATATTAAATCCGACTTCAAATAATCTTCCTAAATCATCTGCTATTTTTGCTGTCATATTTATTTCCTGTTTGTAATCAGCTTGAGGACTAAAGTCCTGACTACGAACTATTCAAATACGGTTAAGTTAGAGCTACAATTATCCTTAAGTTAACAGTATTGTGAACTATTCTGGTTTTGCGAGTATTTCTTTGATGTAGGTTAAAAATGCTAAAGAGTTAAAATCAGCTTTGACTCGACTATGTTTAAATAGTGCGAGTTGACTAACTGATTCATCTCCAATTAAATTTTGATATGGATCTAATTTTAGTTGAATGTCTTTGGATTTTTCATAACGTGAAAAATGAAATAAAGTTAAACATTGGAGAATTTCATTTTTTAAGTCGCTTTCCTGAGAAAGTAATCCTTCTCTGATATCTTGATCATCTAAAATACCATCATAAATATTTAATAATGTTGCGTAAGACATGACTCCGTTATAATTATTCTCTTTAGAAAGTGCGATTCCATTAAATAAGTTAAAAAAGACTACTGATTGTTTATTAGGATCTTCTGCTAATTCAGTAAGTTCAATGGTATCTTGAATATATAATGATGTTGATTTGATGTTATCCGGTATTTTGACTGCGTAGTATTTATCAAAGAACATAGGATAAATTTTGATGTCATGTCTTTCTTTTTTTAACGCGGTAATTACGTTTTTTGACATAAAAAATAATTCTTCATCTTTTGCGATTTGGGTAATATGTAAGGTGCTGCTGTAGGGAACTTTAGCTATATAAATAAAGTGTCTATATCCTTGTTTATATAATTTGTCTACATTATCAACTACTACTGTGGGATATTCAAACATATTCTCATGATCATCATAGTTTTCTGAGAATGTTTTGAAAAGCTGAAATCTCACACTTTGCGGTTCTATCTGTAAAGTAACAATTTCTCCCATTAGGTTAGATTTTTTTACTTTTTTTCCCCATTTACTATCACTTTCTCGACTAGAAATTACTATAATTGCTAGTTTGTCAAGTTCTTTAAATTCAAAATTATCAGTTTTTAGTAATTTAAATTTTTTGGGTACAACTGAGTATAGAGAACTGAGAACATTAGGAATTTTAAATTTAGCTTTTTCCGCAAAATTAGTAATCACTATTCCCTGTTCATTACTGCGATATCCGTCATTAAATAAGTGAGATAATACAGCAGTCAAAGAAACTATAAATTTTTCTATTGGTGCGTGATCAGTTTTTTCTTTGAGATGTAGTCTCAAAATGGGAATAAATAATTTTGTCTGTTTTGCAAATAAGACGTACAAACAAATATAAGCTAGTAAGCTATATACGATTTTGTAAGTAAATTCTTGATGTGTTTCTAGTTTTTGAGTCTCTAACCGATAGGGAAAAATTATCAGATTACGATGTTGTAAGTTTTTGCTATAAAATTCACTGCATTTTTTATCTTCCATGGGTAAAAACACTACAGGTAAGACCCTAATACCCTTAGGAATATCATATTCCATGTCGAAGGTTTCTTTATCTTCAGTTTCTAAAAAATGAATTTCGCTGATTTTCAAGTTTGCTTTCAGACTGACAAGGTAGTTTGTCTCTGCGTTTGCGGTTCCTAGGTTAATATATTTCAAACAGTCTTTAAAGTTGTCTCGCAAAACTGGTTTAAATACTGTGTCTCTATCGTTAATAGTATTAATGTCATTTTCTAAAATACTATTTTTAACAGAAATATGTAGAGGGTATTCTCTAGTAAAAAATGGAGTTTCTCTTTTAATAAGATTCGTTAAAACTTTTTTGAGTGTATCGATTTTATCCTGAACATTATATAATTTAAAACCCTTTAATAGGTTTCTAAATAATTGTTTTTTGGCTTGATCATCATTACTTTTTAATGTTAACAATACAGTTGCAAGTTTGGTAAGAGGATCATAATCTAACTCATGCTTAGGATTATAATTTTCCGATTTTGGATCTTGACGAGATGCAAATAGGAAATAATACAAAAATGCCAGTTTGAGAACTTTATTCACAAATGTGAATTTTCTTGATTCATCTGCAATTTCTGTTTGATGTTCTTTGCTATCTGGGTTTAACAGATTGAGATTATAATCAAATACACTTTTACCTCCATCATTTTGCACTTTTCCATCAAATTTTAACTTTAAACCAAATATAAATTCTATTTTTTCTCGATTTTGATCTTCTGTTTCTCCTAAATAACCTTCAATGATGGGAATAATAGGTAACATATCATAAGCTTCACTTCGAGAAAACATGGTTTGATAATTAACTGATATTCCTGCATAATTAACTAGATATTCACCATCTGGCTGATTAGTATCATTAATATAATCATCTAGTACTTTTAATCTTCTGATTAAATCTTCTAAATATATTTTACCTTTAAAGTTATCAGCACTCGCATTTTCATTAATGTTGTCTAAGAGAAATTCTAAATATTTAATCTTTACTAGTTTTTTAAGTTTACCTAATGTTTCTTGATTAACTAGATTTTGTAATCGGTAAATATCCGAGTTAGGATTTTCTTTTAAACCATCTAAAACATATTCTAAATCTTCTCTATCGCTGGAATCAGTAAATCTTGCATCAATAAAGTTATTAATACCTATTAATAATGAAGAAGAAAAATCACGAGGCTTTTCCACAGAAATTTTGACTTTATGCGCTTTCAGTAGTTGTCTTTGTTTGCTTTCACTTTTTTTTACTGTTAAGCGCTGTTTTTGCAGGTTTTGATATTTAGGAAAATTATAACTAAAATCTAGTTTAGATGGTTGCTTGGAAATTGATAATGACTCTAAATCTATAGTTAGCTGTTTAATAAATTGAAATCTATCTATTGATATATTTGAGGGATTTTGAGAAATAGCTGCTGTTAAACATTGCTGAGTACAATCAGCAATCTCTGTAATTTGTTCCCGAAATTTATGATAAGAACCAGAACTAAAATTCAGGGTAGCAGTACGTACTGATCTTTCATTTCCTAAAGGATTATATGGTTGGAGGTTAATAACTTCATTAACTACTTGATCAATATTAATTAGTACGCGTTGATTGTCTTTGGAGATATTAAATATTTGTTTTTGCTTTAAGACTTGTAATATTTTCGTTAGTAAATCAGTATAATCCACATTGGCTAAGTCTGGATTTATTGCTATTGTGTTCATCTGCATCCTTAATTGTTGTTTTTAAAATTACAATTACTAGATAATAATGCTTTGCATCTTGACAAGTCAAGACTTAATATTTGTTAAATAATTAGACTGTAACAGTCTAATCTGGCGCAGATATGCTGGCTGATTCTGATTTAAACAAAAAATATAAATAAACTCTGAATAAATCCCTCTTTTAGACGTTTCGCAGTAGACGCAGATTTTTGTATCGTGTCGTTGTTGCTCATAACTTGATACTCAGCAACAATGTTCATTTTGATAAAATTCAGCAAAAACACTTGATATAAATCCCAATATATGAGCTTATGGGTAAGTAGATGGGTCAACACTAGTGGAACTTACGTAAGTTGACAATTGTGGTTTGCAGTCAAACCCCGTAAGCATTTCCAATGTTTTGACCGCACATTTAACCTTAATATCGAAAAACCATGAACACAACTTGGCAAGGAATAACCCAGTTGACAGGAGTTGGTTTGTCGAACAGGGTGCAATATTTTTTAGCACAATCGTCAAGCTTGCAAACTGAAACATCCGAAGTAGGCAAAGGTGTGGCTGAAGTACAAGGAGTAGTTGAGCAACTCATTCAGTTTACCCCCCGGTTATTAGGATCTGCGGCGATTTTATTAATAGGTTGGCTAATTGCCGCGATTATAGCTAAAGCCACCAAAAAAATTCTCGATCACACAAAAATAGATAACCGCATTGCCTCTGGTATCACTGGTGGTCAGGATGTTCCCGAAATAGAGAAATTAATCTCCAGCTTAGTATTTTGGAGCATCATTCTCTTAACAGTTGTAGCTGTTTTACAGAATCTGGGTTTGGAAGTGGCCTCTCGACCACTGAATAGTTTTCTAGACCAAGTCATTGGCTTTTTGCCTAAGGTGGTTGGTGCTGGCATAATTTTAGCTGCGGCTTGGTTTTTAGCCACTATCGTCAAACTCTTTACAGTAAGAGCATTACAGACTTTTAGGCTAGATCAGATTTTACAGCAAGAAACCCAAGATACTACAGATGTCACGAATCAATTATCTCTGACTGAGACTATTGGTAGTGCTTTGTATTGGTTCATTTTCTTACTGTTTCTTGTGCCAGTCCTGGACACTTTAGGGCTACAGCAAGCATTACAACCAGTACAAGCTTTAACTACAGAGATTCTTTCCATTCTGCCCAATATTTTGGCAGCAATGCTCATTGGTGCTGTGGGTTGGTTTTTTGCGAATGTAGTCCGTCGGATTGTTACTAATCTGCTACATACAACAGGTTTTGACAATTTGGGAAGTCGGGTAGGACTGTCTTCAGCTACAGGAGTGCAATCTTTATCAACAATTATTGGGACGATTGTTTACATTCTGATTTTAATTCCTGTTGCGATCGCTAGTTTGAATGCTCTCAAAATTGAGGCCATTTCTGCACCAGCCATCCTCATGCTGCAACAAGTTCTCAATACTTTACCCAGCATTTTCACAGCAGCAGGAATTTTAATTGTTGCCTATTTCTTAGGTAGATTTGCCTCGGATTTAGTCACAAGCATCCTTACCAGTTTAGGTTTTAACAACATTTTCACTGTCCTGGGTTTACCATCACTCAATCGGTCAGCAGCAACTTTAGAAGAACCCATTACACCAACTCGCACCCCCTCGGAATTAGCCGGGATTATTGCTTTGGTGGGAATCATGCTGTTTGCAACTGTTGCCGCCGTGAATATTTTGAATATTCCTGCCCTGACTGTGTTGGTGACAGGTATTGTCATTATTTTGGGAAGGATTTTAGCGGGATTGATAGTATTTGCTGTAGGTCTGTTTTTGGCAAATCTAGCCTTTACTATTATCAGCAGTTCTGGTAATTCCCAAAGCCTGTTTTTAGCACAAGTCGCCCGTATATCTATCATTGCCTTAGTCTCAGCAATGGCACTGCAACAGATTGGTATTGCTCCTGATATCGTCAATTTAGCATTTGGTCTATTATTTGGAGCGATCGCTGTCGCCATTGCTTTAGCCTTTGGTTTGGGTGGCCGTGACGTTGCCCAAGAACAAATGAGAGAATGGTTAACTTCTTTTAAAAATAAAGAATGAGAACATTAGGATTAAGTAGCTAAAGTCATACGTCTGGACGATAAAATCAAGATAAAAATTCCCGACTCCGTTCAGAAGTCGGGGATCTTTTACACCAAAGCTGCAACTTTCCCCAGCAAACCCTGAAACAAGCGCAAACCATCGCTATTACCTAACTCTGCATCTGCGGCTCGTTCTGGGTGGGGCATCATACCTAAAACATTACCTTGACGATTACAAATCCCGGCAATGTTGTTTAATGAACCATTGGGATTTTCTTGGTGATAACGAAACAGAACTTGTCCGTTATCTTCAATTTCTGCTAAAGTCTTTTCATCAGCATAAAATCGCCCTTCTCCGTGAGCAATCGGTAAAGTAATAATTTCATTCTCTGCATAACCTTGACTCCAAGGTAAATTATTACGCTCAACTTTCAAAGGAGAGCGATCGCAGATAAAATGTAAATCTTGATTTCTAGCCAATACTCCAGGTAATAAACCAGCTTCAGTTAATACCTGAAAACCATTACAAATACCCAAGACAAATTTACCCTTTTGTGAGTGTTCAATCACTTGTTGCATCACAGGAGAAAAACGAGCGATCGCACCACAACGTAAATAATCACCGTAACTAAAGCCACCGGGGACAATCACCACATCTATATCACTAATATCAGTCTCTTGATGCCATACCATGCGCGTTGCTTGTCCTAGCAAGTCTCTAGTAACATATGCAACATCACGATCACAGTTAGACCCTGGAAAAACTAAAACACCGAATTTCATTGTTTATAAGGGAATAGGGAATAGGGAACGGGGAACAGGAAATTAGGAAATAGATAATAGGTAAAAATCACCCATTACCTATTACCAATCACCCATTACCCATTACCAACTTTAGAAAACGCCAGTTTGAGATTCGACTTCAATCAAATCAAAGCGATAGTTTTCTATCACCGGATTTGCTAACATTTGCTCACACATCTGATTTAAGTCTTGACGTGCTTTCGGCTCATCAGGTGCGATAGTGGTTAACTCAATGTACTTACCAATTCTCACCTGTTCCACACTGTCGTATCCTAGTTGCTTGAGGCCAGATTGTACAGCCACACCAGCAGGATCTAAGACTGAAGGCCGAAGCGTCACGAAAATTTTAGCTAAATATTTTCTTTGCACAGGTCTTTTTGCTGAATGCTGCGATCGCTATACTATAACTTTACTGCTTCAACTGGGTGAAAATATAATAATTACACACCAGTTATAGTAGGTGACTCTTAACAAGTGACTCTTAACAATCTGAAAAGTCTTTTGGTGTCTAGGTTTTATCATCAGTTGGTGTCCTCACCGCCCTGTCTGTTGCTATAAAGTTAATTTATCAGTTAGCCGCTCAAAAACTGACATCACAGATGCTAATTTAAAGTAGTCATCCCTGATACAAAATTTTTATAATTCCCCATCCAAAATCTAAAATCTAAAATTGCTATGAGAGCCATACGCACCCGCAGTCAAGAGCGAATTTTAACCCTTCTCAAAAACATTAAACAAGGCATTTCTGCCCAAGACCTTTACGTAGAACTACGTAGCCGTAGTCAGAGTATGGGTTTAGCAACAGTTTATCGCTCATTGGAAGCCCTCAAGCTAGAAGGACAGGTACAGGTGCGAACATTGGCTAATGGAGAAGCCCTCTACAGCCTCACTCAGCAAGACAAACATCATCTAACTTGCCTACAATGCGGCCTTTCCATACCCATTCATCAATGTCCTGTCCATGAACTAGAAACAGAATTAAAATCCAGCCATAAATTCAAAGTTTTTTATCACACCTTAGAATTTTTTGGCTTGTGTAACCAATGTCAAGTCAATCAAGAAATTAGTGATTAGTGATTGGTGATGGGTGATTGGTGATTGGTGATGGGTGATTGGTGATTGGTGATTAAGTTATTCTTAATTTTCTCAGCATCCCCGCGTCTCCGTGTCCCCGTGTCTCCGTGTCTCTTCATCCCCGCGTCTCCGCGTCCCCGTGTCCCCACAATCCACAATATTACTGAGGGTTGGAGCCAGTAGAAACATCTGAAACAACAGAACGTATCCCCTCTAAAGCAGCGGGAATAGTGCGAGGATCTATAAAAATCACCTTACTACTATCGCTTTTACCAATAGTTGCCCCCATATCCAGATAACCCAAAGCAAACAGAACTTCCACAGCCTTCTTAGCATCAGGATTAGTTTTAATTTTTTGGGCAATAATTTCTGCTGATTCAGCAATAGCCTGCGCCCTCAAGACCTGCTGTTGGCGTTCTGCTTGGGCTTTTAAAACAATCGCTTTTTGTTCAGCTTCAGCTTGCAAAATAACTGATTTTTGTCGAGCTTCAGCATCCAAAATTTGGGCATCAGCCTTACCCCTAGCACTATTAACAGCAGATTCTCTATCTCCTTCCGAAGTTAAAATAGATGCTCGCTTGCGTCGTTCAGCCGACATTTGTAACTCCATCGACTCCCGCACTGCTTGAGAAGGGATAATATCTCTTAACTCAACCCTAGTTACCTTCACACCCCAAGGGTCAGTAGAAACGTCCAACTCCTGTAATAATAGTTCATTAATTTGAGAACGGGCGGTAAAAGTTTGATCTAACTCCAATTGTCCCATTTCCGAGCGAATTTGAGTTAACACCAAATTCACCATCGCCGACTGGAGATTTTCCACCTTATAGCGGGCTTTTTCCATATCTACGATTCGCCAGTAAACCACAGCATCCACCTCAATCCCCACATTGTCGCGGGTAATGCACTTTTGGGGAGGAATATCTAAGACTTTTTCGCGGATAGTTTCTTCGTAGACCACTTTATCGAGAAAAGGCAGCACAAAATTTAGCCCTGGTTGCATTTTTTTGTTATAACTACCTAATCTTTCCACCAAAGCTTCATTTCCCTGATTGACGACACGCACAGATCCAGCAACAGCAGAACCACCAAGCGCCAAAAAAATCAGCAAAAAAAACTGTTCCATAATAATTCTCCTAATTTCCGAGTCTAGATTTTACAAAAACAATCACCAAAGACTAAGAATGCAACACATTTTCTGGCATCACAATTAAAGTAGTGCCTTCTCTTCTCACCACATAAACACTTTGATGAGGTGGTACGCTAAGTTTGTCATCATCACACCTAGCCCGCCAAGAATTACCTTCGTATAGTACCCTTCCTATTTGTCCCACAGGAATTTCTGTTAAAGTTTCTGCTATAACTGCATCCTGAATTTTTGACTTGCGCCGTCGTGATTGCAAAAATCGTCGGGAAAGAAACACTAGCATTGTGGAAAGCAGCAGCCAAACCGTAACTTGCAGCCATACACTTCCCAAACCTAGTTGAGACAGTAATGCTACCGCAAAAGCGCTAATTCCCATCATGAAAGCCACAAAAGCCGATGGTAAAAAAAGCTCCATCAAACACAGAACCGATCCTGCCAACAGCCAAATTAAAGTAAAAATGGGCATAGCGCCACCCTAGACATTACATTCAGCTAAATATATTTCTGTGATTACATACAGTCGCACCCTGACCAATTACGGAAAACAAAATTTGGTATTTTTAACAGGCAATTTTTGATTAAATTGATTAATAAGGTGTAGCCAGGGGTACACAAACCGAGTTTATTCTAATCTTCCATTCATTGACAGCTAAACTTAATCGAAATTCACAAGTAAATTTATTTTTTTAATTTAAAGTTTCATGATTTCTACTCAACAGATCATTCATTGCCCCAATCCAGACTGTAATCAACCGATTAATTCTATCGGAGATACGTTTTGTATTAGTTGCCAAACTCCCTTAGTTTACCGCTATCTTTGGGCGACTGGCACAGTAGCAGCAGAAATCTTACCACAGACATTGGTAGCAAATAGATATGAAGTGATTACACAGCAGATTTGGCTAGATACTCAACCAGCCCTACCACCAGAAATACCGTCAGAATTGCCAAAAACAGTTATTCCTTACCTTAAATTATATCAACAGCAGTTACACATCCCCCAACCATACGGATTTGTTAGTTCCTTAGATGCTGGTGACATCCTGTTGCTAGAAAATGCACCCATAGACAAGCAAGGAAATCTTTACCCAACTATGACCGCAGCTTGGGAAGAAGCAAAAGCAGTTAGACAAGTTTACTGGCTATGGCAAATTCTTCAACTTTGGACACCATTATCAGAATTGGGAGTAGCCCAAAGTTTGTTAATACCAGATAACTTGCGTGTCGAAGGTTGGTGTGTAAAGTTGTTAGAACTTCACCCCACAACAGAAACTCTGAGTTTACAGGATTTGGGTCAGTCTTGGCAGCCTTGGGTAGAAGTAGCAAAAACAGAAATTGCTCAAAGTTTAGGAAATATAGTCCAGCAAATGTGCCGACAAGAGGCAGAATTCACAGCCATAGCCACCCAAATCAATCAATTATTACTAATTTCCGCATCTGAGATGCCCTTAATGCTCACAGTCGCAGGGGTGACAGATTCAGGGCTAGTTATGAGTCACAACGAGGATGCTTGTTACCCCAGTAACGCTGAAGACTTAAATAACTATTTATACCCACATTTGTCAATTGTTTGTGATGGCATTGGTGGACATGAAGGCGGCGAAGTTGCCAGTAAATTAGCAGTGCAGTCCCTCAAGTTGCAAATTCGCGCCTTGCTAAAAGATGTCTCCGAACAAACAGAATTTGTCCCCCCAGACTTGTTGCAGCAGCAACTGGCCGCCAGCTTGCGGGTAGTGAATAACATGATTTGGTCACGCAATGACGAGCAAAACCGCCAAGGTAGAGAACGCATGGCAACGACTTTAGTTATGTCCATACAACTACCACAAAAATTAGTCACTACCGCTGGCTGGGAGTCAGAAAACGCCCATGAACTTTACTTAGCTACGATAGGTGATAGTCGTGCTTACTGGATAACTCCCAACTATTGCCAATTACTGACAACAGATGATGATATGGCGACAAGGGAAGTATGTTTCGGGCAGAGTTTGTATCGTCAAGCAATTCAAGCACCTAATGCCAATGCCCTCACCCAAGCATTAGGTACAAAAGAAGCCGAATTTCTCAACTTTTCCATCCAGCGCTTGATCTTGGAAGAAGACGGGATTTTATTGCTGTGTTCAGATGGTTTAAGTGATCATGACTGGGTAGAAAAATCTTGGCAAGATTACGCAATTCCACTGTTAACAGGTAAACTATCAGTAGCAGATGCTGCCCAGAAATGGGTGAAGCTGGCAAATGAAAAAAATGGTCAAGATAATACATCTGTTGTTGTCACTCTTTGCCGAATCTCTCAAGCCTTTTTAGTGCCGATTAAACCTGCACCCTTGGTAATAGAACCTATTGAACCTATTGAACCAGCAATAACAGCACCAGAAGTGGAATCTTCAGAACTAGAAGCCCCCACAGTAGAACCATTAGCAGACAGTTCTCAAACCTTGCTGGATTTAGATTTGACAGAGGAACCTGTCGAAACTCCCGTTAAACGACCAAATCAGGGTAAGCTGGTGGTAATGCTGGTTGGGTTTTTAGCTTTGTTGCTAGGAAGTGCAAGTCTAGGTTTATTTGCTTGGTGGCAACTAAATCCCCAATCCTTTGGGCAAGCTTGTCGTCAACTTCCCCAAAAAGTACAGCAATTATGTCCAGAACCCAAATAAGGACGTATTTGACCAACGTCCACATATGGTAAAATTGTCAAAGCGTGAAAAATCAGTAATAGAGTCCGCTCGATGCTGAAAATGACCATCTAACTCTTGATAGGACTATCTTGAGGAACAGTTCATTAAAGCAATTTCAGTAACGGATGGTTGTGGAACAGCAAAAGTTAAATGTAAATTAATGTTATGAAAGTTGGCGATCGCATTCGTGTTAAAGAGTCGGTAGTAGTTTATCATCATCCTGAGCATCGCGGCCAGGCTTTTGACCTCAAAGGTACAGAAGGCGAAATTAACGCTATCGTTACTCAATGGAAAGATAGACCTGTGAGCGCTAACTTTCCCCTGTTAGTCCAGTTTAGTAAAAAATTTAAAGCTCATTTACGCGAAAATGAAATAGAAATCATCTAAATCATTCATTAGCGGCGACGAAACCACTGCATAATATTTAGTTCGCCGCGCATTTTTTCTAAGTCTCTGCGATTTTGGGCTGCGGTTGTATAATACCAATCACAATAACGTTTAAGTTCAGAACGGGTCTGAACTTCGTGATAAAACTCTACAGATGTTTGATGAACTGCAAACATTTCCTGAGTTTCCGTGTGAGGTGATGGGACAATATGTGGTAGTTCTTTACTCATAGGTAATTGGTAATAACTATTCAGTTATTTAAGTTTGACACCAATCTTTCATAACCAACCTCGTAAGCTATAAACAAAATATCCAATATATTCTTTTAAAGCACTGGTAAACTGGTTCAAGCTATCAGTATCAGGTAATAAATTCAGTATAGCGGCTTTGGGAGTGCTGACTAATTCTTGCAATTCACCTCGACTAACTAAAAAGTCAGTTGGTGCAGGGATAACATCAATACCTTGACGCTGAAATATTTTGAGCGATCGCGGCATATGCATGGCAGAAGTTATTAATAATACCTGTTTAATACCACGATATTCGAGAATTTTCTTGACATTTACAGCATTTTGATAAGTGTTTAAAGAATCTGGTTCTTGAATAATTACTTGTGAAGGAATACCAATAGATGTGAGAATAGTAGCCATATCTGCTGATTCTGGAGAACCACTACCACGCCAATCGATGCGGCCGCCACTTAAAATTATCATAGGTGCTTTTTTTTGCAGATAGAGTTGAGCAGCATAAATAACGCGATCGCCCGATTCACTTAAATCCACAGTTGGACGAGGCCAAATACCTGATTTTGTCGCACCACCTAAAACCACAATCGCCTCAGATGCTGGTACTTCCGCAGCAGGGATATTTTGCCATTCTAGCGATCGCACCAGATTTTTAGCCACCCAAGCATTACTACAAACCAATAATAAAATTAAAGATAGACTAATAGCCATTGCCGCAACTCGTGGACGTTTCCACAACGTTACCAAAGCCACTATTAAACTAAGACTAGCTAATCCCAGAGGATAAAAAAACAGAGGCAGTAATTTAGAAAGATATAGAAACATAAACCTAGTCCAAGTTGAGAACTGTAGTTTTTTAAAAGGGAACAGGGAACAGGGAAGAGTATAGAATTTGAGAATAAAACCCGATTAAAAAAACTATGGGTTTCAAAATAGACGCGGTTTAATTAGGTAAGCAACAGGGAAAAAATCAAGTCAGAAGTCCAAATTAAATACAACTAAAAATCACAGATGCTGACTCCTGACTCCTGCATTCGATCACCGCTACCATAGTCTAAAATTGGAACTTCCAGAAGCGCGACGATAACGGCGGACAGGTTTTCTCTTTTGTTGTTTAGTACTCCTCTCATTGGGTATGTCTTCTTGTTCGTCGTCGTCGTCTTCTACCGGCTCAATTCTAGCTTCTTCTTTACTTCTCCACCAAGCAATAATCCAGCCTCCACCGACAGCAGAAAATCCCCCAAATAAGATACTTATCGGTGCAGAATAACCCAAAAATACAAAGAAGAACATGAAAAATAACCAATATTTCAGTGCAGCATCAATGCCATCATTAGAGGCTACATTCGGTATAGGGGGGTTATTTTCGTTGACTGTAGTGAACCATCCTAAAGTACAACCACCCATAATCCCTATAAAGAGACTCAGAATCAGAGAAGCTCCTGTGAAACTGGCAATTATGGTTAAAATGAACCCAAAGACTAATTGAGAAAAGAAGTTTGGCGAAGAAGAAAAAAGATCGCCTAAAAGATTATTTTTAGGAGCCATATACCAATTGTGGATTTTGGATTTTAGATTTTGAATTGGGAAAATCCTTAAATAAAGTAACTTATCCCAATTTAGTTGCAAAAACTATTCAGAAATTAATGCTTGTAATTGTGTCTCTAATGGTTGAGTAGTATCCAAAATTTGGAGATATGCTTGCTCTGTGTCTGTAAAAGGTTCAGCTTGGTTAAGTTGAGAAACCAACAAATCAGCAGTAGCATCAGCAATATCACCAGCACGATTAACAAGACGCTCTTGTAACACTTCTAAAGGTGCTGTACATTGGATAATTTTGAGAGGTAATTGATGTTGTTGTGCTTGAGATATGGCATCTTGGCGTAAATGCTGACGGTCATATTTAGCATCTAAAATCACCCTCCAACCTTGATTAGCTAGGATAATTCCTAGTGTCAACAACTTACCATAAGTCTTCTGTGTCATCTCAGGTGTATATATCTGATCACCACCACGTTCTAATAGAGGAATTCCCGCTAAATGCTTACGCACAGCATCTGAGCGCAAATGAACTGCCCCCAATTTCCGTGCCAAATATCTAGCTGTGGTACTTTTACCAGAACCTGACAAACCAGACATCAAAATCAGTTGTCCTTGTTTAGGTTTAGTATATTCCCAAGCTTGGTGATAATATGCAGATGCTGTTTTTGCAGCTTCATCCTTCACAGTCGCAGGTACAGTTGGATCATCTAACAAAAACGAAGTCACCTTAGCCCTGACATAAGCTTGACGACTCAAATACAAAGGTAACACCTGCAAACCTTCCCAATCTCCAGTTTGCTCTACATAAGCATTTAAGAAAGCATTTCCTAAATCTTGACGGCCTCGCGCTTCAATATCCATCACCGTAAACGCCACATCATACATAACATCAACAAAGCGGAACGGCTCATTAAACTCAATGCAGTCAAATAATAGTATTTTGTCATTCCACAGAGCAATATTTCTGAGGTGTAAATCTCCGTGACATTCACGAATGTAGTTATTGGCAATTCTGCTGGTAAATAATTCTGGATATTGAGCAAAAAACTTATCTGTATATTCTTTTGTTTGCTCAAACTGTTCTTGTGTTTGAGGTTTACCAATATATTTTTCAGTTTGCCCGTAATTTTCATCAATCGCTAACCGCACTTTTGGCACTTCTCCAAAGCTGCGAATATAATCATTACTCTCAGCTTGGGCATGGTATGCAGCTACCACTCGTCCCAAATTTTCTAAGTTACTCTCATTTAACTTACCCTCAGCAAAAAGTTCACTAAATAGAGACTCTTGAGGAAACTGACGCATTTTTAGTGTATAGTCTACAGTTTCTCCTATTCCATCTAAATGATATTGTTCTCCTACTAAAGTTACAGGTAAAACTTCTAAGTACAATTCACCTGCTCCCCGCTGATTTAAACGGAACTCTTCCTGACAAAAATGTTGGCGTTTTTCTAAAGTAGAGAAGTCTAAAAAGCCAAAATTTACAGGTTTTTTGAGTTTATAAACATAATCTCCAGTTAGCAATACGTAAGAAACATGAGTTTGAATGAGTTGAATTGGTTCTGTTACTGCATGAGGATAAAATCCGGGCTGTAACATTTGTTCAATGAGGGGAGAAAGATTTGTTTCTGTCATGGGTAATTGATAATTAGTAATGGGGCAAATTCCGAAATATTACCTGCTATGGGTAATTTAGCAACAAAAAAACCAGGGTTAACCCTGGTTCTATCAGTAATTATTACCTGAATTTTAGTCCTTATTACCAGCAAAAAAACTGAGGTGGTAGGTTGTACCCTTTGCTGGGTGAATTTGAACTTCACGAAGCACGGTTTTACCACTCCACTCAAGTTCAGGAATATCAAGTTGAATTTCTGTTTTGTTAGGAATAGCTTGCTTGAGAAGGCGTTCAACGACTTTAGCATTAACTACTAGAGAAATTGATTCAGTACCTTTGTGACCGTATAAATTTGCAGGTATTAAACCTGAACGGCGCAAAGCGTTTGGTTTGCTACCTTCTGGACGTTTTTGAGATTCGACTGTAATTGCCATAGTAGTTTTGAGTTGTGAGTTAGCAGTTGACTAATGACCGAGAACTGGTGCTATGCACTCAGTATAGATACGGCTGTACCGTCTGGATTTAACAGACCGCGTTTTGGTCCGTGAATAGGGTCTTCTACAATTATGGTTTGATCACGACTTGCTCCCAAGGAGACAATCGCAATCGGGACTTCCATCAATTCTGCTAAGAATTTAAGATAGTCTAGAGCTTGCTTTGGTAACTCTTCCAGGGTGCGACAGTGACTAGTTGACACCTGCCATCCTGGTAGGGTTTTGTAGATGGGACGACAACGCGCGAACTGACGAGCGCTGGTGGGGAAGTGTTCGCAGTGTTCACCATCAATTTCATAAGCTACACAAACATTGATTTCCTCTAATTCATCGAGAACATCAAGTTTAGTAATTGCTATACAATCCATACCGTTAATGCGGACTGCATAGCGACCAATAACCGCATCAAACCAACCACAGCGGCGTTTTCTGCCCGTTGTTGTGCCAAATTCTGCCCCGCGATCGCACAACAATTCTCCCACTTTTCCGTCCAATTCGGTGGGGAAAGGACCTTCACCTACTCTGGTTGTGTAAGCTTTGGAAACCCCAATTACCCGATCAATCATTGTTGGTCCCAACCCGCTACCAACACAAGCTCCTCCAGCTACAGGGTTTGAGGAGGTAACATAGGGATAAGTTCCATGATCCAAATCGAGAAGTGTACCTTGTGCGCCTTCAAATAAGATATTGCGCCGCCGTAAAACTGCATCATAAATTTTCAGCGAGGTATCTATCACATAAGGACGCAACCTTTCTGCATATCCTAAATACTCTGCAATTACTGCTTGAGGATCTAGAGGCGGCAGATTATACAGCTTTTCTAAAATGGTATTTTTATAGTTGATCGTCCACTCTAACTGCTCACGGAGTCCATCAGAGTCCATCAAGTCTAGCATTCTGATGCCTATACGTTCCGATTTATCAGCGTAGGTAGGACCAATACCTCTACCTGTAGTACCGATTTTATGATTTCCTCGTACTTCCTCTGATGCCTTGTCAATCATGCGATGGTAGGGCATGGTGACATGAGCCGTCTGAGATATGAGCAAATTAGCCGTGGAAATATTTAATTGTTCTAGTTGTTCGAGTTCTTTAATCAAAACCTGTGGATCTATGACTGTTCCACAGCCGATAATGCACTCGGTTTTTGGATATAAAATACCAGAGGGGATTAAGTGCAGCTTAAACGTCTGACCTTGGACTACGATTGTATGCCCAGCGTTCACTCCCCCTTGGTAACGTACCACCACATCTGCGGAGCGGCTGAGTAAGTCAGTTATTTTACCTTTTCCTTCATCGCCCCACTGGGCACCTATGACAATGACGTTAGCCAAGAGATTATATTAAAGGGTAAAGTTTCCACAAATTACAATTAATAACAGATTTATTGCTTCTTGTCAAGAAATTTGTAACTGAATAATCGATAATAATTACAAATTATCAAAAATTATCAAAATGACGCGCAAAAAATGCCTCTAAATTTATCCCGAACTCTTAACCGTCTTGGTGTTGACTACCAAAATCCTCGCTGGTGGTCTGATGTATTAATTATTGGCATTAGTTACCACATAGTTTCTTGGTTAGTGCTAAAAAAAATGCCTATTTCTCAATACGGTACTCCCGTTTGGCCGGGTACAGGATTTGCGATTGGATTTTTGCTATTGTGGGGGCGATCGCGTTGGTTCGGTATATTTTTAGGAGCAACATCTGGCAATTATATTGTTATGGAACCTCTGGTTCTGGCTGTCGTGGGCGGTCTTGGGACTACTTTTGGCTCGCTGATCTCAGTAACGCTTATTCTCAGATTAACAGGTACAAATTATTTTTTAAACCAAGTTAATCATGTTGTCATTTTCTCTTTTTGTAGTTTGTTTACGGGAACTGTTTTACAATGCCTAGTAGGTGTAATGACAGTTTGTTTAGGTGGTTATGAACTCTGGAGTAAGTATTTAGAAGTTTTCTGGGGTCGGTGGATTGGTGATTCGATAGGAATTTTAGTATTTGCTCCACTAATCTTAACTTGGTCTAGAAAAATTAAGGATTTTCAAGTTAAATATTGGCTAGATAGAGAACTATTAATTACGATTTTCAGTTTAATTATTCTCAGCTACTTTACTTTTATTAAATCCCAACCTATCGAATATTTACTTTTACCACCTTTGCTTTGGTCGGCTTTTCGCTTGGGTGGGAAAATAACTACATTGTTAACCACAATTGTGGCTATGGTAGCTGCCATTGCCACTAGTTATAAAATGGGTATTTTTTATGAAGTATCCTTAAAAAGTAATTCTATTTTATTATTACAGTTATTTATCGGTGTAATTGCTGTAACTGTGATGACTATGTTAGCTATTGTTGAGGAAAATCACCAGGCTAAACTCAATTTAGAAATAGCTAATACAGAATTAGAACAACGGGTTTTTGACCGCACCAGAGATTTACAAGAAAGTGAAGTTAAGGCTAAGGAATTAGCAAGTAAAGCTGAAGCTGCCAACCAAGCTAAGAGTGCATTTATTGCCAATATGAGTCATGAATTACGCTCTCCGTTAAATGCAGTTATTGGATTTTCGCAACTGATGTTACGGGCTAATAATCTCCCCCCAGACCAGTATGAAAATGCTGGCATTATTTATCGTAGTGGTGATTATTTACTAACTCTAATTAATCATATTCTTGATTTATCGAAAATAGAAGCTGGTAAAACAACTCTCAATCTCAACGACTTTGACCTCTATCGCTTGCTGGATGATTTAGAAGATATGTTACATTTGCGGGCTAATGATGCCGGCTTAGAACTGATATTCAAGCGTAGTTCAACTGTCCCCCGTTTTATCTGCACCGATGAAGTAAAACTACGTCAGGTTTTAATTAATTTACTGAGTAATGCCCTCAAATTTACCCCTACTGGAGGATCAATTGTTCTGAATGTGGAAAAAGGCAATGAAGAAACAGAGGATGTTTTTCACCTCAACTTCTGTCTTCGTGATACTGGTGTGGGTATTGCACCTGCGGAACTGCCAAAATTATTTGATGCTTTTATTCAAGCCCAAGCTGGAAGAGAAATGCAGGAAGGAACTGGTTTAGGTTTAGCAATTAGTCGGAAATTTGTGCTGTTGATGGAAGGGGATATTAACGTTGAAAGTGAATTAGGAAAAGGAACAACTTTCCAATTCTATATTCAGACAAAATTGGGTCAAGAAACAAACAGCAATAGTACAGAAGGGCGGCAGCGTGTGTTATCACTTGCTCCTGGTCAGCCTACTTACAAAATTCTCACAGTGGATGATAAACCTATTAATAGACAGCTTTTATTTAAACTTCTCAGTCCTTTGGGATTTGAGATCAAAGAAGCTTGTAATGGACAAGAAGCAATAACTATTTGGGATGAATGGGAACCCCATTTGATTTGGATGGATATGCGGATGCCTGTCATGGATGGTTATGAAGCGACAAAATATATCAAATCCACAACCAAAGGCAATGCTACAGCGGTGATAGCTTTAACTGCTAGTGTTTTAGAAGAAGAAAAAGCCATAGTTCTTTCTGCTGGTTGTGATGACTTTCTACGGAAACCTTTTGCCGAACACACAATTTTTGATGCACTCGCTAAACATCTTGGTGTCAAGTATATATTTGCTGAAAATCATTCTGAAAAGTCAGAACCTATAGAAGAAAAATCTTTAACATCTGATAGTCTAAGTTTTATGGATCAAGAATGGATTAATCAATTTTATGAAGCAGCTTTAGAAGCCAATACAAATTTGGTTATGGAATTAGTGAAAGAAATTCCCAAAACAGAAAGTTTTTTAATTCTATCTTTAACAAAACTTGCCCGACAATTTGAATTTGAGAAATTAGTTTATTTAGCTGAACCTTTGATAAATAATGAATAGCAAAAACGCCAAAAAATCAAGACAAATCCCCCTGAGATTAGTGTTAATTATCCCCTTTGTCTTGCAAATTGTCGGTGCGGTAGGGCTAGTGGGCTATTTGTCTTACCAAACCGGACAGCAGGCGATTGCAAAACTGGCCGAGGAATTGATGACGGAGACGAGTAATCGCATTGAGCAATATCTTGATAGTTATATGGGAAAAGCTCAGGAAATCAACCGCATGAATGTGGAGGCTTTTGAGTCGGGAATCTTGGACTTGAATGATTTTAAGGCTTTGGGTAAATATTTCTATCGTCAGGTGCGAGCGTTTAATTTTGCTTATGATAACTTTGGTAGTAAAGAGGGAGGATTTATTGGTAGTGGTTATGAAGAAGATTACAGTTGGGGAATTGTAGAAATTCTTCCACATAGCAATAAAAGATATGGCTATTCAGTAGATGATCAAGGTAATCGGGTCAATTTACGCTACACAATAGAAGATCCAGAGGTAATTAATTCTGCTTGGTACTTAGATGCAGTAAAAGCAGGTAAACCCATTTGGAGTTCTATTTACAATCAGGGAGATGCAGCTACTTTCTTCAGCATTTCAGCCAGCACTCCAGTTTATGACAAACAGAAAAATTTTCTGGGTGTATTTGGTATTGATCTTGAACTTAATAAAATTAGCCAATTTCTGAAAACACTGAATAAAAAAAACTCAGGTGACATCTTCATTATAGAGCGATCAGGATTACTTGTTGCTAGTACATCGAATGAATCTCCCGCACCTATTGTCAATCGCAAAGCCACAAGACTGAAAGCCTTGAATAGTCGTGAAATAGTCATTCGTGATTTGACTGGGGAGTTAATAAAACTATTTGGTAGTTTAAAAGCAATTAATAAACCACAATCACTCCGCCCTAATCTTGATCAAAATCCTTTTGTTCGCGTCATCCCCTATCGAGATAAATATGGTTTGGATTGGGTAGTAGTGATGGTCATTCCAGAAACTCAATTCCTGGGAGAAATTCAAGCTAATACCAAGACAACTATTTTACTGTGTCTCTTAACTTTAATTCTCGCTACAGGATTAGGAATTATTACCTCAAATTTGATTGCTAAACCGATTAAGCTATTAAGTCAAGCTAGTAGAGCGATCGCTATTGGTGAACTTAGTCAGATCGTAGACATCAAAGGAGTTTCTGAACTAGAAAATTTGGCTGATTCATTTAATAGTATGGCTCTTCAGTTACAAACATCTTTTGAAACTTTAGAACATCGTGTAAAAGAACGCACAGCAGAATTAGTAATTGCTAAAGAAAAAGCAGAAGTAGCAAATCAGGCTAAAAGTATATTTATTGCCAATATGAGCCATGAATTACGCTCACCTCTTAATGCTATTCTCGGCTTTTCCCAATTAATATTACGTTCTCACAATTTACCTTCTGAGCAATATGAAAATATAGGTATCATTTATCGTAGTGGTGAGTATTTACTAACATTAATTAATAATGTTTTGGATTTATCTAAAATAGAAGCAGGTAAAACTACCCTGAATCCGACGGATTTTGACCTTTATCGATTGCTAGATGATTTAGAAGATATGTTCCATTTACGAGCCAGTAATCAAGGCTTAAATTTAATATTTCAACGAAGTGAAAATGTCCCTCGTTATATTTGCACTGATGAAGTAAAACTCCGACAAGTGTTAATTAATCTAATTGGTAATTCTATCAAATTTACTCAGTCAGGAGGAATTATTTTAACTGTAAATAATAACAGTGAAGAAATCATAGATATTTTGACTCTTGATTTTCAAGTTCGTGATACAGGAATGGGTATTGCCGCAGCAGAAATATCTAAATTATTTGAGGCTTTTTCCCAAGCGCAAGCTGGAAAAGAAATGCAGGAAGGAACGGGTTTAGGTTTAGCAATTAGTAAAAAGTTTGTACAGTTGATGGGGGGAGATATTGCTGTTGAAAGTGAATTAGGAAAAGGAACAACATTTAAATTTTTTATTCAAGCTAAATTAGGTCAACAAAGTAATAGCAGTGCTTTAGAAGAACATCCACAAGTGTTAGGACTTGTACCAGGACAACTTACCTATAAAATCTTAACAGTAGATGATAAACCTATTAATCGTCAGTTGTTGTTTCGGCTTTTAGAACCATTAGGTTTTGAGATGAAAGAAGCTAGTAACGGACAAGAGGCCATAACTATTTGGGATGAATGGGAACCCCATTTGATTTGGATGGATATGAGAATGCCTGTTATGGATGGTTACGAAGCCACTAAGCATATTAAATCCACCACCAAAGGCAATGCTACCGCTGTAATTGCCGTCACAGCCAGCGTTTTAGAAGAAGAGAAAGCGATAGTGCTTTCTGCCGGTTGTGATGATTTTCTACGGAAACCTTTTGCCGAACACACAATTTTTGATGTACTCGCTAAACATCTTGGTGTCAAGTATATATTTGCTGAAAATCATTCTGAAAAGTCAGAACCTATAGAAGAAAAATCTTTAACATCTGATAGTCTAACTTGTATGGATCAAGAATGGATTAATCAATTTTATGAAGCAGCTTTAGAAGCCAATACAAATTTGGTTATGGAATTAGTGAAAGAAATTCCCCAAACAGAAAGTTTTTTAATTCTATCTTTAACAAAACTTGCCCGACAATTTGAATTTGAGAAATTAGTTGATTTAGTTGAACCTTTAACAAATAATAATTAGGAAATATTAAAAATTCCATGATTAAAATAATTAGATATATAAGTATTTTTTTCCTTAGTTGCTGCTTGCTAGTTGCTTGTCATACTTCAACACCAACCCAATTAAAACGCCCTCCCTTGAAAGTGCAATTTACATCTTTTATTGGAGAGTATCCAGGCATCATTGCTCAAGAAAAAGGATTCTTCAAAGCCCAAGGGGTAGATGTGGAACTAATTAATAAACGATACACCCAATTGGAAAGAGCAAATTTCAGTGCGGGTAAGTATGATGGGATTACAGTCTCCTTGGGAAGTTTTATCATCTTGAGTGCCACAAATCCTGATATCCAAAGCGTGATGGTTATAGATGAATCAACAGGAGCAGATGTAGTAGTTGCCCAACCACAAATTAAAACTGTCGCTGACTTGAAAGGGAAAAAGCTAGGTACAAATCTAGGTGGTTTTAGCGAACTTTTCGTGACTGAGATGTTGAAAAGTTTCAACTTCACCAGCGATGATGTGAAATTGGTTAAATTAGATGCTTTAGAAATTCCTCAAGGCCTGAAAAATAATGTTATTCAAGCCGGACACACTTGGCAACCCCATCTTTCTGAAGCTATTAAATTAGGGGGACACATCATATTTACCAGCAAACAAACCCCCGGCTTGATTTTAGATCTGATTGTCTTTCGCAATGATATAATCCGCGATCGCCCTGAAGACGTTCGGGCATTTGTACGAGGATGGCTGCAAGGTGCGGCCTACTGGAAAGCCAATGTTCAGGAAGGAAACGAGATCATCAGCAAAGCCTTAAAAATTCCTCGCAATACGCTCTCTCTGGAGGGAGTAAACCTAACTGATTTAGGTGAAAATCAAAAATTATTTCAATCTAGCAACCCTAATTCTATTTACAAAACTGCCCAGATATATGCAGACTTTTTTATTCGCTCTGGAAATGTGACGCGCATTCCTGAGCTAAAAAGTTTGTTCAATTCTTCGTTTTTGAACTCTCACTCCTAATTTAAGACTATGGGCATCCGTACAAAGTTGATCGCGTCGTTTTTCGTTGTTGCTTTGATTCCATTGCTGCTACTGACATTTATCAACAAACAGACAACTGAAAAAGCACTAACTGACAACGCTAAACAAGCCCTATCTGCGGCGGCTAAAGAAACAGCTAACAGAATAGATGCCTTTATTGATGGAAATCTCAATGCCGTGCGCGTAGAGGCGATTTTACCAGGTTTGGCACGCTACCTTAGCCTCACTCCAAAACAGCGAGATGATAGCCCCGAAATGCAATTGGCGATAGAAACATTAATTCGTCTCAGTCGCAAAGATATGCTCAATGTTCTCTCCTATGCTTTGCTTGACTTAAAGGGTAAAAATGTATTGGATACGAAAACATCGAATATTAGTAAAGATGAATCAGTAGAAAATTATTTTAAAGAACCTCTGAAAACTGGGTTCTCCTTTGTTTCTAGCATGAAGCTATCGCCGACAATTCCTGACCTGATTACCGTATTTTTTAGCAGTCCAGTTCGCAATGCCAAGGGAGATATATTGGGTGTACTGCGTGTTTCATACAATGCTACTGTTGTGCAGCAATTAGTAACTCGACGAACTGAACAGGCTGGGGCAAAATCTTTTGCTATTCTTTTAGATGAAAATAATATTTATCTGGCACATAGCACTGCACCAAAACTAATTTTTAAATCAATTGTGCCTCTGCCTACCGATGTTGTAACTCAACTGCAATGGGAAGGACGTTTGCCCAATTTTCCTGTTAAAGAATTGGCAACTAATGAATCAAAACTTAAGCAAGCATTGGATCATAAGCAGCCCTATGTAATTTCATCTTTAGAAGCAGCAGGTAATCAAGTTGATCTGATTGCGATCGCTTATTTGCAATATAAACCTTGGTCTGTTTTGTTCGCCCAGCCCCTGGCTGTTGCCTTAGCACCCGTAGAAAAGCAAATTCGTGACGCAATGTTTCTATTTTCATTGATCGCCTCAGTAGTGACAATCATCGCTTTTGTCATTGGGCAACTGGTAACAAAGCAAATAATTTACCTTAATAATATAGTTTCCCATTTTACCGCAGGTAACTTAGATATCCGCGTCAAAATCAACTCAAAAGACGAAATAGGTCAACTGGCAAAATCGTTTAATAATATGGCATTGCAGTTACAGACCTCTTTTGAAACTTTGGAACATCGAGTCCAAGAACGCACCGAAGAGCTAGTTATTGCCAATCGTAAATTGGAGTTGTTGGCAAATATGGATGGGTTAACTCAGATTGCTAATCGCCGCTGTTTTGATCACTATCTAGCTTTAGAACATACACGGCATCAACGGGAACAAAATCCCCTGGCACTGATCATGATTGATATTGATTACTTTAAGGTTTATAACGATAGTTATGGACATCAAGGTGGCGATGAATGTTTGATTAAAGTAGCACAGGAAATTGCCAAAGTTACTCAACGCCCGACTGATTTAGTTGCCCGCTACGGTGGTGAAGAGTTTGCTGTAATTTTGAGTAATACTGATATCAAAGGGGCGCTTAAGGTTGCCAAGACGATTCAAACTGCGATCGCTTCTTTGCAGATTCCCCATCAGAATTCTCAAGTGAGTAATTACATCACCCTGAGTATGGGGGTTGCCAGTCTGGTTCCTACCTTAGAACAAAATTTAGAAACTCTGATTTCCTATGCTGATCAAGCCTTGTATGCAGCTAAAGAGCAGGGACGCAATCGAGCGATCGCTCATCGCTACTAAGTACATTAAATCCACCACCAAAGGCAATGCTACCGCTGTAATTGCCGTTACAGCCAGCATTTTAGAAAAAGAGAAAGCGATCGTTCTTTCTACTGGTTGTGATCACTTCCGATACAAACCCTTTGCTGAACACACAATTTTTGATGCACTAGCTAAACATCTTGGTGTAAGCTATATCTTTGCTGAAACGCGATCGCTTATATTAGATAATTCAGCAGAAAACGCTTTTACATCCCAAAATTTGACTTGTATGTCTAGCGAATGGATTACTCAGTTATATGAAGCTGCTATTGAGGCTAATACCAACCTCGTCTTGCAACTAGATAGGAGAAATTCCCGAAACAGAACATCGCCTAGCACAAGCTTTGGCGAAAATTGCGCGTCAATTTGAATTTGAGCAGCTTGTTGACTTAGCCGAACCCATAATAAGCAATGAATCTTGATTATCAACCGGAAAACAAAGGTAACATTCTCCTAGTAGATGACATTCCAGAGAACTTACAATTACTCAGCGATTTACTGGTTAAACTCGGCTACACTGTTCGCAGCGTCACCAGTGGGCGAATGGCTCTAAAAACAGTGAAGGTGAAGCGACCAGATGTCATCCTCTTAGATATCAAAATGCCAGAAATGGATGGATATCAAGTCTGTCAAGCTCTCAAAGCTGATGAGAATTTACATAATATTCCCGTTATTTTTATTAGTGCTTTAGATGATGTATTCGATAAAGTAACAGCCTTTAAGTCAGGTGGTATAGACTACATTACAAAACCTTTTCAAATCGAAGAAGTAGTAGCGCGTCTAGAAAATCAATTAACCATTCAACGTCAACAACGCCTTTTAGAACAAGAAGTTGCTAACCGCAGAGAAACAGAAGAGGTACTTTATCAGTCCAGAGCTTTCCTATCAAGCGTTTTGAACAGTTCCCTTGATGGTATTGCCGCTATGCAAGCTATCCGTGACCCTGCAACGGGCGATATTGAGGATTTTCGTTGCTTAGTCGTCAACCCGGTTATCGCTAGAGCATTTGGTCGTAGTCGTGAGGAAATGATCGGTAAGTTGGTGCTAAAAAAATTTGTGAACCGTCTTGACCCAGAACTCTTTGAGCGTTTTGTTGATGTTGTCGAGATGGGTGAACCTCTAGAACAAGATTTTTACTACCCATCAGGAAATTCTTATTGGTTCCACTTTGTGGCGGTAAAGTTAGCTGATGGTTTTGCTATTACTATCCGTGATATCACTGCCCGGAAACAAACTGAACTGGCTTTGCAAGATGCTAATCATCAACTTGAATTACTGGCAAATTTAGATGCTTTAACTCAAGTGGCTAATCGTCGTTGTTTTAATAATCGTCTCAAACAGGAATGGCAGCAACTAGCCCAAGAACAGCAGCCACTTTCCTTAATTCTACTCGATATTGATGTCTTCAAACGCTATAACGATTGCTACGGTCATTTAGCTGGTGATGATTGTCTCTTCAAAATCTCCCAAGTCTTGTATCAATTTATTCGTCATCAAGATATCAATCGTCCTCCTGATTTGGTGGCGCGTTACGGTGGAGAAGAATTTACCGTACTGCTCCCACATACGGATTTAGAAGGAGCGATTAAGGTAGCAGCCAGAATTCAACAAGCAATTCATGATCTGGCGATTCCTCATGAACAATCTAATGTCAAAGATATCGTCACAGTTAGTCTGGGAATTGCCTCTGTTGTACCAAAGTTGGAAGTTAAACCAGATACAATCATTGCTTATGCTGATCAAGCTTTATACGAGGCTAAACAACAAGGGCGCGATCGCTATTGTACATACGCTTATCCCTCTGTGCAGCGATAATGACCAATACTAATAATCCTTCTTCAGAGATAGATTTTTTTTATTAGCGTTTTTGTTAAGATTAATAAAATTTTTCCAAAAAAAGACCACTATGGCTTTATACGCAGAATTGCATCGGCATCTAGGTGGTTCAGTTGTACCTCGTGTATTATGGCGATATTTCCAGCGCCATTCCACTGAGTTAATTTCTCGCTTTACTGAATATTCAGAATTTGAAGATTTTTATACCCGTCCCCGTAACACTTTAGATGAATATCTGGAATTACACACCTTAGTTGAAAGTGTGCAAACGGTAGCAACTTTACCTTACTTTATCTACCGCTTGCTGCGGGGTGCTTATATATTTGAAAATTTGGCTTATCTGGAATTGCGTTACACTCCCTATTTGCGGACTCCTGAACATCTAAATCAAGCCGAAAGAATTGATAAGATGGCGGAAATTGTGAATATTGTCGGGAAATCTAGCCATTTGCCCGAATATCCCATTGTCACCAGCCAAATTCTCTGTATGCACTCACGATTACCTTATGAAGTCAATAAGGCAATTGTTGATTTAGCAGCGCAAAATCCAAATTATGTCTGTGCGGTAGATATTGCGGGGGGCGATAGTTACTATGCTGAACGTATGGAAGAATGGATTAGTTTATATAATTATGCCCAAACTGTAGGCGTAAAAACCACAGGACATCTTTATGAAACTACCGCAGGTTGCTATCCAGAACTTTTACCCTATTTAATGAGAATTGGTCACGGTATCCAAATTCCCCTACTTTACCCAGAATTACTTAAAGATGTAGCTAAACGGGGACAGTGTTTGGAAGTTTGTCCCACAACTTACTTAAAAACAGGAACTTTACAGGATATCCGTCAACTCAAATTAGTTTTTGACCGTTGTTTTGAAGCTGGTGTAGATATTGCCATATGTACAGATAACGCTGGTTTGCACAATGTCCGCTTACCCTTTGAGTATGAAAATCTCTTGACTTACGACATTATCAATTTTGCCCAGTTAAAAGCTTGTCAAGATGCAGCTTTCCGTCATGCGTTTGCTTGGCCTTATACTCAACGTCCTGCATCTTTATTAAATGGTTTGTTGAAGCCGGAACCAGATCAGGTTTTGGCAATGCAGGACTATAGCAGGTGACAGGTGACAGGTGACAGAGCTAAAAGTCTTTTGGTGTGTAAGTTTTATCATTAGTTGATGTCCTAACCGCCTTGTCCGTTGCTATGAAGAAAGAATATTACAGATGTTGACTATCCCCTACTTGAATGCGGGGGATTTTTTTTGAGCATATTAACGGTTTTTGCCTGTTTTACCCGTTACAAGTGACATTGTAGTCAATGTTATTATTTATATATGCCAATCCTGATTAATTCGTAAAAATAAAATTGTCTATTTCTGGCCTCAAAAGCAGGAAGTTAGCATTAAGAAAGACATAATTGATGAGTTAAACGAATATATCAAGATAACGACTAGATTAAAATAAGTTTTTTGGACATTACAGCTATCTTTTTGTCTAAAAAAACCTATATTTTCGGCAATTTTCAAGTCATTAGTGAGATCATTTATAATAAAGATAGGTAATATATTGGTGTGAAAGGTTTCCGTTAAAAAGATCACTTTAGAGAATACATCTTTTGACATTAGGGCTAAATGCGAATTTTCTCTCTTTATGCCTGGGGTTGCCTTTTCTAAAGACAGCTAAATATAAGGAGAATTATCATGTTATTAGATAATAATTCCCTAAGGTCAAAGAATAAACTGCTTGCTGCTTTGCCTAAATCTGATTTTGAGCATCTTGCTCCACATTTAGAACTTGTATCGCTCTCATCTGGGCAAAATATTTTCGAGGCAGAAGAACCAATCAAATACATCTATTTTCCTGAAACAGCAGTCATTTCCCTACTTTGTATTATGGACAACGGCTCATCAGTAGAAGTTGGTTTAGTGAGTAAAGAAGGTATGGCTGGTATACCCGTTATTTTGGGAGATGACATCACAAATATAACTGCAAATGCCCAAGTTCCGGGCAATGCGTTGCGAATTGATGCAGATCAAGTTAAAACCGAATTTGATCGGGGAGGAGCGATTCAAAACTTGCTACTGCGCTATGTAAAAACTGTCTACATTGAAATTGCACAAAGCGCTGCTTGTAACCGACTACATACGTTAGAAGAGCGACTTTCTCGGTGGTTATTGACAGTGGCTGACCGTCTACATTCAGATGAATTTCCTCTAACTCAAGAATTTATCTCTCATATGTTGGGTGTACGTCGGTCTGGTGTTACAGTTGCAGCGAATACCCTCAGTAAAGCAGGCATGATTAATTACCATCGCGGTAATATTAAGATTATCAATCGAGAAGCTTTAGAGGAGAGTTCCTGTGAGTGTTATAAAGTCATCAAGAATGAATATGCACGGTTAATAGGCAATTTACCTCAACATAATTGCGATTGAATCTTTTGGGCTTCTATGTACGAAACCGGACAGACAGCCAACATTTGCTTTGCATAATATAAAGGAGCATATAGTTTTTGATTCCTTTATTTTTACAAATCAAACTGTTAAAAATAAAAGCAGGTAAGATTCATGTATAGCCAATCTATCCATCTTGATAACTTACGATTACTGATTGTCGATGATGATAGTGATACCAGACAAATACTGACTTTATTATTTGAATTGGAAGGTACAGAGATTATGTCTGCTGCTTCTGCACATGAGGCTATAGAAGTAATATCTAATTTTAAACCTGACATCTTAATCACCGACATCTCTCTACCGGATGAAGATGGGTATTCGTTGCTACCAAAAGTTAGAAATTTGCAAGCATTGAAAGGAAGATGGATTCCGGCTATTGCTATGACGGGATGGGCTTCAGCGGCAGATCAAGAATATTCATTAAAAGCAGGTTTTCAGAAACACCTCTGCAAGCCTATTAATTTAGATGAGTTACTTTCTGCTGTTGCGAGTGTGGTTAACTTTAACCAGTGTGTTCTGGCAAAGTGCTGAGTCTTGTAAAAAGGGACACGGAGAAAGAGGGACACGGGGATAATCTCACCGCGTCACCGCGTCTCCCCCTCTCCGCGTCTTTTTCTTCCGCGTCACCGCGTCACCCACTCTCCGCGTCCTCTTCGGTCACCGCGTCTGTCCATTTGTATCCACCTTAAAGTGAAAAGGTATTACACCCCTTCTGTAGCGCCACCAACTGTTTTCCAAGCAGTTAGCCCACCTTGAATTTCAGAAACATCAGTGAAGCCAGCACGGCGCAAGATTTGGGCTGCATGGGTTGCATGGGCATCATGTTCCCCATAAATATAGATAGGGCGTTTTTTGTGCAGAGCAGATTTAGCACGGGATTCCAAGTCATCGAAGGGAATTGAAATCGCCCCAGTGATATGGCCGTGATTGTAAGTGTAGCGATCGCGCACATCAATAATTGTAAAAGCAGGTTGACCCCATTCGAGCCGGGATTTCAGATCCTGAACATCAGCGACTAAACTACCGTTCATAAGTTTTTTCCGCTTATCACCTCATCTGCAATTTATCAAAGATCCTCTTATAATCAGGTTTTCTTTACAATTAATCAAAAATTCTATTGAGATATTAAATAGATATTAAATAAAACTACATATCTGTCAGAAGCCAGTAGTCGGAATATTGTAGGCTAATGTTCTGCACGTTCGCTCAATTTTTAATTTTTAATTTTTCATTCCGGCTATGGCATCTACTATTCAAGCTTTACCAACAGAAGTTGTATATTTAATTACGGCTGGAGAGGTAATTGACTCTTTATCTGCTGTCGTGCGGGAATTAGTAGAAAATTCCCTAGATGCTGGTGCAACGCGCATTGTCGTTTCTCTATGGCCGCAACATTGGCGAGTCCGCGTAGCTGATAATGGTTGTGGAATGAATCTTGATGACTTGCAACAAGCCGCAGCAGCCCATAGCACCAGTAAAATTCGTTCTAGTGCGGATTTATGGAAAATTACCAGTTTAGGGTTTCGTGGTGAGGCGTTACACAGCTTAACAACCTTGGCAGATTTAGAAATTTTCAGTCGTCCCGTGGGTGGAAATGAGGGATACCGGGTTGTTTATGACGAAAGTGGAGAAGTAGTCAAACTAGAAATAGCCCCAATAGCCCCTGGAACAGTCGTCACGGTCTCTAATTTGTTCGCTAACTACCCCGCCCGTCGTCAAGGTTTACCCACCCCTGCACAGCAAATGAAGGCAGTACAAGGGATAATTCAACAAATTGCCCTTTGTCATCCTCAAGTCACTTACCAAGTTTGGCAAAATGACCGAGAATTATTCACTATCTGTCCGGCTGCGACTGTAGAACAATTAATCCCGCAAATTTTGCCCCAAGTGCGAGCGAGTGATTTGCATTTTTGTCATTTAGAATTACCAAACCTAGAAAAATCAGCCATAAATTTAGTCATAGGTTTACCAGATAGGTGTCATCGTCATCGTCCTGATTGGGTAAAAGTAGCAATCAATGGCAGGATGATTAAATCACCGGAATTAGAGCAAACGATTTTATCAGCATTTCACAAAACATTACCGCGCGATCGCTATCCCATTTGTTTTTTACATCTTGCCATTTCTCCTGACCAAATCAATTGGAATCGCAACCCTGCCAAAACTGAAATTTATCTCAACGAAATAACTTTTTGGCAAGAACAAATTACCCAAGCTATTAACAAGGCACTGCGGATTTCTGAAGTTAATATTAAAGAATCTGTTCAAACAACCAGAGTCAGTAAATTACTCAAAGTTGCAGAAACCAAAGGTGGTTATAATTTTCAACCTCAAAATCCAAATCAAAATCAAGCTCAGAACTATTTAAAAGCTGTTGCCCAAGTAAGTAATACTTATATTGTTGCCGAACATTCAGGAGGAATGTGGTTAGTAGAACAGCACATTGCCCATGAGCGAGTTTTGTATGAACAACTTTGTGATCATTGGCAACTTGTAGCTGTAGAAACACCAATTATTCTTTATCAATTATCACCAGCGCAAGTTTCCCAACTCCAACATATCAATTTAGATATTGAACCATTTGGTGAAAAACTTTGGGCAGTTCGCAACATTCCCGCAATGTTACAACAACGTGAAGACTGTGCCGAAGCACTTTTAGAACTGAGTTGGGGAGGAGATTTACAAACAGCCCAAGTTGCTGTAGCTTGTCGCAGTGCAGTTCGTAATGGTACACCAATGAATTTACCAGAAATGCAGAAATTATTAGATGATTGGCAACGCACACGCAACCCCCGCACTTGTCCTCATGGTAGACCGATTTATTTATCTTTGGAAGAATCTTCTTTAGCTCGGTTTTTCCGTCGTAATTGGGTAATTGGCAAAAGTCATGGAATTTGATATTAACTTCAGAGGTAACAGGGAACGGGCAACAGAGAACAGGGGAAAGAGAGAATATTTTGCTATAATATTCAAAAATATGGCTCATTTATCATACATGGTAAGCTTTATGAGATTTTTTTGTTCAGATTTTGCAGATCATGTACTTAAAGATCCCTTTTTTTTAAGTATTCAAATGAACAAATAAATAATACTTATTGAGATTACGAAATATGTCTTTTTAAGAGATTTTTGTGAATAAAATAACTTTCGCAATACCAATATTACCTAGACAGGCAAAAAAGCTTTAATAAGTATAAACGCTAAAACCATTACTACACAACATTTCCAAGATTTTCAATCAGATTTTTCCACTTATTTGTAATTAACTAGCTTATTGACAAATATGCTCAAACAAGTTTTATCTAAACTCGACATTTGCGTTAGCTATGTCAGGAAATTATGATTTCATTGTCAATAACTCGGAACAGATTGATCATCTCTCAATTACTACCCAATTCAATTTTGATAATTCGGAGGTAATTAAAAAAAATGGACTCTACTATACAAACAAGGAAGCAATTAGTTGAACAATCACAAATTTGTTTTCAACTAACTTAATGCTCCAGGTGTATCTAGGAGAAAAAGTGATGTTATACTCTGAAAAAATCAAGAATGAAGAATTATTGACTGAACTTAGTGTTGAAGCATCTGCTAACATTAAAGGTGGTCAAGGCGGTGAAGGCGGTCAAGAAAGCCAAGGCGGTGAAGGTGGTCAAAGTAAGTTTAATGAAAGCAAATATCTCCAAGCTTTGGGTGTTGCTTATCTCAGCCCCCCAGGAACTAATGAAATAACCGATGAGGAAGCTTTGTTAGCTCAATATCAAGGCTGGAAACAGTAGCTTGAGTGATGCTTTGTTAATCATCAGAAAGTTTGGCTGATTGCATGAATATTCAACTCCTAATAATGAATTTAGATTTTCATCTAATTCATTTCACATAAGTACCATCATATAGGAATAATATTTGATTTATGAAAAGATACGTAGGGTGCGTCAGACTCCATAAATTCTATTAATAAACAGATTTGTAATATCTGACGCACCCTACAATACCTAATTTTTTTCAAAAATCAAATATGACTTCCATAGTAAAGCTGATTTCTGATTGCAGGAATCAGCTTTATTCTCCTAAAATAGTGCAACTGGGGATGATAGCTTTTGATACTAAAAAGTACAAGCTATTGCTAATTCCGCATTTTTCACCAAAGTTTCTTTATCAAGTTGATAAACTGGATATTGAGGAGTTACGTCCAATAAATTCGCAATTCTTTCTCTTGCAGCTTCTACAACTGCTATATCTAAACTACCATTATTCAAACTTGCAGAAAAATCTTCAGCTATTTTATATGTCCGTTCCAAAGATGAAGAATTGATATTTCGAGAAACTATAAATAAATCACAACCAGCATGAAAAGCTCGCGCCAGAGTTCCCGATTGCATAAACATCTCAGAAACTGCTTTCATATCTAAATCATCAGAAACTATCACACCTTGAAAACCTAATTCTGCTCTCAAAATATCATTTAAGATAATTTTAGATAAAGTGGCTGGAACCTGAGGATCGATTTGAGGAAACAAAATATGCGCTGTCATAATTAATGGAACCTGTTCCTTAATCAAGGTTTGAAAAGGTATCAATTCCCGATTTCGCAAATCTTCTAAACTTAAATTTAATATTGGTAACTCAACATGAGAATCTGTGCTAGTGTCTCCATGTCCGGGAAAATGTTTAGCAGAACCTAAAATACCTTCTTCTCGCAATCCTTGGTAATATTCCCGCGCACCTTGACTAGCAGTTTCGGGGGTAGTCCCAAAAGCACGAGTTCCAATAATCGGGTTTTGGGGATTAGAGAAAATATCAGCTACAGGAGACCAAGAAAGATTAATACTGAGTGATTTTAATTCTAATGCTGTGGCTTTGGCGACTTCATACGCGTGTCTTTGTAGTAAATAAGCGTGAGGAAAACGAGTAATAGGTAAAGGTGTCCGCACAACACGACCACCTTCATGGTCTAATGTAGTGAACATGAAATCACGTTCAGCATATTGGTGAATTTGGTCAATTAGCTGCTTGAAGCTTTCTAACCAAACCGGATAAGGTACACCGTCAAGAAAATTTTTGGCGAAAAATATGACCCCAACTGGTTTTAACTCGTTTAGCGCCCGTTTATCATCATCGCTGAGGGTTGTACCATAAATACCGAGAATCAGGTGATTACCAAAGCTTTGGAGATGCTGAGATGTGTGCATAATTGGCCGACCAAAAGAAAATTCAATTCTTTTTACTTTATCTTTTGGCCTCTAATTCCTCAGCCTTTTCAGGAAGTGATACCAAATGTAACGGATTGCAACATATAATGAGAATCGAGAAAACAGTTAAGAAATATTGAAAAGCAGTAGGTTTAAATGCGAGTAGCGATTGCTGGTGCTGGTTTAGCAGGACTTTCCTGCGCGAAATACCTCATAGATGCAGGACATACTCCCATTGTCTTAGAACGTCGGGATGTATTGGGTGGTCTTGTTGCGGCCTGGAAAGACTCTGACGGTGACTGGTATGAAACCGGGTTACACGCCTTCTTTGGGGCATACCCCAACATGCTGCAACTGCTCAAAGAGTTAGGCATTGAAGACAGACTTCAATGGAAAGAGCATACACTGATTTTTAATCAACCAGATAAACCAGGAACACTCTCAAGGTTTGATGTTCCCGATATTCCTTCTCCCTTTAACATCATTGCCTCGATTCTTCGCAACAACGATATGTTGACTTGGGAGCAGAAGATTCGTTTCGCCATTGGGTTGCTTCCAGCCATCGTGCGCGGTCAAAAGTATGTTGAGGAGATGGATAAATACAACTTCTCAGATTGGTTAAAAAGGCAAGGTGTTGGTGAGCGGGTAGCGAGTGACGTATTTATCGCTGCTTCCAAGGCGCTAACCTTTATCAACCCTGATGAAGTTTCTTCCACAATTTTATTAACCGCCCTCAATCGGTTTTTACAAGAACGATACGGCTCCAAAATCGCCTTTTTAGATGGTTCTCCTACAGAACGACTCTGCCAACCCATCGTTGATTACATCACCGCAGGAGGTGGACAAGTCAGGCTGAATGCGCCCCTAAAAGAGATTTTGCTCAACCCGGATGGTACAGTAAAAGGGTTCTTGCTGCGCGGGTTAGATGGGGAGCAAGATGAAGAAGTGACAGCAGACTTTTACGTATCAGCCATGTCGGTTGACCCATTAAAAGTCATGTTGCCAGAACCTTGGCAGCAGATGGCATTTTTCCAAAAGCTGGAAGGTTTAGAAGGTGTACCAGTAATTAACCTCCATCTCTGGTTTGATCGGAAGTTAACAGACATTGATCACCTACTTTTTTCGCGATCGCCCCTCCTCAGCGTTTATGCTGATATGAGTAACACCTGTCGTGAATATGCTAATCCTGATCGCTCAATGCTGGAATTAGTTCTAGCTCCCGCCCAAGATTGGATTAGTAAATCCGACGAAGAAATTGTCTGGGCTACCATGGCCGAGTTGGAAAAACTCCTTCCTGACCACTTTAAAGGAGACAACCAGGCAAAACTGCTGAAATCTCACGTCGTCAAAACGCCGCGTTCAGTTTACAAAGCGACCCCTGGTCGTCAACAGTACCGTCCAACCCAAACAACTCCCATAGCCAACTTCTTTTTGAGCGGGAGTTACACCATGCAACGCTATCTAGGCAGTATGGAGGGAGCAGTACTTTCTGGTAAGCTAACAGCACAGGCGATCTCCGATAGCATCGCGCCATCGGGAGCAAACTCTTCCAACCTGCAAACGCTAACTCGACTGCCCGCAACGAATGCTGCAACTGCCTGATTCCCCCCCGCGCATGAAAACGCTGGTCTCTGTAGACGATTCCTACAAACTTTGTCAGGAACTCACAGCCAAGTATGCCAAAACTTTTTACCTGGGTACATTGCTGATGAGTCCGGCAAAGCGTCAATCTGTTTGGGCAATATACGCTTGGTGTCGCCGAACAGATGAATTAGTAGATGGACCCGCATCTGCTATAACCACGCCAGAAACCCTAGACCTATGGGAAAAGCAGCTGGACTCGATTTTTGCGGGCTGCCCATTGGACAATTACGACGTAGCTTTAGTGGATACTCTCCAACGCTTTGCCATAGACATTCAACCCTTCCGGGATATGATTGCCGGTCAGCGGATGGATTTATATCGCAGTCGTTATGAAACATTTGAGGATTTATACCTTTATTGCTACCGGGTTGCTGGTACTGTGGGCTTAATGTCAACGGCGATTATGGGTATAGATACCAGCATCTATACAGCGCCCTGGCATCGAAACCAACAACCGTATATTCCCACAGAAGAAGCGATCGCTCTGGGAATTGCCAATCAACTCACCAACATTCTCCGAGATGTGGGTGAGGACGCAAAACGGGGGCGGATCTACATTCCTCTAGAAGACTTGGCCAAATTCAACTACACCGAACAAGACTTTTTTAAAGGTGTAGTAGATGAACGTTGGCGTTCTCTAATGCGGTTTGAGATTGACCGCGCCCGCCAATTCTATATTCAGGCAGACAAAGGAGTTAGCTACCTAGCACCCGATGCCCGTTGGCCAGTTTGGACTGCATCAATGCTGTATGGGCAGATTTTAGATGTGATTGAGCGCAATAATTATGAAGTGTTCAGTCAACGTGCTTACGTCCCCCAATGGCAAAAATTCCGCACTTTGCCAGCGGCCTGGATGCGATCGCAAGTTTTATAAGGTCATTTGTCAGTGGTCATTAGTGATTAGTAACTGACCACTGCACAAATGACAAAATAACTATTGACTAGCTTAAAAATATCTGATAACATAATTACCTATGACAGGGAGAGGTGGCTGAGTGGTCGAAAGCGGCAGATTGCTAATCTGTTGATGGAATCGTAAGGTCCATCCGAGGGTTCGAATCCCTCCTTCTCCGTTTTTAGCTAAGTAAAAATTAATAATTCTCTAGCACTAATACTTCAGAAGAGGGATGCTATTATTTAGACTTTGGAGTCTGGATAGAATTGATCTGGATTTTTAACCTAGTTTTATCCTACTTTCAGGCTCCTGAACATCCCAGGATTGAGAGTTATCCATGTCCAGAATTAGTGTTTCCCTAGTTTTAACTATAGCTACCGTAGCCAGTGGATTATTGATGGCTGCTTGTGATAATACCACCACAACTAACCCAACACCTCCAGGAACTACTGCTACCCCAGCAGCTAACTCAACTAGTACAACCGATAATGCTAAAGGGTTAAAAATTGGTAGTTTGTTACCAACAACTGGTGACTTAGCCTCTATTGGTCAGCAAATGGCTGGTTCCGTTCCCTTGCTTGTAGATACAGTCAACGCTTGCGGTGGTGTAAACGGAGAAAAAGTCACCTTAGTAGAAGTAGACGACCAAACCGACCCCAGAGCCGGTGCAGCTGGTATGACCAAATTAGCAACTGTAGATAAAGTCGCTGGTGTAGTTGGTTCCTTTGCCAGTAGCGTTTCTACAGCGGCTGTTTCCGTAGCTGTACCCAATAAAGTTATGCTCGTTTCCCCTGGTAGCACCAGTCCCATTTTCACTGACAAAGCCCAAAAAGGTGACTTTAAAGGCTTTTGGGCGCGGACTGCTCCCCCTGATACCTACCAAGCACTAGCTTTAGCCCAACTGGCTAAGAAAAAAGGATTTAAAAGAGTTTCCACCGTTGTCATTAATAACGACTACGGGGTAGGTTTTGAAAAAGCATTTGTAAAAACCTTTGAAGAATTAGGTGGAACAGTAGTTAATAAAGATAAACCAGTCCGCTACGACCCCAAAGCCCAAACATTTGATACTGAAGCAGGTGCTACTTTTGCTGGTAAACCCGACGCAGTACTGGCTGTGATGTACGCTGAAACGGGAAGTTTATTCCTCAAAGCAGCTTATCAGCAAGGTGTAGCAAAAGGAGTACAAATTATGCTCACAGATGGAGTGAAATCAGATACTTTTCCTGAGCAAGTTGGTAAAAGTGCTGACGGAAAATATCTGTTATCAGGAGCTATTGGTACAGTTCCTGGTTCTGATGGTAAAGCATTAGCAGCTTTTAAAAAGCTGTGGCAAGAGAAAAAAGGCGGTGTACCAGGAGAATACGCACCTCAAGCTTGGGATGCTGCTGCTTTGTTAACATTGGCAGCACAAGCTGCTAAAGAAAATACAGGCGTTGGTATTGCGGGAAAAATCCGTGAAGTAGCTAATGGAACGGGTACAGAAGTAACTGATGTCTGTGAGGGATTGAAGTTACTAAAAGAGGGTAAAAAGATTAACTACCAAGGAGCCAGTGGCAATGTAGATGTTGATGCTAATGGCGATGTTCTTGGTGTTTATGATGTTTGGACTGTCGGAGACGACGGCAAAATCAAAGTGATTGATAAAGTTAGTCCCAAGTAGTTGGGGAGGCAGGGGAGACGCGGTGACGCGGAGATGGGGAGATGGGGAGACGCGGTGAGAAAGAGATGGGGAGACGCGGTGAGAAAGAGAGATTGCCTTCTGAGAGTCAACTCCTTCCCCCTATCCCCGTGTCTTCTTTTTCCATATCTCCCCGCGTCCCCGTGTCCCCGTGTCTCCGTGTCCCCGCGTCCCCGTGTCCCTGTTCCCCGTTCCCTTTTAATTAAAATCCGCTAAAGTTGTAACCGACTCCTAACAAAAGACCGACATCAGTTTGATTAAAAAATCCTGCATTGATAGAGGCTGTGGCAGTAAAGCGACTATTTAGAGGTACATCAATACCACCAGTTACTAATACAGCCGTTTCTGAATTATCACCAGTTTGAATGGCTGCACCGACTCCTACATAAGGAGCAATTGCTAGGGATTCAGAAAATGGATCTCCACCTGCGGACTGGAAGGAGAAGTCGTAAGTGATGGGAATGAGAAATAGGGTATTATCTCCTAATATCACTGATGGTCTTACTGAAAAAGACTTTGTCACACCAACTTTGCTGATGATGGCGAAGTTACCATCGCCCAAAGCTGAATCTCCACCACTTACACCAATATTGGCACCTACTCCAAGATAGCTACTACCACCACGGGTTGATCTTCCTACATCAATATCTGATTGTGCAATTTGATTTGGCTGTGCGACTTGAGCCACAGATGGAGGGGAAGTAGACTCAGAAGCTACATCTGTCAGTATCATGGATGAGGTGGCAACTGTACCTGGGACGGGTATAATTGTCCGACTGGGTGTTTTTTCTGTAGCTGCGTTGGGAAACTGCTGTATTTCAGCAAAGGTCGAATCTGTGGATTCAGCGCTCACTTGGCTGTCTGGAATGATCTTGGCAGCAAGCTCAGTTGCTCCTGTTTCCGAGACAGGTATTATGTCTGTAGTGGTGTTGGCGAGCGCTGGTACTTTGGTCAAAGTGGCTGCTGTGGGTTCTGCACTCACTTGGTTGTCAGGCATTACAGGATCAATAGGCTGTGGTGTCTGAGCATTTGCGGATAGGCTGCTACCTAAAACTGCAAGGGCGGCTAGACTTGGTAAGCACAAAAGATTTTTACGCAAAAACATCATATTCACATTCACTCCTACAAGAACCTACAATAATTATGGCAAAAAGGGATTCTGTTGGTTTAATTCAACAAATTTGAGCAATACTCAACATTTAACATCAAAAAATCGATTTTTACATCTTTAATTTGACATATGCACTGCGGATTTTAGAGCAACCTATTGAATTATAAGTAGCTTGGCGCAATTAAATATAAAATCTCGCTTCCAAACCTCTCACGCCAGTTGCTACAACGGGGGTTAGGTCTATCTTATATTTTTTAACGCCCACCTGACTTGAAAATAAGACCCCACCCCTAACCCCTCCCCGCTGTTTCGTGGAGGGGAATAAGAAGTTTTTTTTCATGTGTTCTGGTGTACACAGTTCATGATGGCTACTTAAGTACTCCGACAGCAAGCCCTAAATATATTCTTTCCTTGTTACGAGTCTCCGGCAATGAATTTAATTTTCGGCGTTGCATAATTGCGGGATGATTTGAGAATATGCATCAATATATAATCACCGCGTCTGGAGTGTCCCCGCGTCCCCGCGTCAGCCTCAATCATCCCCTTATTCAGCAACGCCTAATTTTGCATTAGTCCACGCAGGCGGACTGAGTTTGTGTAATAGCTAAATTTTACGAAGTTAGTATAAAATTACGATAGTTTTATAAATTAAATAGGATTGCTACCTACATTCCAGCTAGGCAAAATGAAAAATAATGCTTTATCCACTTGCTTGTATGCGATCGCTTCAAAACTCTATTCTCAAAAGTTTTCTGTCATCTTTATCTCTATTCTGGCAATTATTCTGATTATATTTTCCCTAAAGACCAACCCCATCAAACAAGGGGATGGATATGAATATGCTTTAATACTCCAAAGTTTTTTTAATCACTTCAGTCCAGATATTCGAGAAATAGATATCACCAGTCTTCTTAAAATCGTTGATAATCAACCTAGTTCCTACGATGTTAAAGTAGTCCAAGGAATCCTGGAAGCCTTTAGAAATGGCGAAAATGAAATTTATCTAGGAATTATCAAATCTAGCCGTGGAGAGTATTTTGGATACCATTTTTGGCTATATCCATTGATAAACTTGCCAGCTAAAGCAGTTCTGGCTGTTTTTAGACTTAATGAACTCAAGGCATTTCAGTTAAATAACTCGCTATTAATCAGTATTACCCTAGGTTATGTTTTACTGTTCTCAAAACAGTCTCCTTTTGTAAAATGGGTGATTGCACTACTTTATTTATTAGGTTGTAGCTTCTTTTATCTCCAATGGCCGCACCCGGAAGTTTTCATCGCCGCAATGATTTTAATTTCAGGATGTGCTTTTCTTGATCAACGGTTTTATGTAGCGGCTATGGCTGCAACTTTAGCAACTTTACAAAATCCATCTGTAGTTTTTCTTTTAGCCTCTATTCTGATATTCTTTCTAGTTAAAAATTCAAATTCAGACACTCTCAAGCATCCTTTAATGTTTATCAAAAAACATATTTGGATGGGGATTATTTCTGTGTTTATATTTTTACCATACGGATTTTATTACTATCACTATCAAATACCTAATTTGATTGTTAAACGAGGTTTTGTTAATCCTAAATTGATTAGCTGGGAACGGTTTATGTCCACGCTTTTTGACTTAAATCAGGGATTAATTGTTGGTTTCCCCGGCATCATGATTGGTGTGTTTACGCTGCTGGTATATCGTCTCATTCTAGCTGTAGTCAAAAAGAAACGACCAAATATTCATAAATCCGACATTTTGTTAGTGGCATTTGTATTAATGCTTCAGCCGACATTAAGTCAAACAAATTGGAATCATGGGCAAGAAATCTTCAGTCGATATACCTTCTGGGCTGGAATGGCATTGATTGTCTGGCTAGGTTCTAATCTAGACGAAGTAAAAAGTTTCCTTAAATATTCCCTTTTACCTGTAGTTGTCTTATTACAAATTGTTCCCAACGAGATTTTTTTTAGACATCCTAGTGATGGACATTATGTGAAGATGAAATCTCAAGCTGCCTGGATTTTATCTAATTTTCCTACTTGGTACAATCCAGAACCAGAAATTTTTTCGGAACGGGTGAGAGAATATGAGCAATTTGGTGAAACTATCGCTCCTAATCGACTAGATTCTCCTTTCATTTATGTAGATGAAAATGGTTTGATTAGAAAAATTCTCATCCATCAAGATTTTGTAAAGCAAACTCAAGAACGTCTTTGTGGAACTGGTGGAAAACTGCTAAATTCAGGTTCACAAGATTCAATAGAAAAGTTACTGACAAATATTTCTTTTAATCGTCAAGATTGGGGTTATATTAATGGCAGTTTTCAATGTGCTACACCATTGAGCATAAATTTTACTGAAGATGGTAACTCTCGTAATTTCACTCGTCAAGGTTGGGGAAAACCTGAAACAGATGGAAGATTGATCAAGTCTCAGGAAGCAAGATTTATTCTCCCTCTCGCTAGTCAGAAATTAGGTGATGTGAATTTGACAGCAGGGATAAAAAACCTTTCAGTAAATCAGAACTTACCCATTAAATTGGAAGTGATTGTCAATGGTATTACTGTCAATCAATGGACTTTGAATACTTCTAATCAGATTGTTGAATATCAGACAATAATTCCCGCCAAAGTATTACAAGTTAAGTCTCCAACATCTATGAGTTTTCGTCTTGTAGGAGAATCAAAAAAGTCTTCCAAATCTATCAATTTAAAAATTATCACAGTTAAAATAGATTAGGTAATTCCTCAAATGTTATAATGCCATGATGGCTTAGAGGATGTTTGAAAAGTATTATATTTAACACCAAAATATTGAAACCTAACACCTAACCCCTTCTCTAGTAGGGAAGGGGAAGAGGAAAACAAGGGTTTCAAAGTCTCTCTCCTATTAGGAGAGAGATTTAGAGAAAGGTTTTTAGTAAACTTTTAGACTTTTCAAACAACCTCTTAAAGACTGTCATGAATTAACTCTTTTTTTCTAGTTGCCAAAATTTAACGACGCTGTAGAAAGTAGGATCATAATATCGTCTCCAAGTATATTCTTTTTCAACATCAAAGTTAGAATTTATCTTCATGACATAATCTAAAAGAGATGAACTATCGACGTTATGACTTAAGACAAAAACATTCTGATAATTATCGATAATAGTAGGTTCTAACTCAAATACTTCAGAATTAAGTTGTTTTTTCTTTGTTGGATACAAAAAGTCAAATTCACCTTTTAAATTATAACTTAGATCAAAAGGTAAGATTCCTTGACATATCACCAGCGAATTTTTATTTATATTAATAATTTTGGCAACTTTAGGAATATCAAAGCTACTAAGTTTAATCCACCAAGCGTCAGTTTGAGATGAAATTATACAGGAAACTATTGATATGGAAATTAATAAAGAAACGGCTAATTTCCAGAATTTTCTCCACATTTCCTTAGTATCAACCTTAAATATTCTGATGACAATTAAATGAGCAACAGCAATTTGGATGCCCAAATAGGCAGGTATCAAGTATCTAGAAACTGCTGATCTCTTTCCTCCTGAAATGATATCTAATAGTGATAGAGGTAATACATTAAAAAGAATGAGAATAATAATAAAAGACCATGTTTGTTTTTTAGTGTGGCGAATTAGAAAATATAAGGAGTAGAGTACAAGTATCAATATTATTGCCATACCTAAATATGACAATAAATCAAAATATATAAAAGAATAATTAAAATCAAAAAATAGACGACTAATATTCAATAACCAAGCTTTCACAAGTGATTTAATAGGAACAGCACCAGTTAACCATGATGTCATTCCTTGAGCAGATGATAAGTTATGCACTAACATAATTACCCAAGGACAAAATAACACCAGGCTAATCAGAGAACTTATCGCATAATTGAAGATAATTTTAGGTAGGCGGAAACTTTTATTAAATAGAATATACACACCATGAGCTATGGCGACTAATACAATATAAAGATGTGTGTAAAGTCCTAGGGTCAAGCTAAGAGTATATATAGCCCAATCGAATCTTTTACCAGATTGAATTGCTTTCAAAAATGCAGCACTTGATAATAAAATCAAGGCTGTTAGCCAACTATATGGACGTGCTTCTTGAGCATACAAAACATGGAAAGGAGAAACGGCTATTATTATGACCGCACACCAACTAATCATAGGGGATTTAAATAATAATTGAGAAAGCCAATAAATCCCAGGGAATGTTAATAGGCTAACTAGTGCCGATACACTACGGGTGACGGCGACTGAATCACCCAGTAATCTGACCCATGTTTGTACTGCGATGAAATAAAGGGGTGTAAGTTGAGCTTCTTCTTTTGAGAGACCATTTAATAGTCCCTGCAAACCTTTTTCTGGTTGAAATCGTTGGTATTTCTGTAAATCTTCTAATGTGAAGACTTTGTTAGAAATAGTTTTTTGCTTCAGTTCTGTCAGCGCTTCTTGATAAGTGTAGCCTGATACTCTCAGAGATGTATAAGTTTCATCAAACCAAAATACTTTTTTGTCAATATTCACAAATCGGAAGAATATTCCTAATGCCAAAATAGTAACTATTAAAAGTTTAATAATGTTATCCGGCTTAATTTGCTCAAAATAATTAGAATTTGACATAACTGTTGAGATTTATAAAAAGTGATGATGTACTTTGTCAGATCAATAAGATTAATATTTAGTTAGCATTAAAGTATGACTTAAGCTTTATTTCTTGAAAAGAATAGCCCAAATACCAGTTAATATTAACCCTATTCCTATTCCATGAGTCATTGATATTTTTTCTTGAAAAATTACAGCACTAACAAGTGTTGTTGCTAAAATTGTCATTCCTATGACGACGGGATAAGCAAAGGATAAATTAAATTTAGACAAAACTGCGATATAAAAAACTGTGCTGAGACCGTAAGTTAAAATCCCCCCAATTAAATAGATATTTAATGGATTTTGTCCTGCTCCTAATTTTAATAAACTTTGGGCAATTGTGTTGAGAATCACGGTAATTAAAATTAGGACAAATAACATAAATTGATTATTCATATTTAACCTTAAATAGTGGTTTATAAAAAAATGCTTTTAATTTAATCTGAATTTATCATACCCACGATAATCATTAAATTTTTCTAGTTCGCTATGATTTGGATAAGGTTTCTGTACCCATTTACCAGCGATTTTTTCCCACCATCGGGGTGGATGAGGTAATGTGGCAACTTGAAGACAGGAACACCCACAAAGCCATGATCCTAAAACATCTGTATGCAAGCTATCACCAATGACTATTACTTGTTTTGTCTGTAACTGCATCTTAGCCATTGCTTGTTTAAATGCCTTAGGAAAAGGTTTTTTAGCTGGACTAATAGCTGGTATATTTAAACGTTCACACCAATATTTAACGCGATAGGCACGTTTACCATTGGAAAGGATAAAAAAATTTAATCCTGCTAATTTTGCCTGTGTTAACCAATCTTCGGCTAGAGGAGATAGATAACGATCATCTTCAGAAATAATGGTGTTATCTAAATCAAGGATAATTCCTCTAATGCCAGATTTAGTTAGTGAATTAATATTAATTTGTGCTAGTTTATATACTTGTTGTGATAGTAGGCTTGTGGATGTTTTTGGAAATAGATCCCGAAAATTTATCATTTGTAAATGCCTAATAATTTACTATTAAAAAGTGGTTCATATTTACTGAATCACTCCTTTATGTTTACATAAGAGAATTATAAAACAGGTGATAATCCAACTAATCACTGTTACAAGTATTGGTAAGTCTTTCAACAAAACTTCTTCGGGTCTTTCACTGCTATTATTTTCTTGTTCTTCAAGACTGTTATCAATATTATCAACGGGGTCACTGATTAATTGATAACGAAAAACACCGTATAACACAAATGGCAATGTTACTAACATCCAAGAAGTTGAAGCTCCCTTGAGGTATGGTCCAGCACTCCATAGGGCATAGGTGAGGACAGTACCAGTAGTTACGACATTTTCCATGCGACTGAGCAGGGATAGAGAGTAGCGTTTGAGTACAGCACGGGGTTTTGTGCCTTTTAGTTTTGTTAACCTGAGTTCGGCTTTGCGTTTTTCTATACCTAAAAACAATGCCAGCATGGCTGTGCAGAGTAAAAACCACGGTGATAGTGTAATATCTGTGGCTGCACCTCCGGCTAAGGCTCGCAAAATAAACCCAGTAGCGATCGCACAAATATCTAGAATCACCATCCGTTTCAGCCGCAAGTTATAGGCTATTTGCAGTATTGCATAGGCTGTGATGGTTGCACCTAAATAGGGCGATCGCCACCAACTACTCACAAGAGAACCGCCTAGTAATACCACAGCCATTGTTAAAGCGACGGGGACACTGACTAGTCCTGCGGCAATTGGCCGTTGACACTTGACAGGATGCTGGCGATCAGATTCCACATCTGCAATGTCGTTGATTAAATAAAAACTGCTTGATGTCAAACAAAACAGTACAAAGGCCGTAGCACTACCTAGTAGGGTCGGCAAATTTAGGCTAAAGGCAAACAGTGGTGCTGCAAAAACTACTAAGTTCTTTGTCCATTGTCGAGGGCGCAGAGCCATTAAATAAGGCAATTTTTGGTTTTTAGAGACTGGCTTTTGCGCTTCTGATTCCATAACTTGACCTGGTATACCTTTGATAGCTTATATGTTTATATGCAGCAATTTCACAGCTATATTCTGTTTAGTAATCGGGGTGTTATATCAAGTCCGGCTAATTGCTTATCAAAAAAACTCTCCGCGTAAGAGCGTCCCCGTGTCTTGAGCGCGGTTCCCTAATGATAAGTCTTTAACTGGACATGATATTATGGCTCTAGCTATCCCCTTGTGCTAATTAAACCATAATTATGGTAAAAACCTCATAGTAAAAATTTGATGATTTTTTATGTGAAATGCTTACAAAATCAGAGTTACAGTCATATTTTTCCCGATTTTACAGATGGATAAGGGAATCAGTAAAAGCAGTATTCTTTTAATAATTTAAGAAATATATACTACGAGTTTCTCTGTGCTTTTATATTTTTTAGGTAAAGAAATTATGTAGATAGTTTCTTGACAACTAGTTGAAGCTATAAACCCTTATTTGCTAAGATTTTCGGAGACCTCTATTGAAAAAAGCAACTCTGCAACACTATGTCAACATCTGCAATTGAGGATAAAGACGCAGCAGCTATCCACGCAGCGGAGACAGGGGTTGCCGTCTGCGATAATGGCTTTCATTGGGGAATTATCCGTGTTTCTAATGATGATAGACTCCGCTTTTTACACGGACAAAGTACTAATGATTTCCAAGGACTGAAACCAGGGGCAGGCTGTGATACGGTGATTTTGACATCGACAGCCCGAACTATTGACTTGGTGACTGGCTATGTTTTAGATGATGCGGTCTTGCTGTTGGTTTCACTGAACCGCCGTGAGTTTCTCATGCAATGGTTAGATCGTTATATCTTCTTTGCTGACAAGGTCATATTAACCGATGTGACTGATGAAACTGCAACCCTGAGCTTAATTGGCACTCAAAGTAATGAAATAATTGCCAAGCTGGGTGCTGGGGATCTGATCGGTCAACCTTATGGGAATCATATCTTAGTTGATGGTGTGATATTTGCGGTGGGTAGCGGTTTGGCGAACCCTGGATATACGCTAATTTTGCCAGTTGCTGAAAAAGCAAAATTGTGGAATCAAATATTAGAATTGGGTGCGGTAGAATTGAGCGATCGCACTTGGGAAATGCTGAGAATATTACAAGGTCGTCCAGCCCCGGATTTTGAACTTACGGACGATTATAATCCCCTAGAAGTAGGTTTATGGCAGACAGTATCTTTTAATAAAGGCTGCTACATCGGACAAGAAACCATTGCTAGATTAAACACATACAAAGGTGTAAAACAATACCTTTGGGGAATTCGGCTTGATGCTGCTGCGGAACCGGGAACCGTGATCACAATTGGGGAAGAAAAAGTTGGTAAACTGACCAGTTACACAGAAACCCCTGATGGACATTTTGGACTAGGTTACATCCGCAGTAAAGCAGGTGGTGTAGGTTTAAAGGTACAAATTGGAGTCACTGAGGGGGAAATAGTCGCAGTACCCTTTGTGTCTCATGAATACCCCTAGTAGCGTAGGGCGGAAGTCAAAAGTCAAAATATTAGTAGGGTACGTCAGATGGCAGAATTTTGTTAATTGTGGGCAAATTATCGGGTCTGACGTGGTTGGTGATCTGGCCGAACCACACCATAGAAGAGATAAAATCCGCAATTCATATTTGATAAACTTTGTTAATGCGTAAGTTATAAAAACTTTAAAACTTGCGGGTGATTGTACCCTCCTGTTCCCACCTCACACCTTGACAAAATTCATCTATCCAAGAAGGTAAACTACGGGAGTTAGTGGTAGGTGAAATATGAGGAACTTGTTTGATAGGAATGCTCGTATTCCCATTGCTATTAGGTGCAGTAACTCTAGTTAAGGAAGGAACAGCTTTGGTTTGATGAGGTACTACTGTAGATATTGAGAGCGATCGCACTGGCTTGTCAATTTGCTTCCGTGTTTGTTCGCGTCCCATTCCCGAAAGCGGTTTGGTTGGAGAATGGTTATCAACCGATGTAGTTACTGCACCCACTGCAACAGGTTCCCGCTTGTCATCAACATTAGTAGTAATTCTTAATAACACCTGTTTAGGTTCTGTTTGTATTGGTGTATCTACAACCTGACTTTTAGTTGGCGGCTTACTAACAACCTGGTTTTTAACTAGAGAATGCTGTGACTTTAATAACCGTAACTCTTCTTCAGGATTGAAGTTAAGACCTAAAGCCGTAACTATTTGATCAGGATTATTATTTAACTCTAGAATAAAAGGGAGTATGTTTTTTAACTCAGGTTCTAAAATAGATAAAGTGGCTAAAAGATAACCAGAAGAAGGTCGCCTGACACCATCATAAGATTGCCAAATTCGCATTTTAACTAGCCACAAACGATTTTCCTCGTAGTAACTCAGCCACTTCATTTTCAATGCTTGACGTAGCTGCTGAATTTCCATTTATGCCCTCACTTTATGTGTATAAAATTGCAGAATTTATATATTTTCAATTAGCTTTATCCCCAGGGATGAAACCTATGATAAAGCATACATTTAACTCTTTTACCACCCAACAAATGTTCTTCTACCAGTCGAGGGATTTCTTGAGGTTTAACTCCGCAATACCAAACCATCTCTGGTAAGACTAGCACCATTGGACCATTACCACATTGACCTAAGCAGCCACTAGCTGTAACTGTCACATTAAGTATACGTGAATCCTGAAAAGCTGTTAATACTTCCTCTGCACCTTGCTTTCTACAAGAACGATGTTGACATACTTGCACACAAATAGGAAGAGATTGTTTGTGATTTGGGACGTTTAACATTAATTCATCCATCGCCATTTTGACTATAAACGCCAGTTATCTAGGATTAAAAATAGGCTAAAATCTTGTGCATCGCCACCGAATAGTGGCGATAAGTAAAAAAACTCCTAATTGATAACCAATCCTTTGCTTGCTAACCATTCACTATTAAATATCCGTGATTGATAGCGAGAACCACTATCACACAAGATCGTCACAATAGTATGTCCTGGTCCCAATTGTTTAGCTAAAGCCACAGCCGCACCCACATTAATTCCAGTTGAACCACCCATTAATAAGCCATCTTTTCTTAATAGTTGATAAACAACTCGTAAGGCTTCTGAATCATCAATTTGGATAGCATCATCAATAGATACGCCTTCCATATTGGCGGTAATCCGGCTATTACCAATACCTTCAGTAATGGAATTCCCTTCTATTTTGATTTCACCAGTTTTGATATAGCTGTATAGTCCACTACCCAAGGGGTCAGCCACAACACATTTCACGCCCGGATTTTGTTTTTTTAGGTACATTGCTACACCAGCATAAGTACCACCAGTACCAGTTGCCGTTACCCAACCATCTATTTTACCGTCAGTCTGTTGCCAAATTTCTCTACCTGTGGTTTCATAATGGGCGAGACGATTGGCTAAATTATCAAACTGATTAGCCCAAATGGCGTTTTCCATTTCCGCCGCAATTCTACCAGATAGTTTGACGTAATTATTAGGATCTTTGTAAGGAACCGCAGGAACAGGACGAACTTCAGCACCCAAGGTAGTCAAAGCATCTATTTTTTCTTGGGATTGAGTGTTGGGAATAATAATCAAGCATTTGTAACCTTTAGCGTTGCATATATGTGCTAATCCAATACCCGTATTACCCGCAGTTCCTTCTACTACTGTACCACCAGGTTTGAGAAGTCCTTTTTTTTCTGCATCTTCGATGATATAAAGTGCAGCACGATCTTTGACTGAACCACCAGGGTTGAGAAACTCTGCTTTGGCCAAAATTTCACAACCTGTTTCTTCACTAAAACTGTTTAAGCGAATTAGTGGGGTGTTACCAATCGTACCAACAAATCCATTTTTGATATCCATGTTGAATCTACCTGAGTTCTTCCCAATCAAATTTTGACATTTAACGAAATCTTAGTGCCATTGCTTTTCTGTCTTTTGGTCAACATTTTCCGAAAAGTAAGTACAAAAGATTGAATCTAAACTGGGTGCAGCAATGGTAATATTGCTTTGTTAATTTACTCCAGTAATTAGATAGCAATAGTGGTTTTACTGTTGTTTTCTTTTCAATTCCTGGCGTAAATTACAATACAATATACTAAATAATGTCCTAAACAAGGTGGACGCTGATGAAATCTCCTCATGAACATAATCAAAACATTCAACGCCAGGTAGAAAAGCGACTTCGAGAAATGGATGATCAACTCCATGCTATTGATGCACCTTTCTATAAAACACAGAAACATAAACCTGAACAATCTCAAAAACCTTGGCTAAAAACAGTAATTTTCGGTGGTAAACTTTTTGGTTTGGCTGTGGCAACTATAGTTGCAGTGCGAGTAGCTTCAGCTTTAGCGGGAATTGTGATTTTTGGGGCTTTGGTTTTTTTCGTTTATAAGCTTTTCTTGGAATCGAAAATTAAAAACTCTAAATAAAGTGGCATCACCATGAATTATCAAGTTGGAACTGATCAGTTTATCAATGATTTAGAACGAGTTTCTCAAGTTCGTTCGGAAATTTCTATTTGTTTAAGCAAAATCGCCGATACTATTAATCAAGCCGAATTTGTTGGAGATACTTCATCAGGTAAATTAAGTTTAACAAGAGATATTCAAGACATTACAGCCGCCAGTAAAAATCTCAGAAATGGTGTATTTAGGCTATTGGTTTTAGGTGACATGAAACGGGGTAAAAGTACGTTTCTCAATGCCTTAATTGGTGAGAATTTATTACCAAGCGATGTAAATCCCTGTACCGCAGTATTAACAATTTTACGCTATGGAGTAGAAAAGAAAGTTACCATTCATTTTAATGATGGCAAAATTCCCCAACAGCTAGATTTTCAAAGCTTTAAATATAAATATACCATTGATCCAGCAGAAGCAAAGAAATTAGAACAAGAGCAAAAACAAGCATTTCCTGATGTTGATTATGCAGTAGTTGAGTATCCTTTGACTTTACTAGAAAAGGGCATTGAAATTGTTGATAGTCCAGGTTTAAATGATACAGAAGCTCGAAATGAATTATCTTTAGGATATGTGAATAATTGTCATGCAATTTTATTTGTCATGCGGGCTTCTCAACCTTGTACTTTAGGTGAAAGACGGTATTTAGAGAATTATATCAAAGGACGGGGTTTATCGGTTTTCTTTTTAGTTAATGCTTGGGATCAGGTAAAAGAATCATTAATTGATCCTGATGATATTGAAGAATTAACAGCAGCAGAAACCAGACTAAGACAAGTATTTAAAGCCAATTTAGCTGAATATTGTTATGTAGATGGACAAGATATTTACGAAGAAAGAGTGTTTGAACTTTCTTCAATTCAAGCACTGAGACGCAGATTAAAAAATCCTCAAGCTGATTTAAGTAAAACTGGCTTTCCTGAGTTTATGGGGGCGTTAAATACCTTTCTAACGAGGGAAAGAGCGGTTGCTGAATTACGTCAAGTTAGAACCCTAGCTAGACAAGCTGTAAACCATACCCGCGAAGCAATTGATAGACGCATTCCTTTACTTGATCAAGATGTAGATGAATTGAAAAAACGGATTGATTCAGTTGAACCTGAATTCACAAAACTCAATAGTATTCGTGATCAATTCCAAAAAGAAATTATGAATACCAGAGATGATCAAGCGCGAGGAATATCGGAATCTTTTCGCAGCTATGTTTTAAACTTAGGTAATACCTTTGAAAATGATTTTTTGCGCTATCAACCAGAATTAAATTTATTAGACTTCTTGAGTAGTGGAAAGCGAGATGCTTTTAATATCGCCCTCCAAAAAGCCTTTGAACAATATATCACAGATAAATTTTCAGCTTGGACTTTAAATGCTGAAAAAGACATGAATTCAGCCTTTAGAGAATTATCTAATTCCGCAGCCCAATATGGTGCTTCTTACAATCAAGTTACCAATCAAATTACCGAAAAACTAACCGGACAAAAAGTGAATGTTAATACCCATGCTACCACAGAAGAGGATAACTCTCCTGGCTGGGCAAAATGGGCAATGGGTTTGTTATCTTTATCTAGAGGTAACTTAGCAGGTGTAGCTTTAGCTGGTGTGGGATTTGATTGGAAAAATATCCTTTTAAACTACTTCACCGTTATTGGTGTAGGTGGTATGATTACCGCAGTAACAGGAATTTTCCTCGGTCCAATTGGTTTTGCTTTATTAGGTTTAGGAGTAGGAATTTTACAAGCAGATCAAGCAAGAAAAGAATTAGTAAAAACTGCGAAAAAAGAATTAGTAAAATATCTTCCCCAGGTAGCGAACGAACAAGCACCAATTGTTTATGATGCAGTAAAAGAGTGTTTTAATAGCTACGAAAAAGAAGTAAGTCAGCGGATTAATGATGATATTAATTCTCGTAAATCAGAATTAGATAATCTTCTCCAACAGAAAAAAACACGAGAAATAAACCGTGAAACTGAATTTAAACGGTTTAAAAACTTACAGGAAAACATCATTGAACAATTGCAAAAAATCGAAGCTGCTTACAGCAACTTATTAGCTTATTACAGCTAAATAAAAGAAAAGATCCCCAACTTCTTTAAGAAGTCGGGGATCTATGTATGTAAAACTAATTAACAAGTAATAATCATGCAGCAAAAATATCAAGATTATAGTGAATTAACAGATGCTTTAAAATCCACCTGTAAATTATTGAATTTAGATAAAAATTCTCAACTACATCAAGATGTAATTTCTATTTGTGATTATTTAGCTAATCCTAACTTTAAAATTGCCGTATTTGGTCCCTTTAATCATGGTAAATCAACATTGCTAAATGCGATGTTAGGAAATCGTACCTTACCCATTGATTTAATTCCCACCACAGGTGCAGCAATTACCGTTAAATATGGTACAACTGTCCGCACTCGGATAATGTTAGTCGATGGTACAGAAATCTATCGCAGTGGTACAGAAGTTTTACAACAATTTGCGGTTTTAGATGGTAATAGACAGATGCGAAAAGATGTTGCTTCTGTTGAAGTGTTTTGTCCCCATCCTTTTTTAGAAACAGGAATCGAATTTATTGATTTACCGGGAACTAATGATAGAGAAGCACAAGATAATTTAGTAAAAGATAAATTATTAGGAACAGATTTAGTTATTCAATTATTAGATGCACGCAAACTCATGACTTTAGGAGAAAGAGAAAATCTCCGTGATTGGTTATTAGATAGAAATATTAAAACAGTTATTTTTGTCGCCAACTTTCTCAATTTGCTTGAACCAGAAGAACAAAAACAAGTTCAAAATCGGTTAGTATTTGTAGCTGAAAGTTTCCGCGCTGATTTACCTTCCGGGTTTAGTAATTTATATCGAGTTGATGCTTTACCTGCTTTACGCGCTAGATTAAAAGGTGATGTTGCGCTTGCGAATAGCAGCGGTTTAGCTGCTTTTGAAACAGCTTTGCAAAATCTAGTTGGTATTTTACAGCAAAATTATGGTGATCTGCGTTTACCAAGATTGCAAACTATATCTTCTCGACTACAAACTTTATTAGTTGATCAAATTTACAAATCTGCTCAAAAAATTAAAATATTTGATGATAAAGAAATTGCTAAATTAGAAATTCAGCAAAAAGCCCAAAACCTAATTTTTCAAGGTTTTAAAACTAGTATTCATGAATTAGAAAGTTGGTTATCTTTACCTAATTTATTAGCAAAATATCAAGCTGATATTGCAGTTGCACTTGCTGAAGATAATTTGCAATCTTGGCAAAAAGGAACCTTTAAAAAAGACTTAACAGAATTACAAAACTCAGTAGTAAAATGGCTGTATCAAGCTTATAATTTTTTTAAATCAGAACGTCCAGAAGATTTACAAATTCCCTTTCCTCATGCACCTGAATTAACTCTACCTGTAAAACCAACTACTATTAATAGTAGTGATGTAACTGATCCTAGTTCTATTGCTGTAGGTGGTGGAATTGGATGGTTATTAGGAGGTCCCGTGGGTGCTGCTGTGGTGGGAAGTATTTCCTATATCTTAAATAAGAACTTGCAAAAGCAAGATGAACAATCAGTTAAAGATTCTTATAATCAACAAGTTGCTAAAATTTGTATTGCTGCGGCTGAAAATTATTTATCACGTTTTAGTAGTCAGGGTTTATCTATCTTGGCTGAATATGAACAAAAAGCGGCAAAAGTAATTTGTGTTGAAGTGAGTAAAGAACCAGTGGAAATTACTCAACAAAGGCAAGATTTACAAAGATTGCAAAATCAATTTAATCAGTTATTGTCACAGTTAGAAAAAGCGAATATTACTAGCAAATATCAACCTTATCAAGATAAACCTAAATCTGCAAATCCTCAACCACCAAAACAACAGGTTTATACACCTCCAAAAGAAAATACAACTCGGAATCCTCAACCAAAGGTAGAACCTCCACGTCAACAGGTTAATACCCCACCATCTCCACCAGCAAACCCAGCAGAAGTAGAAGCGAAATTTCGGGATTGGGAACTAGAACAAGAAATAGCAGAAATTAAAGCTAATATGAAATCACCTAGTTCAAATCAAAAAGCACAAACTCCGCCAAAAACACCAGCACAAAATGATAAAATTACTCCCGCTTATCGAATTTTAGGATTGCAATCTAATGCTTCTTTTGCTGAGGTGAAACAAGCTTATAAAATATTAGTAAAAAAATGGCATCCTGATTTATTTGTTAATCAACCGCAAATGCAAAAACAAGCACAGGAGAAGATGCGGTTAATTAATGAGGCTTATAATATTTTAGTGGTTAATAAATAGGTATTATTAAAAACAATAGCGGGACGAAAAGCCCCGCACATTGTTAGGTAATTAGATTAGACGTGAACTTACTTCTTCCAACCGTTATCTGCTTGTTCCAGTACGTAAGCAGCTACATCTTCAATCTGGGCTGGTTTTAAGCGACCTTTAAAAGCAGGCATAGCACCTTTACCGTTTGTAACTTGGGCAATAATTGCCTCTGCTGAGTACATCTCGTACTTTACCAAATCCGCCTTCTTGAGGCTTTTAGCAGCGTTAACCAAATTCTTGCCACCTGCGTGACAAGAAGCACAGTTAGCACTAAATACTTTGCTTCCATCAGCAGCATCTGCCAAAGCTGGACTACTGAAGGCAAAGGTGAAGATAGCTATGCCTAACAGTAATACTGAAATTATCTTTTTCATCTCGTGTTCTCTCTACAACAACGGCTAATTCTGTCAAATCTCCTTCATAATTGTGATTTGAGCAGTTGCTTGTGTCAAACGACAGGCTGTCAAACTTGGCTTTGACAACTAAAGATTTTAATTTGTAATTCCGAGAAGACGGTGCTAGTTTGAGGATTGGTACAAATGTAAATTTATATAAATGGAAATTTTAAGATTAGCAAGAATAAATTAATAATGAAGAAGAAAAGGAAAAGCATATCAAAAACTTTATCCTTTATCCAGAAAAATTTATCCTTTAGCTGCTAACTTTTTGATTGTCTCTTCTGTGACCCGACAGATTCGCCAATCATCTAAAATATCTGCTCCCATGCTGCGGTAAAATGCTTGTGCTGACACATTCCAATCCAAAACACTCCATTCTAAGCGCCCACAATCACGCTCTACAGCTATTTGGGCTAATTTAGCTAGAAGTGCTTTACCAATACCTTGACGGCGAAATTCTGGTAAAACAAATAAATCTTCTAGATAAATTCCTGGCTTAGTCAAAAATGTAGAATAGTTGTGAAAGAATAGGGCAAATCCCACAGCTTGACCCGCAGATTCTACTAAAATTGCTTCTATATATTTTGGTTCACCAAATAAATGCTCTTTTAATGCTTGAGCATTACCAGTGACAGCATCAGATAATTTTTCATATTCTGCTAATCCCTGAATTAATTCAAACAATACAGCACTATCACTGGGTTCGGCAAACCTAATCTTTAAATTAGAAGACATCATGTAATTTTAGATTTCAGATTTCAGATCAATTTTAGATTTTACCTTGTCAGTGAACAGAAATGATATGCAGGAGTTAAAATTCTGACATTGGTGAAGGAAGTTAATCTAAAATCCAAAATCTAAAATCTAAAATCATATCAACCAACCCTTTAAACGTTTAGCAATGTGAGGACGGCGTAACTTTCGCATGGCTTTACTTTGGATTTGGCGGACTCTTTCGCGGGAAAGGTTGAACATATTCCCAACTTCTTCTAAGGTGCAGGGTTCGCTGGTTGTCAGTCCATAGCGTAAAGAAATTACGTCTTTTTCTCTTGGTGTTAATACGTCTCCTAATACTTCCCAAATCTCCTGACGCATCATGTTTTCATTCATTTTGGCTTCTGGAGATTGGTTGTCTTCATCTTCCAGCAAGTCCATTAATTCCGTGTCTTCTTCCTTCCCAACACGGTGATTGAGGGATAAGGCTTGACGACGCAGTTGTTGAAGTTGACGTAGTTGTTGGACGCTAATTTCCAAAGATTCCGCCATTTCGGCTTCCGAGGGGTTACGAGCCAGTTTTTGCTTGAGTTCCCTTTGCGCCTTTTTGAGTTTGTTAAGTTTTTCTACAATATGGATTGGTAGGCGGATAGTGCGGGCATCATTAGCGATCGCTCGTGTAATCGCCTGTCTAATCCACCAATAAGCATAAGTAGAGAACTTATAGCCTTTATCGGGGTCAAACTTTTCTGCGGCGCGATTTAAGCCCATAGCGCCTTCCTGAATCAAATCTAGAAACGGAACCCCCCGGTTGAGATAACGCTTGGCGATAGATACCACTAACCTCAGATTCGAGCGAATCATTTTCCGCTTCGCTACTCTTCCTTGATATAAGCGACTTTCCAGTTGTTTCTCTGTCATGTCAAACTTGGCGGCCACTTCGCTTTTGCTTGGTTCCTGTCCCAGTTCTAATTCCAAAGCATCTTGTAAGTCTTTGACTTCTTCTAAAAACCTAACTCGCCGCGCTAACTCTACTTCCTCATCAGGTTTTAAGAGAGGGTAACGCGCCATTTCTTTAAAAAACGCGCCTACTGCATCATCATGTTCGGTTTTATTGTATCCCGAAGGACGAGCAGCTGCCATCTCATCCCCATCCCGTTCATCTGACTCCAAATTTTCTACAATTGAAGAGTCTTCAAATACTACCGCATCTAAACTATCAAGTGATGGTTCTTCATTATCAGCTGCGTTCTCCAGTATTTCCATCGTTCCCAATTCAGCAATATTCATAGTTTCCTTTAGGGATTGTTGCTTTGTTTGGTACATAAATTAGTGACAGAGGCTCGTTTGAGGATTGGTAGTTTTTCTTAAGAGATAAATACATCCATTTACCTAGACAAATACAATCTTCTCAAGAATTCCTGATTTGGAACGAAAATCTGTACCTGTTTGTCATGTTTTTCGGTTATGTTTAGATACAACCTATATGGGCTTTGCACCCAAAATACCATCTTCTCCGACTACCAGCAGACATATTCCCCATTTTTTTATTAATCACCAAATATGTCAAACCCCCCTCAAACATTCTCAACCTTAACAAATATAAAAATTCCATCTAAAAAACCTTATATCTTAATTTTTCATGTAGTTTCATATATTTTTAGTGGGGTTAAGCGATAGAAGTACAGGTCTAGCAAATGATACAAATTACGAAAATGCTGGATTAAAATCCGGAAAATATTAATTGTATAAAAGCATCTCACATAGAAAAAATATTGAATATCTATCAATGGGCGGAAAAAAAATATTCCCTATTTAGTAGTTCAGCAATTAACTCTTTAATATCTAAGATACTTTCATTTGTGTAGTTAGCATCAAATATTTATTGCACGTACTGTGGAAATTAATTTATCTAGTGAATAACACCAGTTAAAACTTATCAAGTATGATGAGTAATAAAAGTATTGCGAAATACTGTTTGCTGGTAGTAATCCAAGCAGTTAAAGTTAAGTAAGCCTGGTGAATGTTATCCAGGTATATGAGCAAATATCTGTTTAAAAAGTCGATAATCATGTATATTAAGAGCGTAAAATTATCTTCTGTAGCGGTAGCTGAACCTGGGGAGTCATACCAGTCAAAAACAACTATTTATCGCTGGATTGAAACACTCGTAGATTGTCCAGGAAGCTCAGACCTCTATACATACGAAATACCAACCCAGTTAGAAATAAAACCAGGGGATATTTTGACTGTTCCCTTCGGGACACAACAGATAGGAGCGATCGCTATTCGTTTGTTATCTCAACCACCAGCAGATTTAGCAGTAGAAAAAATTCGAGAAGTAGAAGATGTAGTCAGCAAAGGATTTTTTCCTAGCACCTACTGGGAATTGCTCAATCGCATCGCCGCTTATTACTATACGCCCTTAATTCAAGTAATTCGAGTAGCTTTACCACCGGGAATATTAGGGCGATCGCAACGTCGTTTACGTTTAACACCCTTGGGAAGAGATCAAGATGTTTCTAGCAATACTTTTGTTTTCATGTCACCAACAGCGCAACAAGTTCTAGAACTGTTGCAAAAAACCCCCACAGGTGACTATAGCTATCACTATATCCAACAAAAAGTTAAATCGGCATATCGAGGAACTCGTGAATTAATCCGCTTGGGATTAGCAGAAAACTACCTAGAACCACCACGACTAAATCAACCCAAACTGCAAAAAGCAGTCACATTATTAGATAACAATGATCGAGATTTAACAACCCGTCAAAGAGAAATTATTGAAGTATTAAAACGACAAGGTGGAGAATTATGGCAAAATGAATTATTACAAACTTGCAGCGCCAGTACCTCTATTTTGAAAGCCTTAGAACAAAAAGGCTATGTAGTAATTGAAGAACGGGAAATATTACGGAGAGAACAAAGTCCCTTAATGGCTGGGGATCAAGCCAAATCCTTAACAACAGCCCAAACTCACGCCTTAAAAACCATACAATCATTAAATGGATTTGCTCAAATTTTATTACATGGGGTGACAGGTTCAGGAAAAACCGAAGTTTACTTACAAGCGATCGCACCCCTCCTCAACCAAGGAAAATCAGCCCTAGTATTAGTACCAGAAATTGGACTCACACCTCAACTTACAGACAGATTTCGCGCCCGTTTCGGTAACAAAGTCCAGGTTTATCACAGCGCTCTTTCCGACGGTGAACGCTACGACACATGGCGACAAATGTTTACAGGAGAACCCCAAGTAGTCATAGGGACTCGCAGCGCCATTTTCTCGCCTTTACCCAACTTAGGTTTAATTATTCTTGATGAAGAACACGACAGCAGCTTTAAACAAGATGCGCCCATTCCCACCTACCATGCCCGCACAGTCGCCCAATGGCGTGCAGAATTAGAAAATTGTCCCCTCATTTTAGGTTCAGCTACACCATCCTTAGAAAGTTGGGTTTCTGTAAAAGCAGAGAACACCTCCCCATCTCCCCATCTCCCCACCTCCCCATCTCCCCATCTCCCCACCTCCCCATCTCCCCACCAACCCAATACCCAATACCTATCACTTCCCGAACGCATCAACTCCCGGCCTTTACCACCGGTAGAAATAATTGATATGCGGCGAGAGTTACAAGCGGGAAATCGTTCTATATTTAGTAGACAACTGCAAGAAGCCCTAGAAGAGCTAAAAGAGAGAAAACAACAGGGAATCTTATTTATTCATCGTCGGGGACATAGCACCTTTGTTTCTTGTCGCAGTTGTGGTTATGTGTTGGAATGTCCCAACTGTGACGTATCCTTGGCTTATCATCATGTAGAAGCAGGAGCGCCCGAATTATTGAGATGTCATTATTGTAATTATGGGCGATCGCATCCTCCCCACTGTCCCGAATGTAGTTCACCCTATCTCAAATTTTTTGGGAGTGGAACGCAACGAGTAGCACAAGAACTTAACAAACAATTTCCCCACCTCAAATTAATTCGTTTTGATAGTGACACCACCCGCAACAAAGGCGCACATCGTAACTTACTCAGCCAATTTGCAAACGGTGAAGCAGACTTATTAGTAGGAACACAAATGCTCACCAAAGGATTAGACCTACCCCAAGTTACTCTTGTAGGTGTAGTTGCGGCTGATGGCTTACTGCATTTATCAGACTATCGCGCCAATGAACGCACATTTCAAACCTTAACCCAAGTTGCAGGAAGAGCCGGAAGAGGGGAAGATCCGGGAAGGGTAATTATTCAAACTTATACCCCAGAACATCCAGTAATTGAAGCCGTAAAAACCCACGATTATCAATCTTTTTGTGATGCAGAATTAGAACAACGGGAAGCACTTAATTATCCTCCCTATGGCAGATTAATATTATTGAGATTGAGTAGCCTTGATCCCATCCAAGTGCAAAATACAGCCCAAATCATAGCCACAAATTTTAGTGATCAAGAAGGATTTGAAATCTTAGGACCAGCACCAGCTAGTATATTACGAGTAGCTAATCGTTATCGCTGGCAAATATTACTGAAATTTACTGCTGATGCACTACCAAATTTACCCGATTGGGCAGAAATTAGAGGGCTTTGTCCTTCTTCGGTCAGTTTAACGATTGATGTCGATCCAATTAATATCATGTAGTCAAGTTAAGTTAAGATCCCCGACTTCTTGAAGAAGTCGGGGATCTATTTCCTGGACTGGAAATTTTTTAATTTTTAATTTTTAATTGTTATTACTTGTCAGTAGCGATAATGTGCAAATCTATTTTTTTATCTCTAATTAAATCCATTAATCTCTGCGTAAAAGAGCCTTTAATAAATCTTTTCCAGCGGGGTTGATGGCTTTCACCAATGACTATTTGCGTAATGTGATGAGTAGCAGCAACCTGAGCAATTTCTTGAGCAACATTGCTACTTTTAACGTGCAGAAATTCACCACCAAATTCTCTACAAAGTCTCTCACAAGTATCAATATACAAACTTTCTTTCTTAGTCAGAAACCTTTCAGGATCGGCAATGAATACCGTATAAAGCCGAGCATTCATATAATTAGCAAGTCGCGCCCCACGGCGTAATAATTGGAGAGAATTGGGATAAGTAGACACACATACTAAAACTCGTTCATGGATATTACAACTTTGCTTATTAGCAGTCGAAGTATTTCCTTCTTCCTCAACAGTATCCGCTACTTCTCTTAAAGCTAGTTCCCGCAAAGCAATCAAATTACGACGCTGAAAAAAGTTTTGTAAAGATTGCTCAATTTTATCAGCAGCATAGATTTTGCCTTCACGCAGACGCTCTTCTAAAGTTTCTGGAGTAACATCAATAACAACTACCTCATCAGCTTCATCTAGCAGACGATCTGGAATGCGTTCCCGCACCACAACACCAGTAATTCTTGCCACTAAATCATTCAAACTTTCCAAATGTTGAATGTTAACAGTAGAGTAAACATCAATACCTGCTGCTAAAATTATTTCTACATCTTGATAGCGTTTTTCTCTAATTGAACCTGGTATATTTGTATGAGCTAATTCATCAATCAAAACCAGTTGGGGAGAGCGTTTTAAAATTGCCTCCGCGTCCATTTCTTGCAGGTTAATATTTTGTTGAATACTAGCTTTCCTGGGAATTATTTCTAATCCTGTGGCTTTGAGAGCAGTGTCTTTACGTCCATGAGTTTCTAAAATGCCTATAACAACATCAATCCCCTCTTGTTTAAGTTGATGTGCTTCTTCCAGCATTTTATAAGTTTTACCCACACCGGGAGCCATCCCAATGAATATTTTATGCTTTCCGCGTCGAGCAGGACGGATATAAGAACTGTCAAGAGAAGAAATAGAGGGATTAAACATACATTAAGTTCTTACTGATTACTTCATTTTATCCAATGATAGATTCAGCTTTAAAACATTCACCCCCGGTTCACCAAATATCCCCAAAAAGCGACCATCAGTGTGTTGAGAAATTAAAGTTTCTAATTGCTTTGGTTGAATTCCTCGTGCTTTTGCTACCCGTGCAATTTGTACTTTTGCACCTTCAGGGGTAATGTGAGGATCAAGACTAGAACCAGAAGTGTAAACTAAATCAGCAGTAGGTTGAACACCCGCTTTTTTAAGTCTATTGATTTCACCTTCATTACCATTAATACGTTCTAGCAATGCTGGATTACTAGGAGCTAAATTACTAGCACCAGATACACCAGTTTTCAAAATATCAGCTTCATCCTTTTTTGTATTAACCGTACTGTAATTAGTCGTGCTGGGACGACCCCAAAAATACTTTTCACTCGTAAAAGATTGACCAATTAAAGCTGAACCAATAATCACACCTTGAGAGTTTTTAATTAAACTACCATTCGCTTGACCAGAAAAAGCAACTTGTCCTAAAACTAACATAAGTAACGGATAAATAAAAGCCGTTATCACCCACAAAACCAAAGTCGAACGAATCGCCTTACTAACTTGATGTTTCTGACTCATATTAAAAGCTCCCTAATTTAAAAATCACAACAAAAAATTCTCTCTGCGCCTCTGCGTCTATGCGTGATAAAAAACTTATTAAAATCTCTCCTAACCCAGATCCCCGACTTCTTTTTTTATCTTGTCAATAAATTATGAATCGATCTCAGAAGTCGGGGATCTTATTAGTCCTCATTAAAACCTCTCCGGCTGAAAAATTACAACAAACAAATAAACACAAAGACACAGAGTAACAAGCCCCAACAAAGTAATCGTATAAGCCGAAAACCGCGATTCTGATCCTGGTGTTACTGCTTGGACTGCTGGTGCTAATAATACGTTAAAGCAAAGTAGTAAAAACAGACCGAGAGGAACACGATTTCGTTTATAGTTGATGATTTCTGATAGTTGGTTCATAATTTAAGAAAGTGAAGGAGTTTTGATTAGGCTAGTCCTACAGATGCAATGAAAACGTCAATAATTTTGATAGCAATAAAAGGAGCAATCACGCCACCTAATCCGTAAATAAAGATGTTTCTTTGCAAAAGTTGGTCAGCAGTGAGAGGACGAAATTTCACACCGGTTAATGCTAAAGGAATCAGAGCCGGAATAATCAAAGCATTGTAAATCAGTGCTGATAAAACAGCAGATTGGGTACTTACTAAACCCATAATATTTAAACCACTCACACCAATACCAGGGAAAATTGCGGGAATAATTGCAAAGTATTTGGCGACATCATTAGCAATTGAAAAAGTTGTCAAAGCACCACGAGTAATTAGTAATTGTTTACCAATAGTGACGATATCAATTAATTTGGTCGGGTCAGAATCCAAGTCCACCATATTTGCAGCTTCTTTCGCTGCTTGTGTACCAGAATTCATTGCTACCCCCACATTTGCTTGAGCTAAAGCCGGAGCATCATTAGTTCCATCTCCAGTCATAGCCACCAATTTTCCTTGAGATTGTTCACTGCGAATTACTTCAATTTTATCCTCTGGAGTTGCTTCAGCAATAAAATCATCTACACCAGCTTCTTGAGCTATGACCGCAGCCGTAAGACGATTATCACCTGTCAGCATTACAGTTTTTATTCCCATACGTCGCATTTGATCAAATCGTTCTTTAATCCCCGGTTTAATAATATCTTTGAGATAAATTACACCATAAATATCACCATCTTGACACACTGCTAATGGTGTTCCGCCTAATTTAGAAACTCGCTCATAAGCTGCATCTAATTCTGGTGTTAATTGTCCATTTCGAGAACGGACAAATCCCTTAATTGCATCTACAGCACCTTTGCGAATTTCTACACCATTTGGTAAATCAATTCCACTCATGCGAGTTTTTGCTGAAAATTCAATACCTTCTGCATTTTGGGGATTAAAATCTAACTTTGCTCCTAAAGCTTCTGCTAATTTAACAATTGATTTTCCTTCGGGAGTTTCATCAAAAATACTTGATGCCAAAGAAATTTGAGCAACTTCATCCAGAGCATGACCTTTGACTGGAATAAATTCCTCCGCCATGCGATTTCCTAAAGTAATTGTTCCCGTTTTATCTAAAACCAAAGTATTAATATCTCCACAGGCTTCTACAGCCCTTCCAGATGTAGCTATGACATTAAATTGAGCAACCCTATCCATACCTGCAATCCCAATTGCACTTAATAAACCACCAATTGTTGTGGGAATTAACGCCACTAATAAGGCAATTAATACCGCAATACTTACAGGTGATTTAACATAAACTGACACTGTAGGTAGAGTAGCAATTACCACTAAAAAAACTTGAGTTAGCACTGCCAAAAGTACAGTTAAAGCAATTTCATTGGGGGTTTTAGTACGAGAAGCCCCTTCAACTAAAGCAATCATTCTGTCAATAAAACCTTGACCTGGATCTGATGTCACCCTAATTGTTAATTCATCAGAATTAATGCGAGTTCCTCCAGTTACAGAACTAGCAATATCAGTTCCTGGCTGTTTCAATACTGGTGCAGATTCTCCAGTAATAGCAGATTCATCTACAGCAGCCACCCCAGCAATTACTTCTCCGTCTGCGGGAATAACATCACCAGCAATAACTTTAATTTGGTCACCACGACGCAAAGTAGTAGAATTAACTTCTTGAATAGAACCGTCAGGGAGAAGTTTTCGGGCTGTGACATCTGATTTTGTCGCTCTTAAAGAATCAGCTTGAGCTTTTCCTCTACCTTCAGCAACAGCTTCGGCAAAATTGGCAAAAACAAGAGTAAAAAACAAAATAATCGTAATTAAACCATTAAAAAGTCGTGGGTTATTACCAGGAGTAACACCAAAAAGATTCGGTTCAATAGTTACTAAAGCCGTAATAATTGTCCCCACCCACACCAAAAACATCACAGGATTTTTCAGCATATTGCGTGGGTCTAATTTGACAAACGCTTGCTTAAATGCACGAGAATAAATTCCAGTAGTTTTAACTTTGGGAGTATGTTTACGTTCTTGTCGAGTTTTTGTAGTTTTCATGGAAATTTAGTTATTTTTTAACGCAGAGGGGCGCGGAGGTTAGCGCGGAGGTACGCTGAGGTTTTGGTTTTTGTTAACTTCCTTTTGCAATCAAAAACCATTCAGCAATGGGACCTAAAACTAATACAGGAAAGAAGGTTAACGCCCCAAGAATTAAAATTACTCCACCTGTAACTCCGGTAAATAAACGAGTATCAGTTCTGAGGGTACCGGCAGTCATGGGAACTGGTTGTTTTCTAGAAATACCATCTGCTAGTAACAATAAAGCGATGATAGGAATGTAACGACCGGCTAAAATGCTGACACTGGCACTGAGATTCCACCACAAGGTATTATCTCCCAAACCTTCAAAACCAGAACCATTATTAGCAGCAGCGGAAGCATATTCATAAACTACTTGAGAAACGCCATGAAATCCTGGGTTACTAATACCTGAAAGAGTATCGGGAAAGGCAAAAACTATCGCCCAAGGAATTAAAACTGCGAAAGGATGAACTAATAAAACTACGCTGGAAAGAACTATTTCTTGTTTCTCAATTTTTCGTCCTAAAAATTCTGGTGTTCTTCCTACCATCAAACCAGTGAGAAATACTGCCAAAATCAAGTAGATAAATAAATATGCCGTGCCGGTTCCTTGTCCTCCCCAAATAATTTGTAAAAATAGATTTGAGAGTGTAGAAAATCCTCCAGGAGGCATTAAAGAATCGTGCATTCCGTTGACAGCGCCACACATTGTTGCTGTTGTCATCACTGCCCAAAGTGCTGTTTGCGCCCAACCAAATCTGACTTCTTTTCCTTCTAAATTGGGTTGCTGTGATCCTAATAAAGAATTAACAAGAGGATTGCCTTGATATTCACCAATTGCTGTTATTACTACCAAAAAAAGAAAGATGATAAATACCATCCAAAATACTAGCCAAGCTTGTTTGAGATTATTAGCAAATACCCCGTAGGTGTAAATAAAGGCTGAAGGGATAGAAATCATTGCCCAAGTTGCTAATAAATTGGAAAAACCGTTGGGATTTTCAAAGGGGTGGGCTGAGTTAATACCAAAAAAACCGCCACCATTTTCACCTATTTGTTTGATTATCTCATAATGGGCAACTGGTCCGCGTGCGATCGCTTGAGTAGCACCTTCTAATGTTGTCGCTGTTGCCACTCCTGCAAGGGTTTCCGGTACACCAGCCATGATTAATAATAATCCCCCGACAACGGACATAGGTAGTAAAATTCGGGTAATTGCTTTAGTTAAATCACCGTAAAAGTTGCCTAATCCTCTCCCCGTTAAACCACGAATAAAGGCAATACCCACTGCTAAACCTGTCGCGGCTGAAGTAAACATTAAAAAACCTAAAGCAAAGGTTTGACTGGCATAACTGTATGTTGTTTCTCCAGAATAATGTTGTTGATCTGTGTTAGTTAAAAAAGAGAGAGTGGTGTGTAATGCCAAATCCCAACTTGGCGCTTTTAACTCTGTAGGATTTAGTGGTAAAAATCCTTGAGTCATCAATATCAAAAATACCAAAATCGCCATAGCAAGATTACTATAAATCACAGCTTTTGCATATTGCCAACCTGTCATCTCATCTTCTGGACGAACTCCACTTAATAAGAAAATTATTTTTTCTAAAGGATTTAACACAGAGTCGAGCAGTGTTCTTTCTCCTAGAAAAACGCGAGCGATATATCTCCCTAATAAAGGAGTAGTGGCAATGACAAGAATTAATGTCAATGCAATTTGCATCCAACCTTGTAACATGAATTATAAAAACTCCTAGCAGTATCAGTAAAATTCAGTAAAACCAATTTTTGAATTATTCAGCCATATCGTAGTCTGGATGAATTTATATCATTGATGATTTTCGGAATAAAAACAAGGAATACAATGATATAAAAACTGTTTATTTTTTATATTTATCTATCTACCTAAAGATATATATCAGTGTTTAGTAAAGTTTAGGGAAAATCTAAACGCTAGTAAACAAGATACCCGAATTCTTTAATAAGTCGAGGATCTAAACTTTGATAATTGCTATAGTTATATAAGTTGAGAAAAGGTAACTTAGTAAATGGTATATTTTAAAAATAAATTAATAAACAATAACTTACGCGTTGGTAAAATATTACTGATTGTGACTATATTTATCTTTCTAGGAGTTTTAGAATATTCCACCCCAAATGATTATGTTTTTGGATATCTCTACAGTGGAGCAATTTTATTAGTTAATTCTTGGTTTGGGGGAATAGCAACAACAAGCGCAACATTTGTTGCTGTTTTTCTAACCATGTTAAATGTGTGGATACCCGTAAGGGAAGTCATTCAGGCTTCTACTATTGCGAGTCGAGTAATTGCAGCAACAGCATTAATAGTCACAGGATTTTTAAGTCAACGATTGCGAAAATCTCAAAAAGCCATTGCACTTACTCAAACTCAACTAGAAGCCCAATCCCAATTAGTGAGGCTGCGAGAAGATTTTGCCTCCACACTTACCCATGATTTAAAAACTCCACTTTTAGGTGCAATTGAAACTATTAAAGCCTTTCAACAAGAAAAATTTGGTGCAGTTTTACCAAGCCAACAGAAAGTTTTGGCAACAATGGCGCGGAGTCATGAAACTTCTTTAGATTTATTAGAAACTTTGTTAGATGTTTATCGCAATGATACTGAAGGCTTAAAACTGGATTTAGCTCCTGTGGATTTAAGTATTTTAGCAGAAACGGCAGCGGCTACTTTGATTGAATTAGCGGCAAATCGTCGCATACATCTATCCTTAAACTATGGTAACTCCGATTGGAAGCGATCGCTTTGGGTTAACGGCGATGCTTTGCAACTGCAACGAGTTTTTAGCAATCTCCTCATCAATGCTATCAACCATTCTCGACGCGGTGATCATGTCGAAGTTGTCTTAGAACCCCAAGCTTCCTATCAAGTAGTGAAAATTTTAGATACGGGTGCAGGGATTCAACCCGAACAGTTTCCCTACTTATTTGAACGATTTTACCAAGGAAATAGCGATAGCGGCGGGCTTTCCCAACGCCAAGCTAAAGGTTCTGGATTAGGGCTTTACTTATCTCGGCAAATTATTGAAGCCCATAACGGTATAATATGGGCAGAAAACAGAGTTCCCAATGGTGCCATTTTTGGTTTCAAGCTCCCTGTTTTGCCATTTCAGTCTTAAATACATTAGATGTCTTCTACCAAAATAAAAATCCTTCTAGTTGAGGATGATGAACTTTTCCGTTTGGGCTTGCGTGTGCGATTGCAGCAGGAAACTGGTTTGGAGATTATCGCCGAAGCAGAAGATGGTGAAATGGCCATTGAGTTAGTAAACCAGCATTCTCTCGATGTCGTTCTTTTAGATGTAGGATTACCAGGAATCGGGGGAATTGAAGCCTGTCACCAAATTAAACAAAAATATCCTAATTTGCCAGTTTTAGTCCTCACTTCCCATGCTGAAAAATCCCTAATTGCGCGGTTAATTGCAGCGGGCGCTCAAGGCTATTGTCTCAAAGGAATTGTCGCTGAAAAATTGGTTTTAGCTCTCCGTTCTGTAGCTGCTGGAGCATCTTGGTGGGATGAAACTGCAACTAAAGAAATTCGTTCTTCTTTTGCATTTGATTCATCTCATATCCGTTCAGAAAATATTTTAAAAGCCTCCAATCCTCTTACTCACCGAGAAGAAGAAATTCTCACACTTCTAGCCGCCGGCAAAACCAATCATCAAATAGCTGAAACTCTTTACATTACAGATGGAACTGTCAGGGTTCATGTTCATGCAATATTGCATAAGTTGGGAGTCGGTGATCGTCAAAGTGCTGTTGTTGTCGCTTTACAAAAACATTTAATTAATCCCTTATAACTGAAATAGTCTTTAATTAAAAATTACGAATTACGACCTGTGGTACTAGACTTTACAGCTTTAATCTGGCAATATGTCCTGGCATAACTAATTATATTCACCAAAACTCGAAAATATAGAATATAATCATCAGCTAATCTTAGTTATGTTTGGCATGAGATATTTTAAAGGGTGTAATCTTATACTAGAAACCAGTAATAGTGTAAAAAAGTTATCATTGGTTTCTATATCTTGAGAGGCAGGAGAGATAATGTGTTGTATAAATATAGGAATCCTATAGATAATGCTAACTAGCGAAAAAAATGAATAAGAGTAAGATAGAAATATTTTTAACATCAACTTCAACAAACATCTAGAAAATAGTAAATTCAGATTTACTCTCTTGAGGTGATCAGAGCAATCACTCAATTCTTAACAATCAAATTTACGAGTAATTCATCTGTTATCTCTAAGTATTGACAGGCTAGAACTTCAGTTTAATTGAGTACAAACTAAATGGGACAAGGTTTTTTACAAATTGCGTTAACGCTGTGTATCGTCATATTCATTACTCCCAAATTGGGAAAATACATAGCCAGTGTATTTTTAGGAGAAAGCACAATACTTGATCCTATTATCAACCCAATCGAGAAAATTCTCTATATACTAGGGGGTGTCCGCAAAAAAGATGAGATGACTGTTTGGCAGTATATTCGGGCAGTAATATGCACCAATTTCATCATGGGAATTTCTGTATATTTACTAATTTCTTTTCAAAGACTTTTACCCTGGAATCCTAACGGCTTTGGGGCGATGAAATGGGATACGTTACTGCACACGACTATTTCTTTTCTAACTAATACTGACCAGCAACATTACGTAGGAGAAACAAGCTTAAGCTATTTTAGCCAAACTGCTGCTTTAGGCTTTTTAATGTTCACTTCAGCAGCCACAGGTTTAGCGGTAGGAATTGCTTTTATTCGCGGGTTGACAGGGAGAAAGTTAGGGAATTTTTATGTGGATCTCACTCGTGCAATTACGCGCATCTTACTACCTCTTTCCATTATGGGTGCGATCGCACTTATTATCTTAGGTGTACCGCAAACATTAAAAGAAACTCTAGTTCTCCAAACCTTAGAGGGAGGAACTCAGTATATACCTAGAGGTCCAGTTGCTTCCTTTGAAATCATCAAAATGTTAGGTGACAACGGCGGCGGTTTTTTTGGTGCTAACTCCGCCCACCCCTTTGAAAATCCTAATGGCGCTTCTAATTTAATAGAAATTATCGCCATGATTTCTATCCCCACATCCTTAATTTACACCTACGGCGTATTCGCCAATAACCTCAAACAAGCTTGGTTACTATTTTGGATGGTATTTATTATCTTTGTAATTCTGATTTGGGTGACTGCCGTTGGTGAACTGCAAGGAAATCCCATCATTAACAAAAACCTGGGAGTAGAACTACCAAACTTAGAAGGGAAAGAACTGCGATTTGGCTGGGCAGAAACTGCATTATGGGCAGTTACAACTACTGCTACCATGTGCGGTGCTGTTAACGGGATGCACGATTCCCTCATGCCTCAAGGCATATTTTCTACTTTATTCAACTTATTTCTCCAAATTATTTGGGGAGGACAGGGAATAGGCACAGCTTACTTATTCATTTACCTAATTCTTACCATGTTTATCACTGGGTTAATGGTAGGACGCACCCCAGAATTTTTCGGGCGCAAAATAGAAAAACGGGAAATATTCCTTGCTAGTGTAGTGCTGCTAATTCACCCTGTCATAGTTTTGATTCCCAGTGCGATCGCTCTAGCCTATCCTATCTCCCTAGCAGGAATCAGCAACCCAGGCTTTCATGGTATTTCTCAAGTGGTTTATGAATACGCCTCAGCCTCAGCAAATAATGGTTCTGGCTTGGAGGGGTTAAAAGATAACAGTCTCTGGTGGAACTTAAGTACCAGTTTTAGCATTTTAGTAGGGCGTTACATTCCCATTATTGCCATCCTCCTCTTGGCTGATAGTATGTCCCGCAAACCGAAACAACCAGAAACCCGTGCTACCCTCAGAACTGATTCTCTCCTATTTACAACTGTCACCGCCGGCGTAACCATCATTTTAGGAGTACTGACTTTCTTCCCAGTTTTAGCTTTAGGGCCTATAGCCGAAGGTTTTAAATTAGCCTCTGGAAGTTAGGCGACACGGAGATGGGGAGACGCGGAGATGGGGAGACGCGGAGACGCGGAGACACAGGGACGCGGAGATGGGGAGACACAGGGACGCGGAGATGGGGAGACACAGGGACGCGGAGATGGGGAGACACAGGGACGCGGAGATGGGGAGACACGGAGACACGGAGACACAGGGACGCGGAGACACGGAGACAGGAAAAAACTTAATCACCAATCACCAATCACCAATCACCAATCACCAATCACCAATCACCAATCACCAATCACCAATCACCAATCACCAAATATATGAATTCAGCTGCAACTACTCCAAAACCTAAATCTTCCCGTCCTCGTCCTAGCGATCGCCGTCAAAAACGCCAAAAAAAACGGGTAAGTACCCAGGGACTATACACTAGAGCAATTAGGGATACGTTTGTTAAGCTGCATCCCCAATATGTGATCAAAAATCCTGTCATGTTTCTGGTTTGGGTGGGAACCATCATCACCCTAGCCGCAACGATATATCCCCCAATATTTGGGACAGTTAACCAGAAAAACCCGGAACTTTTCAACGGCTTGATCACAGTGATTTTGTTCTTCACCATTGTGTTTGCCAATTTTGCCGAAGCTTTAGCTGAAGGACGAGGTAAAGCCCAAGCAGATGCCTTACGATCCACAAAATCAGAAACCATCGCCAAAAAAATCGTCGTCGATGGCACAATCACAGAAGTCTCATCTAGCAGCCTTAAAAAAGGTGATACTGTCTACGTCGTAGCAGGTGATATCATCCCCGCTGATGGTGAAGTGATTTTGGGTGTTGCTTCCGTCGATGAATCAGCCATTACTGGGGAATCGGCACCAGTTCTCAAGGAATCAGGTTCAGATGTTGCCAGTTCTGTTACTGGTGGTACTCGCATCATCTCCGATGAATTAATTATCCGCATTACCGCTGACCCCGGTAAAGGCTTTATTGACCGGATGATTGCCTTAGTCGAAGGTACAGAACGCCGCAAAACACCTAATGAAATAGCCTTGACGGTACTGCTGGCAGTTCTCAGCCTGATATTTTTATGTGTGGTCGCAACAATACCTGCCTTCGCTTATTATGTGAACAGTCCAGTCAGCGTACCCACACTCATTGCCCTTTTAGTCGCCCTGATTCCCACCACCATTGGCGGCTTACTCAGCGCCATTGGCATCGCAGGTATGGATCGCGTCGCTCAATTTAACGTCATTGCTACTTCAGGAAGGGCAGTTGAAGCTTGTGGGGATGTCAGTACTATTCTACTAGATAAGACGGGTACAATCACACTTGGAAACCGCTTGGCAGAAGCTTTTATTCCTATCAGCGGTCATACAATGGACGAAATTGCCAATATCGTCTTAGCAGCTACTATATTCGACGATACTCCAGAAGGTAAATCTATCATCCGACTAGCAGAAAGGTTAGGCGCAAAGTTTGACCTAGACCGAAAAAAATCACAAGGAGTAGAATTTTCCGCCAAAACTCGCATGAGTGGCACTAATTTACCAGGTGGGAGGGAAGTAAGAAAAGGCTCAGTTGCTGCAATTAAAGGGTTTGTCACTTCCCGCAATGGCCGCGCCACCCTAGAACTGGATACTGCTTACGAACAAGTTTCCCAGCAAGGAGGTACACCACTCGCCGTTTGCCTAGATAATGAAATTTACGGTGTAATTTATCTCAAAGATATTGTCAAGCCTGGAATCCGTGAACGGTTTGACCAAGTGCGGCGAATGGGAGTGCGTACCGTAATGCTCACTGGAGACAACCACATTACTGCTGCTGTCATTGCTAAAGAGGCTGGAGTAGATCAATTCATCGCTGAAGCCACACCAGAAGACAAAATCAGCATCATTCAAAGAGAGCAAGCTGAGGGTAAACTAGTAGCAATGACGGGAGACGGGACTAATGATGCTCCCGCTTTAGCACAAGCTAATGTTGGCATGGCTATGAATACAGGTACTCAAGCCGCCAAAGAAGCAGCAAATATGGTGGATTTGGACTCTGACCCCACAAAATTGATTGATATCATTGGCATTGGTAAACAATTGTTGATTACTCGTGGGGCTTTGACGACATTTTCTATCGCTAATGATATTGCTAAATATTTTGCCATCATCCCAGTAATTTTTGCGGCTGCTAATCTAGAAAGCTTGAATATTATGAAGTTAACCAGTGCTAATTCGGCAGTACTATCGGCACTGATTTATAACGCTTTAATTATTCCGGCTTTGATTCCTTTAGCATTAAAGGGCGTTAAGTTCCGACCTCTGACAACTAATCAATTTCTGCAACGCAATATCTTGATTTATGGATTAGGTGGTGTGATTGCTCCATTTATTGCTATTAAATTCTTGGATATCCTCATTACATTGGTAGGGTTAGCCTAAATACAGCAGGAATTGAAGAAAAGACAGGGAGACACGGAGATGCAGAGATACGGAGATGCAGAGATACGGGGACACGGGGACGCGTATAACCTTTAAAATAGGGATTCAGAACCCACAATCTAAAATCTAAAATCTAAAATCTAAAATTGAATTATGATATTTATTCAAGAAGCTATCCGAGCCATAAGGATGACTCTGTTGCTTTGGTTGTTGACAGCAATTATCTATCCTCTAGCAATCCTGGAAATGGGTCAGTTTGCTTTCCCATTTTCCGCTAATGGTAGCATCATGTTAAACATTAATAATGAACCAATTGGTTCGGCTGTGATTGGTCAAATTTTTACATCAGAACGATATTTTCATGGTCGTCCTAGTGCAGTGAGATATAGTCAAGGGAAGAAAGCCAAGCCAACAGGTATATCTGGCGCTAGTAATCTCGCTCCTAGTAATCCAGACCTCACTAATAGGATTCGGGACGAAGCAAGTCAATTCCAAGATGACAATATACAACCGCTGGCAGATTTAATTTACACGTCTGGTTCTGGTTTAGACCCTCATATTTCTTTGAAAGCAGCGCGACAGCAATTAGCAAGAGTTGCACGGGCAAGAAGCATCAAAGATGATGAGATCATACCTTTAATTAATAAGTATACCGATGGCAGGTTTTTAGGAATATTTGGTGAACCGGGAGTCAATATTCTCCGGTTAAATTATGCTCTTGATTTACAAGATGTAACCCGTAAGCAAAATCAATAATTAGTTTCAAGTAGGACTTGCTGAATAAACCTGAATCCTTACATTCTTATGAATAATTTTCTTAGTAAAATCTCAGTAAGATATTACAGGTTTTGACATCGGCACAAGTATGAATTAAACTACTATTGCAATTAAAATAAAAATCTCTGCCAATGCACCCGACTCGCGTTATCGGCTTAATGAGTGGCACATCTGTAGATGGCATCGATGCCGCTTTGGTAGAGATTTGTGGCACAGATTTGGATTTAAAAGTTCAATTACTAGCCGGGGAAACCTATCCCTACCCCAACCAAATCAGAGAACGTATTTTAGCAATTTGTGCTGGTGATCCAATTTCAATGGCAGAATTAGCAGAAATAGATGATGCGATCGCTCTAGCTTTTTCCCAAGCCGCCCAAAATATTCAAATTGGTCATCCACCAGCTACCTTAATCGGCTCCCACGGTCAAACAGTTTACCATCGACCACCACGGATAAATGGTGAGAAAACTTCTCTCCCTCTGTCTTTGGGCTATAGCTTACAACTGGGTCGAGGTGCTTTAATTTCCCGCCTTACAGGTATTACTACTGTTAGTAATTTTCGGGTGGCTGATATTGCGGCTGGTGGTCATGGTGCGCCTCTTGTTCCTAGAGTCGATGCCTATTTGCTCAGTCATCCACAGGAAGGGCGTTGTATTCAAAATATTGGTGGGATTGGTAATGTTGCTTACATACCCCCTCGACGTGACAACTGGCTCTCTCGAATTCTTGGTTGGGATACAGGCCCTGGAAATAGTTTGTTGGATTTAGCTGTACAATATTTTTCAGATGGTGCTAAAAGTTATGATGAAAATGGGACTTGGGCTGCTAGTGGTACTCCCTACCATCCACTGGTAGAAAAATGGCTTAGTCAAGATTATTTTCATTTATCACCACCTAAATCTACCGGGCGGGAGTTATTTGGTGTTACTTACTTGAATAATTGTTTACAAGATGCCCAAGTTTACCACCTCAGCCCCGCAGATGTGTTAGCAACAATCACAGAACTGACAGCAGCTTCGATTGTTCACAGTTATCGTACCTTTTTACCAGAAATGCCACAAAGGGTATTATTATGTGGTGGTGGTAGTCGAAATCTTTACTTAAAACATCGGTTAGAGTTATTATTGGCACCAATTCCAGTTTTAACTACAGATGATGTCGGCTTAAGTGCAGCTTTTAAGGAAGCGATCGCCTTCGCAGTGTTAGCATATTGGCGACAGCTAGGTATTCCTGGAAACTTACCCGCTGCAACTGGAGGGGAAAAAGAAGTGCTGTTAGGAGAACTTCACAGTAATATTACTGAATGAAGAATATTTTTTGTTGATTTTTCCTGAGATACACTATGTTAAATATATAGCTTTATTTTTACGTATTGGTTCAAAACAAGGACTATATTCAGTGACTCACACTTTTTTATTAGAACCAGGACGCTGGATCATGCAAGGAAGTTGGTTGGAACGTAATGGTATGCCAATCAGCTTTAAGGGTATGACTTTAGTAGTTTGGAACCGTGAGAACTGGTTTTCTATGGCAACAAAGTTGGTATTTCCAGGCAGCGATCGCTCAGAAATATCTTGCCAATATAAAGGAAGACTGCATGATGGTGATCGTCAATATACTTTTTTACTCCAGCACAATCTTTTAGGACAGGTTGAAGGTGAAGGTTGGATTTGTCCAGATACCATCGTACAGCGTTACTGGGTATTGGGCGATCGTGAACGTCGTAGCGGTTTTGAAACTTTACACCAGGTTTCAGATAATAACTACTATCTCACTAGCGGTATCCTAGCAGGTCATTTTTTAACCAGTACAATGGAAGCAAGCTTAGAGCGTCAACCTACATAACAAACAGGGTACTTTTAACAGGAAAGAAGAGAAAAAAGACATGAATATGTGTACTGACTTTTTTGATTAAAAAGCACAGGCTGAATCAACAAAAATCAAATAAGAGTTCTATATTTAGATACTTATTTTCTATGTAATCATTTAATAGATTCACAACTATTAGCCATGTTAAAAATTGTATATCTGAATATACTTAAAAAATTGGATGATTTCGTTAACACTCTACTAGTTTTTTACCCAAAAAAAGAAAAATGCAAAAATTAGACCTCTATCATAATTTAATCCACGATTGTTGAACATTGGAGTCGAATTATCTATGTCAGACCCCAACATTGGTCGTTTACTTAGCAACCGTTATCAGCTTCAAGAGCTAATTGGCACTGGAGCAATGGGACGAGTGTATCGTGCTAAGGATATTTTGTTGGGAGGTGTACCCGTTGCCATTAAGTTTCTCGCTTTATCCATGCAAAACGAAAAAATGCGTTTGCAAGAACGTTTTGAGCGAGAAGCAAAAACCTGTGCTTTACTAGGTCAAAAAAGCATTCATATTGTCCGTGTAATGGACTATGGAGTAGATGAAAATCAAACTCCATACTACGTAATGGAATACTTGCAAGGACAAAGCCTCAGTACTGAAATCCGCAGCCAAAATATGCCTTTATCTAGATTCCTCAGTATGGCTCGGCAAATTTGTCTAGGCTTACAGTGCGCTCACAATGGTATCCCCGTCGATGGAGTAATTTGCCCAATTATTCATCGTGATATTAAGCCCAGCAATATGCTGGTGATTCAAGATGCCAGTTTTGGGGAATTAGTCAAGGTGTTAGACTTTGGAATTGCTAAGTTAATCATGTCGGATAGTGATCAGACGAAATTCTATTTGGGTACTCTGGCTTATTCTTCTCCAGAACAAATTGAGGGTAAGGAATTAGATAATCGTTCGGATATTTATAGTTTGGGTGTGATGATGTTTGAAATGCTCACAGCTAAAATGCCACTGATGGCATCAACTCAGACGTTTGGAGCATGGTATCAAACTCATCTGTTTCAAAAACCACTATCATTTGCTGAAGTTAAGCCGACATTAAAAATACCAAAGCCAGTTGAAGATTTGGTGATGAGTTGTTTAGCCAAGAAAGCCAGCGATCGCCCTCAAAGTATTAATCATATCCTCGCTGTCTTAGTAGCCGCAGAACAGGAGGAGAAGATCCGTAAAAAGAATAGTCAAAATATTCCTTTAGTCAATCAAAGTTTCACAACTCATACCAATATTGAAAAACAGACAAAACCTGAAAAGCGCCTAGCCCCAGCAATTGACAAAAAAAACCAAACTGAACTAGGTTTATCCCCCATCAGCGATGAGATTGCTCGTCTCGCTTCTTGGCCTTCAAATAAACCAATCGCTGATATTTTTTTTCCCCAAACTATCCATAACCATGGCGAAGCTTTACCAGCCTTGTGGGTAATGCTACCTGAACAAGAAATTCGCAAGCGCTTAGTCTGTACCCGCTACAATCAATTTCTGTTCATTTCTCTACCTCATCCCATGCTGTTGTGGATTACAGTCATCTATAACCGCAAACATGGAGCTAAATGGTTACCTTACTACATTAATCTCAAAACCACCTTTGGCCAGGAGATCGTCCGCTTACTGCAATATAAAGGTAATTATCGCTTGTTATTCTTTGCACGAGAAACACCCAGTCGCTGTACTCATGTTCTATCTTCCAATATTGCCTCTATTCAATGTCAGCGACTGCAAGAGTGGCTGCAAATGAGCAAGATATCGACATTATCTGGGGACTCACAATACAGTAAGGAACTACTGAAAAAAGAATATGAAAAGATTAAACCGCTAATCTTAGCCAAATTAGAAGCAATGGATACTGATTCACCATTTGACTTGTCTGGTTAACTTTAATTTTTTTATATTACAAAAAATATATGTATTTTTATAGCAGTCAATCCTCAAAAGTAAACTTTTATAAACAAAATATCTTTAAGTTAAGAAATTATAGTTAGATAAATTTGGAAGTGAAAAATTTTCAATGTCTAATTTAAGTATAAATAAACAATTTTATACAGACACTGAATTAATTAAAGTCCATAAAAATTTATTTAGCCAAGTAACATACATTATGGCTACGCTCGATAGGGCAATTCAATGTAAAGACTAATGATTAACTTGATAGACCTACAGTATAAAAGACTCTTAAAGGTTTGATTGAGGTACAGGTTAATTTACTGATACAAGTTTTTGAATTTAAGAAAGTTGCGATCGCTGATCGAAGTTGACGCCCCAGCATCACCAGCTTTTTTCCTCCTTGGAACCTAGCAAGAGAAGGAGGTCGCCCACTGCGACACAAGAAGATTTACTCTATGCCATAGTGGAGCCTGGATCTAGTCCCCACTGATGCTTGAGAAGTTCTTTATAGGTTGCCTCCCGCACAACCATTTGCTCATACAGCTTAACTAAAAAGTCTTGGGCTTGTTCGTGGCTCATGTGCTGTACTTGAGTAGCAAATGAGCGGATATTAAATTGCTGTTCTAAGGAAAGCTCAACTGGTTGATTCATAGTTAAAACCAAAAAACAACGCGTAAAAGTGATATTGCTTACATAAAAGCCAAGAGGACAATACTTAAATCGGTATATGCCCTACATCTATTTTTCTGTATTAAGAACTATAACAATTGTTTGACAAAATGCCTAGTTCTCTAAGATTGGATTTTCTGCTTGGATATTTTGCACCTAGAGCTACTAATATGTAACTTAAGTCTGCTAACTAAGTTATATTTATTGCGGATAAATAAACTAGGGTTGCAACTCAAGTGGGTTTTAGAATGCGCCTAGGGTTGGTTGAATTCTCTCCTTACATTTACGACTGGCAAGGGTGAAAGGTGCGAGATGTTTATTGCTGAGATTATGTAAATTTAGCCTCATCGGGTAAATTTAGAGGTTAAAGATATTTTTATCAATTTGTAAATAAGAAAAATGCTCAGATTGAACAAAATGCTGAGTATATTTACTCGAATTGTCAATAGTCACTGGTAATTTGTCAGTTGTTGATCATTTAACCAATGACTAAAAACAGAGAAATGGTATCAGTGACTCATTTCCAATCACCAATGACTATTAACCAATTAAATTAAGAATTTTCCTCGACAGCGACAATGACAATAGTGATGTTGTCATGACCACCTTCTTCCTTAGCAGCTTCAACCAAAGAGAAGGCTGCTTTATCTAGCCAGGGTGTATCTTTGAGGTAGCTAGAAATTTTTTGGTCAACGAGTTCCTCAGTTAGTCCATCACTACATAACAACAAGCGATCGCCAACTTGTAGTTCTAGTGGTTGCACATCAACATGATGCACATCTTCACGCCCCAAACAGCGGGATAAAACATGGCGATAGGGATGCAACCTAGCCTCATCGACAGAGAGATCACCCATTTTTATGGCTCTGGCTATCCAAGTATGGTCTTCTGTGATTTGTTGCAGTTGCGAGTCACGAAAGCGGTATAGTCGTGAATCACCAATGTGGGCGCACAGAGGCTGTTCTTGTCGACGGAAAAGTACGACTACAGCAGTTGTCCCCATATCAGATCGTTCCGGGTGATTTTGCTGATCTTGCAAAATAGCTGCATTCGCTGCTAACAAAGCCTGCTCTAATAATTCTGGTGACGATTGAGAAGACTGCCAATTTGCTGTCAAATAAGCCTCTATTTCCTGGGTAGCAATGCGACTAGCTTCTTCACCTCCTGCATGACCACCCATACCATCAGCAACTATGAAAAATCGTCCTTCTGGGTCTATGTGGTAAGCATCTTGATTATTAGAACGAATAAGTCCCGGATCGGTACAACCGGTAAAGTTAAGTTTCATAAATTTTTTTGGAAACAATTAATACATACGATCATAACGGTCGAGGCGTAAAAGTAGACGGATTAGTATGATTGAGACTGCTGCTGCGATTAAACCAGCCAAAATTGCCAACCATAGTTCATGATTCACTAAGAGAATCGTAGCTGAAACTGTAAATCCACTGATTATTAGAGCGTAGCTTGTTCCTAGTTGAATGTTACTCTGCCTGCGTAGTAATCGTTCTGTTTCTACAGAGCGAACCCGCACGCGAATATCTCCACGTTCTAGCTTATCTAGTGTATCCTCTAATCTTCGTGGTAATCCTAAGGCAGTACTACTGACTTGCACCGCTTGACGACTTAATTCATTCAAGAAACTATTCCCCTCTGAACCATTGTTGTCGGTAATAAGCTGCATAGCATAGGGCTGGGCAACTTCCATAAAATTAAATTCTGGATCTAGTCCCTTGCCTACCCCCTCTAGGGTAGAAAAAGCCCGCATTACAAAAGTGAAAGTTGCAGGAAATCTAAATGGTTGATCGTAAGCTATTTGGTAAAGGTCTTCACTAATAGCGGCAACTGATTGGTTTTCAAAGGGCTTATCCATGAAATTGTCCAGCATATACTGGACAGAACGTCGTACAGGCCCCATGTCGTCTGTGGGTGCGATCGCACCCAAATCTATGAGAGACTGAACCACACGATCGCCATCTTTTTGAGCGATACCAAACAGCGTTTCCATTAGTCCTTCGCGGACATTGGCTTTAATCCGCCCCATCATCCCGAAATCATAGAAAATCAAAGCCCCATCTGGGCTAACTGCTAGATTACCAGGGTGAGGATCAGCGTGGAAGAAACCATTATTAAGTAGCTGGTGTAAGTAAGCTTGAGCGCCATAACGAGCGATCGCTTTTCTATCTACACCCGCCGCCTCTAAAGCTTCATATTGGCTAACTTTAATCCCCGGAACATACTCCAACGTAATCACTCTTGAGGTGGTGTAACGCCAGTAAACCCGTGGAACCTTCACCCAGTCATAAGCGCGAAAGTTACGGCGAAAAGTATCAGCATTGCGACCTTCATTGAGATAATCGATTTCTTCCCAAAGAATGCGACAACATTCTTCATAAATGCCCATCCAATCTCGTCCCCGTCCCCATTTGGGATGGCTTTGAAAATAACGAGCAATACCTTTGAGAATTTGCAAATCGATTTCAAATAACTTCTTTAGTCCAGGACGCTGTACCTTGACAACAACTGATTCCCCAGAATGCAACACAGCCTTGTGAACTTGCCCCAAACTAGCAGCAGCTAGAGGAATGGGTTCAAAACTCTGGAAGAGTTCGGGAATTTCTTTACTAAGTTCTTGTTCAATAATCGCTTCTACTTGCTCATAGCTGAATGCTGGAACTCTATCTTGTAGTTTAGATAGTTCTTCCACGTATTCACCAGGGAAGATATCAGCACGGGTAGAAAACAGTTGCCCTACTTTAATAAAAGTCGGTCCCAAGTCCAAAAACGTATTTCTAATCCAGATAGCTTGGGCTTTACGCCTAGCTGATTGCTTTAACTCAGTAACGCCACCAGGATAACTCCAAGCTTTGTTAAAGCGCCAAAGTTTAAACATCAAGGTCAATACAAACGACCAAATGTCTATAAAGCGCCTTTTGCTAGAATAGCTTTCACGATTCCAACGGTATGCCTTATCTGAGTAACCTTGTTCCATATTTTTTGCTTACCGTTGGTTTTCAACCGAATCACCAGTAAAAAAAGACACTCTAAATTTTAAACTCTTGTTATCAACTTTGAGCAAAAGCCAATTGGGGTTAACTGAGGAGTGGTGATTGGAGATTTGGTACTAGAAAAAATCCTTACCAATTACCTTTTTCCCAATTATCTCTATTTGGAACTAGTGCGATATTTTTGCAATTCAGTCCGCAACAGGGCGATTTCTGCTCGTAATTCATCGATATCTGCTTGCAAGTCACCTGAACCAGAATCAGTGGGAGTAGTACCTGTGGTTGTACCAGTTTTTGCAGCTTCAGCTGCCTGATTAGCTCTGGCTATGACTTCATCTGTAAACTGGCGCAGCTGTTCTCTGGCCTCGGCATCAAATTTGCCCAATTCACTCAGAGCATCGGTCAAAGCGACCTCTACCCGTTCATTAATTACTTCGGCTACTGCTCTGCCTACGAAAAAGGCTTGCACAAGTGGATTACTCATAAATTTTTGTAAAGTTGCTCCGCAAGAAAATTATAGCTTGACTAGATACGGTAATGCTTCTCTTTGTGAGTTTTGGGTAGGAGTATAGTCAAGTCAGATTATTCGCTTCAACGTATTCTTAGGGATATGTACAATAATCATTAAAATTAAAGCAAATTTGTTTTGACAAGTAATGATTAAGCGAAGATAATGTGGATGTGAACAGTTACCCAAAAAATTAATTATCTCATCCTCATAGCATAAAAATCACTTTTCCTCTTTCTGTACCCCTGCCTTAAAAGTGATGGGATATTTTTTTATTTGCAACTCTCTAAATTCATGAAACCTTACCACTACCGATAAAATACAACAACGCCATTCGCACTGCAACACCGCTGGTAACTTGCGATTGAATTAAACTAAATTCAGGATCATCCATTAAATCAGAACTAATTTCCACACCTCGGTTAACTGGACCTGGATGCAAAACCTTAACGTTAGGTTTACAGAGTTTTAACTTGGCGCGAGTAATGCCAAATAGTTGATGATATTCTCTTAAACTTGGTAATAAATGCGCTGTCATGCGTTCTTTTTGTAACCGCAGTGTCATGACAAAATCGGCATTTTCTAAAGCTGGTTCTAGTTGCCAATGTGTAAATAACCGTTGAGAATTTTCTGTGGCTCCTAAATATTCAGCAAAGAATTTAGGTAATAATGTTGGAGGCGCGGCCAGATGGACTTCTGCACCACTAGCGGTGAGACTCCAAATGTTAGAACGAGCTACGCGAGAATGGAGAATATCGCCAACAATAGCAATTTTTTTACCTGCTAATAATTCTATGCGAGGTTGGGCTGGATCTATTAAGCTACAAATGGTAAATAAATCAAGTAATCCTTGAGATGGATGTTCATGTTGTCCATCACCAGCATTGAGAACACTTACTTTTACACCTAAACGATCCATTTCTTGGGCGATCGCTTGGGGAACACCTGCATCCTTATGGCGGATCACCATAATATCAGTTCCCATTGCCAAATAAGTCTTGGCTGTATCCAGAATTGTTTCTCCCTTTGTCATGGAAGAGGTAGCAGCCGCAAAATTTAACGTATCCGCACTAAGTCTTTTGGCCGCAATTTCAAAACTGCTGCGGGTGCGGGTAGAAGGTTCAAAAAATAAATTTGCTACCACTTGTCCCTGTAAAGTTGGGACTTTCTTTGTGCGTCGTGATAGTACCTCTTGAAAGGAAGCCGCAGTTTGTAAAACGGCGTTATATTCAGCCGTTGTGAAATCAGCTAGAGAAAGAATGTGATGACGATTCCAAGTAGTAGTAGGCATAAATAGCTATTAGTTGCAGTTGTAGAGAATGATACTAAGTGTTCTCTACAGCTTGTGAATTTGTATATGCAGTCGCAATGATAACACCTGTGTTCTAGCACTTTTCTGTGCCAATCTGATTCAGTTTAAGTGACACACTCCACACACTGACCTGAGTACAGGTACAGTGTGGGCTTCTCAACCAATCCGGCTATTGCTTAGGAGGCGTTGAGCTTTAAGAACCGCGTGACCGTCGGCTCTTTTTAAAATATTCCGCGCTGCGTTATGATCGCGGTGAAGACTACACCCACAATTAGGGCAGTCATGCCATCGAATATGCAGTTTTTTAGGAACTTTCACACCACAATTAGAGCAATCTTGACTTGTACCAGATGGATTCACAGCAATCGCACACAACCCAGCATTTTCGGCTTTGGTTGATAGGATTGACAAGAAACTACCCCATCCAGCATCGTGTACAGATTTTGCTAACATAGAACGAGAAAGACCTTTGACGTTTAAATCTTCGTGAACTACAACATCATATTTTTTCAGTAGATTATTGACTATTTTAAAGTGAAAGTCTTTGCGTTTATCAGCTACTTTTTTGTGTTGTTTAGCAACTTGCTTAATAGCTTTTTTACGCCGATTACTCCCCTTCTTACGGCGTGAAATACGTTTTTGAATAACTCGCAATCGCCTCTGAGCCTTGCGATAGTGTTGAGGAATTGAAACAACATCACCATCGGAAGTTGTCAAAAAATCTTTTAAGCCGAGGTCAATACCTGTAATTGAGTCTGGATTGAAATCAGGCTTAATACCTGGGACTGTTGTATCTTCAAGGCTTAAAGTCAAATAATAACCATCAGCTTTTTTAGTAACAGATGCAGTCTTGATTTTAAAGCCATCTGGAATAGGACGATGCAAAATAACTTTAACTTTACCGAACATCGGTAAAGTTATTAAATTACCTTGTAAACATCCATCTTTCATCTGTGGATATGTAAATGTGCGATCATGGTCACGAGACTTAAACCGAGGTCGTCCACTTCGTTTACCATTGCTATCACCTTTTAAAAAACGGTCAAACGTTACCTTGACTCGTTTAACTATATCCTGTAGCACCTGCGAGTAAATTTCGCCGTACCAAGGATGAGTTTTTTTAAGTTGGGGTAGCGTTTTCTTTTGTGAATAATAATCTGGGTTATCCCGCAATTCTGGTATGTGACACACAAGAGGACAAGCATTAATCGGTGAACGGTTGCATTCGTACCAATCAAATCTATCAGCCAACAAATAATTGTACTGTGAACACAACATAGACAGCCATCTGTCTATCTCGATAGCTTGTTTTGTTGTTGGTCGTAGTTTGTACTGGTACGCTGTTCTCACTTGTCTACTCTCAACCATTAAGAATATACTACCATAGTAGTGACAACAACGGGTAGACAAATATGAAAACTACTAGATTAAATGTCAGGATGTCTGAACGCAGATTAAACAAACTTCGCTCTTATGCTGTAATGAAAGATAAAACAGTCACGCAGATAGTCGAAGACTGGGTTGACAGACTGCCAAATATAGAGAGTGTTAAAAATAACGCTGACCCCCTCCCTATCAATACGCAGGATTGAATTGGTCGGAGGTCGCGTTATTTTTAACCGCCTTATATATCGCCACTGAACGGAGTACCGTTTCAGTGGGAGGCTTACGGCGTAATAGCTAAAGCCCTGACTAAGAGACAATTTAATGTTGTAAATGAAACACATTTAAAGCAATAGAAATCATACTGAGAAAGGTTAAAAAGCCGATGGTATCCAGGAGTGTTGTCACTAATGGACCACTCATTAAAGCTGGATCTAGTTTGAGATGCCTCAAACCCATTGGTAGCAGAGTTCCCAGAGTAACAGCCACCATTGTATTTGTAGCCATAACTGCCCCCGCAACTAAAGCTACCCATCTTTCTTGGGGTTTAGCCCAAATTAGGGAAAGGGCAATCATCGTTAGACCTAAAGCGACAGCTGTTCCTAAACCGGCTAAAAGTTCTTTGCGGAGAATTTTTCCAGTATCTTCGGGTGTGACTTCACCCACTCCTAAACCGCGAATGGTGACTGTTAAAGCTTGTATACCTACAGTCCCACCTGTATTGGAAAATATGGGCATAATCACAGCGAGAACTGGTACAGCAGCGATGACTTGTTGAAAGGGAGCGATCGCACTGGCAGCACCAATATACAATCCCATAATCCCCAATAACCAAGGCAACCGTTTCCGAATTGTGATGTGTGCGGGAGATAAAGCTTCTTCATCACCACTTACCCCTGCCAATTTTTGGATATCTTCTGTGGCTTCTTCTTCTAAAATATCGACGACATCATCAATCGTAATAATACCGACTAATCGATCTTCCCTGTCAACTACAGGCATGGCGATTAAGTCGTAACGCTGCATAATTCGGGCGACTTCTTCCTGTAAGGTTTCTGTTTTAACTTTGACAACGTGGGAACTAGCAATATCTTTAATTAAAACATCGGGAAAGGTAAATAATAGCTGACGCAAAGAAACAACACTGACTAAAGTGCGATTATCATCCGTAACATAGGCATAGTAAATTGTTTCCTTATCTTCGTCTTGAAGGCGGATTTTACTTAAGGCTTCACCGACTGTTAAACCTTCTCGTAACCGCACGTATTCAGTTGTCATTACTCGGCCTGCAGTCCCTTCAGGATAGCCAAGAATTGTCGCGGTAGCTTGTCTTTGTTCGTTACTAAGTTGTTGTAATAACCGTTTGACTACTCCTGCTGGTAGTTCATCAAATAATTCTGCCCGTTCATCGGGACTCATTTCTTCAACGAGGTGTACTACCTGGGCATCATGGAGGGAATTGATTAATTCTTCCTGTACTTCTGTGGGTAGATATTCAAAAACATCTATGGCCTGAGGCTTGTTGAGCAGACGAAATGCGATTGCTCGCTGTTTTTCAGGTAATTGTGAGATGTATTCCCCCACATCCACTGGTTGCAAGCAGTTTAAATCACATTTCAATTGGTTTAAGTCAGCAATATCTAAAGAATTGCGAACGTCTTGTGTCAGCATTATAAACACCTCCTAATATCTCCCCCGCGCTGGGAGACTATCTCGCCAGCTTAGAGGAGGTTGCTACTGCCATCTGGTGGACATTTGTCCATAAAATCTCAAAAACTCACTCAATATTGATAATTTAATCAAGCCATTGTCAGTCTATCATCCTAACCCAGAATGGTTTTCTCGGATAGATGCCTGGTACTAATACCTCTGCTGGCAGTACTTTACACTAGAATGGCTTTTGCCACCTTGATTTTTGTTTAATTTAGTGATCCTACTACTGTATTAATCTGTGTCAAGTCAATTAGCCTATTTACTCACAAACTTCACAGGCTCAAAATATTTGGTTTACAAAAAATAGTTTTTTTTTAAATTTAAAGAGATAAAAACAGAGCTATTTCATTCTAAAAATTAGCTAAAGTGTGACTAGAAAAAAAAACAGAGCCACTGATCTGCTGCCGTTTTTTCAAAAATTTAGCGATGATATAACTTGATGCTCAAATTACGGGCAGATGAAAGGTTTGCTGATATAGTAAATGATATCGTCGGTTGTTGACGATTTTTCAGGATTTAAAATACTTTACACAATTTATTTCAGAGAGGTATTATGAAACGCTTAATCTACATTATTCCCATAACGGCAATTAGTTTACTGACATTAGTAGGCTGCAACAGCGCAGAACAATCTACTACTGAAACTCCCACTGCTACTGAAACAACTGGGGGAACAAAAGTATCTGCTACTCCTGGTGCTACCCAGGGAGGTTTTGATAGTTTAAGCAGCGTAGTTTCAAAAACAAAAGCTGCGGTGGAAGCTGGCAAATTTGACACGGCTCAACAAGAATTTGATAAATTTGAAGACTATTGGTCTAAAGTTGAAGATGGTGTCAAAACTAAATCTTCAAAAACTTATAATGCGATAGAAGATACTGTTACCCAGGTGAAGGGTGATCTGAAAGCAAAAGATAAAGCAAAAGCTCTTAAGCAATTACAGATACTGAATACAAATATAGCCACTGCTTCCAAAGGGTGAAAAATAACTAACATAATTTCCAATGGAGATTTTGGATAATGCGTTCATTTCGCAAATACCACCGGACTCTGGCGATTATTCTGGCTTTACCACTTTTTGTAACATTGCTAACTGGCATTGCCGCTACACTAGTTGGTGAGTGGTCAGCTAACCTTGGTGTTCCACGTAGTTTATTGCTTTCTATTCATCGCGGTGAAATCTTTAATTTACAGGGAATATACCCGATTTTGAATGGAATTGGACTATTGGGTTTATTGGTGACTGGATTGAGTATGACGAGTTTATTTGGTAGAAAAAAGTCAAAATCTCAGTAGCGCTAAAAAAAGCATAACTGCCATTTCGTTAACTCCTTGTGTCCTCAAATATCTTATTAGTCCACTTTCGTGGGCTTTGTCTGTCTACATTCCCACACAGCACACGCAACACCACAACCCCTATTTTCACTCTTCTGGTAAACTATCAAATACTTGTTTAACTAAGTCTTTAGTCTTATCTTCCAAATTCTGCCAATCCACTTCGCCCGAATCATCGATTAAACTAGTATCAATACCCACTGCGAAATTTTCACAACCGTAATTTAGAAAACAGACTTGGTAACAAATATCCCACAAATCCACATTCACTTGCTGCTCTTGACGTTGCAAGCGCAGATGGTATCCTGGATGGGGCATAGGCAAACGAGTCAGAGTTTCCTTAATTTCCTCTATCTGTTCCGGTGTAGAAGTTTCCATAGCTACCAACAACTGATTTACCAAAGCTTTTGTTTCATCAGTAGTGTGAGATGGCCAAATCAGGACATCGTGGTAAGTTCCTTTCCAGGAAGATACATCAAGATGCTTGCGAATATTATCAACAACGCGAATAAAAGCAGGTTGCATAAGGATTTCAGCTTGCTGCCATGTAGTGGAGTTTGTTATCTTAGGTGGCATCGCTAATTAAGGGAGATACTGAACAAAAAGTAAAAATTTGTTGGTTTTCTGAAAAAACTATGTTGTTAGTCTAAATCTTTTCTCAAGATAGCGGATTTCCTCAAAGAAAATTTGGAGATATTGACTACTATCTGGAAAATTAGGTGTTAAAACTGGGGAGGGAATATGATAGGCAAATTATTAGACCATCGATACCAAGTCATACGCATTTTGGCAACGGGAGGATTTGGTCAAACCTATATTGCCCAAGATACCAGACGGCCAGGTCATCCTATCTGTGTTGTTAAACACCTCAAACCGAACAGCACTGACCCCAAAATTTTTGAAACGGCTAAACGTCTATTTAACAACGAAGCCGAAACTTTAGAAAAACTGGGTAATCATGATCAAATACCCCGTTTACTGGCTTATTTTGACGAAAACCAAGAATTTTTCCTAGTCCAAGAATATATTGACGGACATACCCTGAATGAGGAACTGATACCCGGTCAACCTTGGAATGAAAGCCAGGTTATACAACTGTTGCTAGAAGTTCTGGGTATTTTGGAATTTGTTCATCAAGAAGGTGTTATTCACCGCGATATCAAGCCAGATAATATCATCCGTCGTGCTGCTGACTATAGATTAGTTTTAGTAGATTTTGGCGCAGTTAAACAATTAAGCTCTCCATTAGTTACTGCTGGGGGACAACTTACCGCTACAGTGGCTATTGGTACACCGGGTTATATGCCTACCGAACAAGGACAAGGTAAACCCCGTCCTAATAGTGATATTTATGCTCTTGGTATTATTGCTATTCAAGCATTAACAGGAGTCTCAGCCAAGCAATTACAAGAAGATCCGAATACAGGTGAAATCCTCTGGCAACATTTTATTCCTGTGAACTACCGCTTGGCAGAAATCCTCAGTAAGATGGTGCGTTATCACTTCAAAGACCGCTACCAAACTGCTACGGAAGCATTGCAAGTCTGTAGAGAGTTGTTAAATCTTACTTCTGCATCTTCTGCATATTCAGCGTCTCCCAAACAAATTAGCTACCAACCCCCCAAACCCTCATCTCAAGTATTTTCACAGCATACGGTAGCTATTGCTCCCGCTAATCCGGTAGTTAGCAAACCTGTTCGTAAAGACTGTTCTAGCCAACCTGATCCATTACCTTTATTAATTGGCATTTTATTGGCAGGTGGTGCAGCTGCTTTGGTAACAAATTTGTATCCCAATGTGAAAAATGTAGCTGCTAATTGGACAGGGAACAACAGCACATCAGCTAAAAACTGCTCGGCTACGGTGGCGGCTAATTCTAATATCCGCTCTGAACCGAGTGCGATTAATTCTGATAATATTTTGAAAACTGTCGGTGAGGACAGTGGGTTCGATGTGAGTGGTAAACGGACGAAACGAGGCTGGATACAAGTTAAGCTCAAATCTGGACGTTTGGCTTGGGCGCACTCGGATGTCATTACTAATCAAGAACAATGGATTGCTTGCTTACGAGATCAAGGGGTTTCTATTCAAACTGTGGAAGACAGTCCCTTAATTGCATCTCGACCTATTCCTGTAGTGACTCCTGGGACGGAAACGGCAGTAAAATCGACTTCTCAACCTGAATCAGCCCCTGTTAGTGCCAATCAGGAGAAAATTGTCGAAACAGCTAGACGGAAGTTTGAATCAGGAGATTTGCCTGGTGCGATCGCTATACTCAGATCAATCCCTGCTAATGCTGCTTCTGGAATTAAAGAAACAGTCGAAATTATTAATCAATGGCAAAGTGATTGGGCAAAGGCAGAAGCGCTGGCTAATGAAATTAATCAAGCTATTGATAACGGCCAATGGGATAAAGTTCTAGCTTATCGAGATCATCCAGAAAAGTTACCCAATATAAAATATTGGCAAGATAAATTAGAACCAATGTTTAAACAAGCCGCAGAAAATGTTGCTAAACAGGCTATATATGAGAAAAGTAACCAAGTCAATCAAAATACTTCTCACCAAAAAATAAAAGCATCCGATGATAAAACACCAACTCCTCAAGAAAACAATCACAACGATTTGACAAATTAAAAAGAGATTGCTCCACGATCAGAAGATAAACGAAAATAGTGGCTGAAAACCCAGCCCTATATAGATTTTATCAATGTCTACCCAGCTAATAACCCACATTTTCTGCTTTAAATTGTTTAAATGAAAGTACATACTTCCATAATTACGGCTCTTAACCATGTACAAGCAGGAGAATAATTATTACTTTGATACCAACGCATAAATACAGAAAATCCTGGCATTAATACTGGAGTAGCTAAAATTTTTAATTGTTGACTTTTAGCAAATTCAGGTACTCAAACAGCAAAGCTAGTATTAGAACTATTGGGACTCGGTTTATGAAAATTGCATTTATTGGTATTGGTAATGTGGGTGCAGCACTTGGCGATCGCTTACAAAAATTAGGCCATGATGTAACTATAGCTGCCCGTGACCCGCAATCAAAATCAGTTCAGGAAGCTTTAGCACGCAATTCTGCCCTGAAAGTCGAGTCACCCACCACAGCAGTTAGTACCGCAGAAGTTGTATTTCTCGCTACACCTTTTCCTGCGATCAATTCTGCTCTTACCCCACTGCAATCTGCTCTTGATGGTAAAATTCTAGTGGATTGCACTAACCCTGTAAGTGCTGGATTAAAGCATGGTTTAGATAGCAAAATTTCTGGTAGTGAAACCATACAACAGATAGTTCCCCACGCTTATGTAGTCAAAGCCTTTACCATTTATGGCTATGAGAACTTTGAAAATAGTCAGTATCCCGGTTATGGTGATTTGCAACCAGCAATGTTAATCGCTGGTGATGATTTAACCGCTAAAAAAACAGTGGCTGACCTATGCTCTCAATTGGGTTGGGAAGCAGTTGATACAGGTAATCTGTCCATGAGTCTTCATCTTGAACATATGACTTTACTCTGGATTAAAATGGCCAGAGTCCAGGGATTAGGAGTAGATTTTACCTGGGCAATGTTAAAACGATAATCTACTAACAGCAATCTCTTTCCTTTATTCCTAAGTTCACAGGCATTCTAAGATTATATGGGGGCGTATTGCATACGCCCCTGTGCCTAGAATTATTAAATTTTTTTGACTTGTTTAGTGTAATTCGTCGTATTCTGCTGTTTCCATGCGTCTGGCTTCTGTGCGAGTGGAAGGTAAAAACTCAGCCCGTCGAACAGTTGCTAGAGGTGGTGTAGGACCATTGTAGGGGTGAATTACCTGTACAGTGCGGGTAGGACGATGTTGTTTTGGAGAAAACAAAGCCAAGACACCAGCTACAACCACTCCACCACCAATGGTTAGAGTTGCCCCACCAACTGCCCAAACTATGGGTGAAGACCACCAAGGATTTTGTTCAGGTGGTAGTGCAGCTACTTTTTGTTGATTGAACTGCTGGGCTGATTCCCACTGCTTCTGGGTTAAATTTTGGGCTTGCAGCTGAAGTTGTTGGTTTTGCAACACTAACTGTTGGTTGTCGTTTTTCAACTTCTCCATTTGCATATTCAGCTTTTCCATTTCTAGACGCTGGTCAGAATTGGGCGCAACAGGCTGTAGATTTGGATAGACAGGTTGCCCGTAAGGTGAATATTGCACAGGTTGCTGCATAACCTGGGGCTGAACAAACGCGGCTGGCATTTGTGGGGCAGCAGCGAAGTTAGATTGTTGTATAGGAGTATTTGTTCCTTTCAGCAATAGGAGAGCCGCCAAACCAGCTACAGCAACTCCGCCGATAAATGCCATACTTTCACTCATCGCTTTTACCCCTTAACCACGACGGCAGCATAACTTAACTTTGACTGACTCACGCTCACACTCATAATTATTTGCCTGCTTTGACTTAAATATAAGACTCAAACTATAAGCAGATTTTTCAGGTAGTTTTTTTTTACCTGGTATGTGCTGTTAATATTCAAGACTATATCAGTCAAATTGTCCACTAATGGATGATAAAAAAACTACGCTGTTATACTTTTTAATCTACTTTCTCCAAATCATCAAGAGGAAGTTTTGATAGCTGTCTTCAAATTTTGGCAAAATTGAGCGATCGCACTGAGTCCTTCTTCGGGTGTTCCTTCTGCTAACCGCTTGACAATAGCACTACCGACAATTGCGGCATCTGCGCCCCATTCCTGGACTTGACGAGCTTGTTCTATGTCAGAAATACCAAAGCCCACGCCGATAGGTTTATCTGTAACCTTGCGAATTTGTGTGAGTAAATCGGAAACTCGGCTTTCCATTTGCGATCGCATTCCTGTTACCCCAGTCACACTGACCAAATAGATAAATCCTTGAGAAGCACGAGCGATCGCTTCAATCCTCTGGGCAGAACTTGTAGGAGCCACCAACAGAGTTAAATCTATTCCCACCTCACTCGCTGGTTGCAACAATCCTCCTGCTTCTTCTAAAGGTAAATCAGGAACTACTAAACCCGCTACACCAGCCGCCTGAATTTGCTGGAGAAACTTTTCAATTCCTCGATGTAAAATTGGGTTGTAATAGGTAAATAAAATAATTGGTGCTTTTAAACTGGGAGTAGTTGCTTGTAGCATTTCCAGCACCCGATCCAAAGTAGTACCACGCTCCAAAGCGCGAGTAGCTGCTGCTTGAATCACGGGACCATCTGCCAAAGGGTCAGAATAGGGAACACCTAACTCAATAATATCCGCTCCAGAGCGATCTAAAATTTGTAAAGCCTTAGCAGTGGTTTCTAAATCAGGATCACCGGCAGTAATAAACGGAATCAGAGCGCACTCTTGATTCCGTCTCAGGGTTTCAAAACAACGAGAAATTGCAGTCATTAGTCAGTTGTCAGGGAATTGGGAATTGGGAATTGGGAATTGGGAATTGGGAATAGTTAGAAGGTTATTCTCCGCGTCCCCGTGTCTCCTCATCTCCGCGTCTCCCCATCTTCCCATCTTCCCTGTCACCTGTCACCTGTCACCTGTCACCTATCACCTGTCACCTAATTCTATTTCAGCTTGAATTTTTGCTAATTCTTCAGGAGTGAGTTCATCTAGTCGCTTTTGCAGGAAAGCTTTTTCATATTCTTCCCGTTGTTGATGGTAGGTCATTTTTTTACCCCCTGCACGGAAAAGATATGTGGCTAACCAGCCTATCAAGCCAACAACCAGTAAGAATTGGCTCCAAATACCAGCATTCTGACCATCTAAACCGATTAGCTGCAATCCTGCATAAGCCAAGCCACCAGCCACAAAAACACCTAAGCCAATTCCGATTGCATCAATGCGTCGCATGAGAATAATGACCTACCAATCTAAATTAAACAATTTGTCTACGCCGGGGTCGCAAATTCACAATCGGGGAAAGCAGCAACAAACCCGGAAAGAAGAAGAACACTAAAAAGTACATAAACCCACGCTCTATAGAGCTTGCTGTGTACCAACGCAGCTTTAGATAAAGCATTACAACCATTGGTACTACCAGAAGATAAGCTCCGGCCAAAATCAGATACAGTAGCGCTACAACCATAATTCTTTGTCGGATTATATGAAACTATTTGGTGCGTCCATTTCTCATGATATGCTGAATGGCTGAACCAAGGGAAGTATCATTCTTGGTTTTTGCCAGGAAAGCAAATAAATTTTCCAACTACTTGTCATAATTGGAAAAAACAGCTAAGATTATGATATAATGTGATTTCGCAATCAAACGCGGCTGAGTAGCTAAGTTAAAAAACTCATAACATGAGTAGATAATTTAGGTGCTAAATAAAAAAAGTAGTATTTGAAAAGAAAACTTTTAAAACTACTTGCACAAAAGACGCAATTGATGGTGGAATAGATGAGGAGGTTTTTTTACCTCCAGATTCAGAAACCCTTGGGGGTGTGGCGGAATGGTAGACGCTACGGACTTAGAAAACTGAGCCTTGATAGAGAAATCTTTCAAGTGGAAGCTCTCAAATTCAGGGAAACCTAAATCTGTTTACAGGTATGGCAATCCTGAGCCAAGCCCAGAAAATTTTAAATTAAGATTTTATTTTGGTTTTCAATTTAAAATTCAGAGATTAAAAATTCAGGGAAGGTGCAGAGACTCGACGGGAGCTACCCTAACGTAAAGCCGAGGGTAAAGGGAGAGTCCAATTCTTAAAGCCTAAAGTTGCTCAAGTAACAAGGCAGCAGTGAAAGCTGCGGAAGAATGAAAATCCGTTGACCTTAAACGGTCGTGGGGGTTCAAGTCCCCCCACCCCCATTAAAAAATAATTTATAATTGTGAGTTTACTGATAACTGTGCAGTAAGGGAGAGCTTATCCTTCCGACAAAAGTGGTAAAGTATTGCTTCATGTTACTCTAGTTGAGAATTTTGTTGATGCCATCGAGAAAAACTTGAAAACTACGAGATTTGTTTTCAGTCAAGGATAAATAGGGCGCAATAGCTTTGGAGTGAGTACCGGGGTAATATTCTGGAACTAACTTTCTGAGTTCCTCTTTCGCGGAATTGAGTTGATCGGGGTTACGAAACTTGCTTTTATTTTGTTGTTGACTCAAACTTTCAGGTTTTAGTCCATAAGCTTTTTCAACTGCGACTAAATCACCCAAAAACCAAGATTCTAATTCATGACATATTATACGTATTAGTATATTTTGGTTTCCTGCATTTTGACAAATTTCTAAAAGTTCTGATTTGAGTTTTTTACAGTCATGGGAATCTTGATCATGAACAATGATAAATTTTGTTTCAGGTTGAAAATTAAAGGCTTTGATCTTCTTAGGAATTGATTTGGTAAGATCCTGTTTGCCTTGATGAGAGATACAAATATAGCTAATATGCTCAGGAATTAATTTTGGAAGAATAGTCTCTAGTACAGTTTTCATAGAAGGTTCTTCTAGTAAAAAAATCAGGTCATAGCTCATCAGGGGGCGACTCCTTCAAACCAGCCTTGATTCCAGAGATATCCGGGTAAATCTCCTGCTTTCACTAAGTTATTCAGAGTTTCATTATCACTGGCTCGAAAAATTTTGGTAATTCCTTGTTCTTTTGTCAACCAGAAAATACTTTCTAGGGGAACAGCATTAAGAAAGTCGGGGGAGTGGGTAGAGACAAAGACTTGTCCACCTCTGTGGGCATAACTGGCAAATTCTTCAGCAAGTTCGTGAAGCAAACTAGGATAAAGTTGGTTTTCGGGTTCTTCGACGCATAGTAAAGGATGGGGTTTAGGATCGAAGAGTAGAATTAAATAGGCAAACATTTTCATTGTGCCATCAGAAACATAGCGATCAATGAAGGGATCTTTAAAAGCTTGGTCTTGAAATTTGAGAATTAGTCTACCGTCTTCTGTTTCTTTTGCTTCTACTTTAGAAATACCGGGAACTCTTTCTTTCATTTTGTTGAGAATAGCTTGAAAAATGTCAGAATGGTTTTGATAAATATATTGAGCAACCACTGCCATATTATCACCTGTAGGAGTGAGGTGTTCGGCATAGGATACATCTTTGCTACCTCTGGCATCGCTGATATGGAAGTCGGAAACGTGCCAATTTTCAATTAGTGAACGAAAGGCACTAGCAGCTTTGAAGCGTTGAAATTGCCCCAATCCTTTAATTGCTAAGATGTCGCTAGATTCGAGTTGTTGTTCTTCGCGTTCTAATTCTTCGTCAGTTTGTTCAAAATTTTCTTCATTGGTGATCGCATAACCTTTACCTTTCTGGAAGTCGAGAAAGTGATAGGGAGAACCGTATTCGCCGCGTTTGTACCGAAGAATTTCTCTTTTAACTAAGGGTCGTTTTTCTTCTTGTCCAACAATTAAAATATAAGTAACAAGGCGCTCTGTCTCCAGAATTTTCATGCGGAATTTTAGTTCTATTTCGATATCTTCTTGTTCTTTGCCTCTGGTGACGACTTCATTAAATCCACCTCGGATCTGAAGGGCTTGACGAATGTTATTTTTTAGGGCATCGCGGAGAAAGCCAAAAATATCGAATAGGGTAGATTTACCTGTACCATTGGCTCCGATGATGACGCAAAAGGTGGGAATTTCTCTGATTTCTAGAAATTCAAAGGCTCGATAATTTTTAATTTTTATAGAAACAATTTTCATAACTAAATCTACCTTAAAAAGAAAGAATACTACTTATCTTGCTGCTATTTCTAGGGTTAGGACATTGGGTAATGTTTTTATTTTATTCCTCATTGCCTGGCTCAAGGGTTAAACCGCGATAGACTTGTTCTATGGGGAAACTGAGATTAATGCTCTTTAGTTCAATGATGTCGCCTTCTCCATAATTAATAATCATCCATTGTCCCGCATCATTTTTGTGATACAGGTCGATTTCGATGCTGGTGGAACTAACCAATAGGTAATCTTTCAATACGGCGTTATTTTGATACATTCTGAACTTGCTACCGCGATCATAGGCTTCGGTAGTTTTGGAGAGAACTTCAACGATTAAGCAAGGATAGGTAAAATAGTTGGAAGTATTTTTATCTCGTTCATCGCAAGTTACACTCGCATCTGGATAGGTATAGTTATTCGTCTCGACAATATTAACCTTGATATCAGAATTCCCAGTTATACAACCACTATTCTCTAAATGGGCATCAAACATGGAGGTGAAGCGGATAGCAATACGACCGTGATTGACGCTACCACCGCTCATGGCATAAACTTGACCGTCGATCAGTTCGTGTTTTTCTAGTTGCTTTTCTTCCCAAGTGAAATATTCTTCGGGGGTTAAGTTTGTGGGTTTGTCTTTGGCTGCGATCACGATGGAGTTAGCTCCTGTGTAGCGAAATTGATAGTATTATCTTATTTTATACAAACATTTTTTGGAGTCAGCTTTTTTAAATTGTTCGGTTTGATTGATTTGGCATTTTCAGCAAACCCTAATTAGCACGACGTTCATCGAGGGAAGCTAAAGTAGCGCCGGCGATTTCAGCTAAGATGCTAATGAGACGATAGAGAGCGATCGCACTAATTACTAAAGCAGTTGGGAAGTGATACTGTAAAATTGTCAGTGCTGTAGCTTCAAACACGCCTATTCCACCAGGCGCACCGGGAACAACCAAACCTAAAACCCAAGCAAAACTAAAAGCACCCAATAATAAAGGAATGTGGCTCAAGTTTAACGAACCCAGAGCAAACATAGTTAATATAAACCCAGTTCCACGCAGTCCTAAAAAAACCAATTCTCCTAACAACGGCTTTAGAGGATAGCGTTTAATATTTAAACTACTAATAGGCTGATTTTCAGAATTAGATTTTTTGGACTTTAATTTATATAAAAAGCGAATTACTGGATTCAAAACCCAAGGATGAAGCGAACTCAATACAATACCTAAACTCACCAATTGCAGAATTTGCACTCCGAAATTAGTATTATTAACTGCAAATTGACTACCGAATAAAACAACAATAATTAAAGCCGCAGCTGCCATAAGTAGCGGTTCTAGCAATACACTTAAAGTCGCTGCACCAGCAGAAACATTAGCATTTTTAGCCGCTAAAATTCGTCCGTAGTAGTGCCAAACATTACCAGGTAAATACTTAGCTATATTCGTCTTCAGATAAACTTGGATAAACTCAGAAATTGATACAGGTTCATTTAACTCTTGTAACACCCAAGTCCATATCCAACCAGCCCACGTATGTGCAAGTAAAGTTACACCTGTAGCAATTCCTAAAATTGCCCATCCTACCGCATCAATACGGATAGAAGTTACTCCTAACCAATTATCCTTCAGTGTTTTTCCTAAAAAAAACAGCGTCCCCCCCAAAATAAACCAACGTAAAATTTTTTTGATCATGATTTTCGTCAACACAGCCTTAAATCAACAATCATTATATTAAATAATATCTCTCTATAGCTAGATAAAAGTCATGGTTTCTGATCAGTAAAATGTGACCTACGCTAGAAGCAGATATCACTGCAAAAAAATTAATCTTGATTGAAACTGTTCACCTTAGAAATAAACTGAATGGCAAAAACTCCCATTCAATAGCAATTGAGAACCGTGACACGAGTTAGCAGAAAAAAATAGTTGCAGATATTGCCAAACATTAATTCGCAAAATCAAGATAGCTAGGTCCCGTTTCTCTACGAGAAGCTACACGGAATTTGTAATTGGTAATTACCATTCTGTCAGGTTTTTAGACTTTTCTAATGGGTGGCTTATTTACGCCGTACTGTACTAGAGGTAAATAGACTTTTAGTTTGTTGACTAATGCCTAATTTGTTTATGTAAGAGTCATTAAAAAACTACAAGGAGAAAAGCATGAAAACAGTAATTAATTGGTTTCAAAATCTGCGCCCACTCAAAACTTTAACAGTATTTTTGGCAGGAATATTTCTCTTTCTAGCACAAGCTTGTAATCGTCCTGGTATAGCTGCACAACCACCCCAGCCGACTGGACAACCACCGAATGTTCAGAAATATAATCCCACCACAGATTATACTATTCCTCCCTATGAAGGGGGAATCAAGAACTTTAGTGATGTAGATTCCAGAGCGAAAAAAGCAGAAAAAGCAGCCCAAGATAGAGCAGATGAGCTAATAGAAAAGGCTAAGAGAAATGTTGAAAGCAAAGGAATAGATAGTACTGAGCAATATGTCGATAATTATCGGACAGGAACACCCTTTGGTGAAAGAGTTAAAAATCTAGGTGAAGATGTAGGAAGTTCTGCAAAAGAATTAAGAAAAGATGTAACCAAGGGGACTCAGCGAGGAGTTGAAAATCTTCAGGAAAATGTTGGCAATGCTGCTAAAGACTTAACAAAGAACGTGCAACGCGGCACTGAAGATATTGGCAAAAATCTTCAACGCACAGCCGAGGATGCTGGTCAAGCAGTAAGAAGGACTGTAAGAGAAGCAGATTAAATATAATTCACGTTAATTCACGATTTTAGGGTGGTTAATACCCACCCTATGATGATTAAATAATGCCCTAATTAACCAACACCCACAAATAAATTATCTGCGTTTATCTGCGTTTATCTGCGTTTTTTGATCATATTTTTTCTCCAAATACCAATTATGTAGCGCCAAGCGTTGAACTTCCAGCCAGGGAATATTGTGTTTTCGTGCTAAATCTGCACAATCTTCATATTCTGGCTGTACATTAGTAATATTTTTTTCTGTTGCTTGTCCTTTCCACGCCACTTTAACACGCACCATGCCATAAGGTGTTTCCACTTCTTGAATTTCCCGTTGTAAAATGTGGCGTTTTCCAGAAGTTCGACGAATTCCTAAAGTAGTAGTTTCACGGAATAAAACACTTTCACAACTGGCTAATTGTTCTGAATGACAAATGACAGTTAACAAAATCCCTGGACGAGATTTTTTCATTCCTATCGGTTGAGTAAAGACATCAACTGCACCAGCAGCAAATAAAGCCTCAAACACATAGCCAACAGCTTGGGGATTTAAGTCATCAATTTGGGTTTCTAGTACAGAAATTGTTTCTAAATGCGGACTAGTATCCGTAAAATCAGGAATATTTGTCTGTGAATTCGTAGTTTCACCGAGCCAGAGGCGTAGTATATTAGGAACGGGTAAGTCAAGGGAACCTGCTCCTAGTCCCACTTTTTTGAGGGTCATTGGGGGTGGTGAACCAAAACTTCTTGCTAAAGTAGTAGTGATCGCAGCCCCTGTCGGTGTCACCAGTTCTCTGTCAATACCGTTGCTATAAACTGGACAACTCCGCATTTCCCAAAGTTTTAATACTGCGGGTACTGGTACTGCCATTTGACCATGTGCAGCCCGAACAGTTCCCCCACCAGTCGGAAATGGTGAGCAATAGATGAGGGGTAATCCTTCCTGATTGCTATCGATACCCAACCAATCTAACCCCAAGCAAGTACCAACAATATCCACAATCGCGTCTACAGCACCCACTTCATGGAAATGAACTTTTTCAGGTTCAATGCCGTGGACAGCCCCCTCTGCCAATGCTAACTGGCGGAATACAGCTAAACTCCAAGCTTCCGCCTGTGATGGTAACTTGGCTTTGAGAATCATCTTTTCTATTTCTGGGAGGTGGCGACCATGTTGGTGATTGTGTTCGTGGTGGTGATGGTGATGTAATAAATCTACATGGATTTTCGTTGCTTCCTGAGTTTGTCGATGAACAAGTTCTGCCCGTAATTGGTATTCTTGCTCAATTCCCAAATTGTTGAGTTTTGCCACTAAATACTCTAAGGGAACACCCAAACTTATTAAGGAACCCAGGCACATATCACCGGAAATACCTGTTGGACATTGAAAATAAGCAATTTTAGTCATAAATTAGTCACTGGTAATTGGGGAAAAGGTAATTGTAAATACTATTCACATTACCTTTAACCTATAACCTGTCACCTGTCACCACCCATCACCTATCACCGAATGAGCATCTTTTATGGCAAAAATTTTCACAATTCATCCTGATAATCCTCAAAACCGCCGAATAGATGAGATAAAGTTGGCGCTCTCTAGTGGCGCTATCATGCTCTACCCTACTGATACAGTCTATGCAATTGGTTGTGATTTGAATGCCAAGTCGGCGGTGGAAAGAGTGCGACAAATTAAGCAGTTAGCGAATGATAAACCACTGACCTTTTTATGTCCCTCACTTTCTAATGTGGCGACTTATGCCTTCGTAAGTGATACAGCCTATCGGATTATGAAGCGGTTGATACCAGGAAGCTATACATTTTTGCTACCTGCTACCAAGTTAGTACCGCGACTGGTACAAAGTCCCAAGCGTAAAACGACGGGAATTCGAGTGCCAAATCATATTGTCTGTTTGGCATTGCTGGAAGCGTTAGAAAATCCGATTATTTCCACTTCGGCACATTTACCACCAAATGATGTAGACGATGGAATAGTTGGAGTTAATCCAGATTCTATTCTGTCACGGGTAGAGCTATTTGACCGTTTGGATAACTTGGTAGATATTATTATAGACACGGGCGAAGAGCCGACTTCTGAAGTGTCTACCATTTTAGACTTGACGGATGAAGAACCAGTAATTACACGGAGGGGGTTAGGTTGGGAAGCAGCAGCAGCTTGGGTATAATAAGAGAGCTTTACAAGTGCAATCATCTGTTTCGGAAATTGTGATAAACATACTCCAGTTTTGAAATTTTCCTACTCACAGGCGCGGGGACTGGGGAACACGGGATGGCGAAAAATCTGGGCATTCCCTTGCTTTAGATTAGTTTTCCCACTCCACAAAGACCTATGTCTCAAATTTGATCTAGTTGCTGATAAAAAAAGCGACACAATTGACAGGCCCTTAACTTTTGAAATTTCCTACAGTCTTATAGGTGAGCAATATCTGTGGTGGGTCTTGGTAAATATTAGCAAGATTCTCCCATTAGAACTGTCCTTAAGTACTGTGTCTGCGTTTTAGTTAAGGTGCAATACCAATTTCAGGAAAAGTCATGAAAGCTAACCTCGTCAATCTGCCAAATTCTACACCTGCTTTTGACAGCGATGTTTCAAACGAAGACTTATCAGCTGGTAACACTGATACTTTAGTGCAACTGCTAGGTCAGGAATTGCAGACTCAAGTTAAAGCTTCGGTTGGGTGTGTGCAAGCTATAGCCGAGCGCATAGCCAAAGAAGTAGAACGCATTTGTGATAAAAGCTCTCGCATCCAAACTTCTGGGCAAATCAGGTCTTGGCAGATTACTTTAGCAAGACATCGAATACAAAAGTGCCTGCGTTACTACCAGTTGGGTTCAAGACAAGGACGTGTGGAATTACATAGTAGTCTAGGTGCTATTGTTTATCGCCACGTTACAATTGCCGGTTCAGAATTAGGTTTTGAAGCTCGTTACAATCTGATTGAAGATTTTCTCCAAGCTTTTTATATCGAAGCGATTAAAGCTTTTCGTCGGGAAAATGAATTACCGGAAGATTACACCCCCCGTACTCAGCTACAACTAGCTGAGTATATGGCGTTTACAGAGCAGTATGCTAAACGCCGGATTAATTTACCGGGTGGTGCTAATCAACAATTGATTGTATTACGCGCTCAAGGTTTTGCTCGCCGTCAGCCTCAAGAAACTACTGTAGATATTGAGATGGCTGTGGATTCAGCTAAGACTGAAGAAGCAGAATCTTATCAACGTAATTTGGCGGTGCAGCAGATTAGGTCGCAAATGGTTGCTAAACCTAATTTTGATCCATCTGAGGAGTCGGAACGCGATCGCGTGATTACAGAATTGATGAAATATCTGGAATCTCAAGGTCAATCTGATTGCATGGATTACCTGTCTCTCAAGCTGCAAGACCTCTCAGCACCGGAAATTGACCAAATTCTAGGCTTAACTAGCCGTCAGCGTGACTATTTGCAACAACGCTTTAAATACCATGTGGAAAAATTTGCCAAACAACACCATTGGCAATTAGTACATCAATGGTTAGGTGCTGGTTTGGAACATAAGTTGGGTTTATCTTCCCAGCAGTGGGATACTTTCTGGAATCAACTCACAGAACAGCAACAGCAAATCTTTAATCTGAAAACTGCTCTTGAGAATGATCAAGCGATCGCAAAAGCTGTCCAATGTACCCCCAAACAGTTACAAAAGCGCTGGACTCAAATGTTAGAACTAGCATGGGCTATTCGCAATGGTCATGCTGAAGTTAAAACCTGCTGAAGACAAGCTGAAATCACTCAATTTATCTGAAGCCCTGATCCACTTTATACACCTGTTTTTACAACACAAAAATCTCCTCTATTTCTCCCCCAGTAACGGGAGAATTAGAGAAGAAGGCGGTGATCATAACCAGTTAATACCCCTGGTTTGACCTTTTTCACATCTGACCACATCATTTCCTCTACAGTCTTTAGCAACATAGCCTTTATCTTTATCCCACTAAAAAAACTCCAATTTTCAAGATTGACATAGTTTGATTAAATACTATAAATATTTAAGTAGGGCTTGCTTAATAAAGCTAAAACTTAGATATATCAAGAGTTTGAAGGTAAAAAATGTGAATCAGGTGCAAGGAATAAGCGTTGAAACTGTTCATTGACCTATCACTTGACCAGATTTAAGACTCTTCTTCTAATTCTTACTCCTGACTCCTGATACCATTTCTTTATGAGGATGCGCTTTATTGGCGGATGTAGAGACGTTCCATGGAACGTCTCTACGGTATTTATTTGGCGCAACTTTACAGAGAATTGGTATGACTTCTAGCCCTAACAAAAAGACTTTTTCAGCAAGCCCTAAGTATATATTTTTGATTCGTTGTTTATTACACAGATTTTTTAGGAGTAATCTGTTTTCTTTAAAAACTTTAAGTATTGATTTAAGATAAGTGAACTTTTATGCTATTTCTTGTCAACTTGATTATTAATCATATATGTCCTTCTATACTAACTTAGCACAGAATAAGTTCATATAAGTAATAAATACTGATGAATAGTAGTAAAAAATATTTTATAAATAAATTCCTAACTTTGGCTTTGATGGTATTTATACTCATCATTGCTATACCTTTTGCCTATTCTCAGGATACTGCTCCACCCACTGATAAAACTCCAGCTGTTAGTAAGATAGATGGCGCTCCTGTAGTTTTGGGAGATCAAACATTATTTGTTATTAAAGCAGGTGTCGGGTCGTTTTCAGCATTAGAGCGATCGCAAGCGGTGACAAACAGAATTGAAATCATGGCTAAAGACCTAACAATTCCCGTTAGTTCCTTAAAAGTTTCTGAGCAACCAAATACAACAAATGTATTATCTGGTGATAAAGTCATATTTACGATTACAGATGGTGATGCAAAAGCCGCAGGTAAGACAACTCAAGAACTGGCTAATGAATATGTGCAAACAATTAGTACTAATATCACTAAATATAGACAAGACAGGAGCTTAAAAAATATTCTCTTTGGCGTTCTTTATACGGTTATTTCTACCGTTGTCCTTTTGATTGTTTTCAAGATTTTAAATCAGATATTTCAGAAAATATTTAATTGGGTAAGTAATTGGCAAGGAACAAGCATACCTGCTGTACGCATTCAAAATTTTGAGCTTTTGCCTGCATCACGAATCACCTATATTTTAAATAATATTATTAAGTCAATTCGCCTTGTAGTGGTACTGGGTATCCTCTTTATTTATGTTCCATTAGTATTGAGTTTCTTCCCCTGGACTAGAAAAATTAGCACAAATCTGTTGAGTTATTTATTTTTATCTTTGGAAGGTGCTATAGAGGGATTAGTTGCTTATTTACCTAAAGTAATTTACCTGGGAATAATTATTGTTTGTGCGTATTATATTATTAAGTTTATTCGACCTATTTTTAGAGAATTAGGTAACGGGAATTTATCTTTACCTGGATTTTACCCAGAATGGGCAGAACCTACTTTTAAACTAGCGTTATTTTTAATAGTCGCTTTGGCGTTAGTAGTGGCGATGCCTTTTTTACCTGGATTTGGTTCACCAGCATTTCAGGGAATTTCGGTCTTTTTGGGTGTTCTGCTATCACTCGGTTCATCCGCAGCTGTGGCTAACATTGTTGCAGGGGTGATTCTCATTTATACTCGCGCTTTTCGGATTGGCGATCGCATCAAGATTAACGATGCAATTGGTGATATCGTCGAGAAAACTTTGTTTGTCACCCGGATTCGCACTGTCAAAAATGTCGTCATTACTATCCCCAATGGGACAGTGCTAACCAGCCAGATTATCAACTATAGCGCTCTGGCTCAAGACCCCAACTATTATTTAGTTCTGCACACTACGGTAACTCTTGGCTATGATGTACCGTGGCGAAAAGTTCATCAGGTGCTAATAGATGCGGCTGTAGCAACACCACGTATCCTCAAAGAACCTGCGCCGTTTATATTACAAACCAGTTTGGATGATTTCTATGTTAGTTATGAAATCAACGCTTATACAAATCAGCCCGCGATTATGGCGAGAATTTACTCAGAACTCCATCAGAACATCCAAGATAAATGCAACGAAGCAGATATTGAAATTCTCTCTCCGCATTATTCAGCAATTCGAGATGGTAATCAAATCACCATTCCCGAAAATTACTTACCTAAAGACTACAAAGCACCGGGATTTCGCCTCTCTCCCCTCGACAGTCCATTAAATCCATCAAATGGCAAAGAATCTGGGTCAAATCAGCAATGATACGAAATTAATTGATGGAGATATACCATGCGAATACTGACTTTATTAGCATTAGCGATCGCGATCGCATCTGTGACTTTCGCACTGCAAAACTCAGCCCCGGTAGCAGTACAATTTTTAGGGTGGCGATCGCTAGACTTGTCAATGGCGCTAATACTTCTAATTACCTTTAGTTTTGGCGTATTATTTGGCTTCATTGTCTCATTATTTCCAGCCATCAAAGGTATGAGAAAAAGGTCTGAACTCATGCGGGAAATCGAACAACAGACCTACGAAAATGAAGACCTCAATCGTCAACTAACAGAAGCAAACAATCAACTTCAGGTGCTGCAATCTACACAACCACAACACTATTTACCTCAAGACACATCATCAAATTACTCCTCAGATGCCTATAGATGCCTATATTGAATGATATTCATTAGTAAAACAAATTATCAGGATTGCTAACGATGGACTTTATAAATACAATTCAACATTGGCTAAAAGACCCTGCTGTGGGAAAACTTATCCAAGTCTGCATAGCTGTTTTAGTTATTACTCTCATCGTCCGCGCCTTAAGTAATTCTGTACCTCGTTACATTCAGGATAATGATACCCGCTATCACCTCCGCAAGACAATCAACTTCATCGGCTATGGGTTGATTTTTCTGTTTGCTGCTAGTATATTTAGCGACAACTTCCGCCAGTTAACAGTCATCTTCGGGGTTATTGGTGCTGGTGTCGCTTTTGCTTTGCAAGAGGTAATTGCCAGCTTTGCAGGCTGGGTTGCTATCTCTTTTGGTCAATTTTATAAGCCTGGAGACAGAGTTTTACTTGGGGGAATTAGGGGAGACGTTATAGATATCAGTATTCTCCGTACCACCATCATGGAGTGTGGTGACTGGGTGAAAGCCGACCTTTATAACGGACGGATTGTGCGGATTGCGAATAGCTTTGTCTTCAAAGAACCCGTGTTTAATTATTCTGCCGACTTTCCTTTTGTCTGGGATGAGATTACTGTACCAGTAAAATACGGAAGCGATCGCCGCTTAACAAGAGAAATCATTCAACGAGTTGCAGATGATGTTGTTGGTGAGTACGTAATTCATGCTAGGGAAAGATGGCAAAATATGGTACATAAGTATTTAATTGAAGATGCCAGAATTGAACCAACTGTTACCTTAGCTGCCAATGATAACTGGATGGAATTTACACTACGGTATGTAGTAGACTATAAGAAGCGTCGAGGTAAAAAAGATGAACTTTTCAGCAATATCCTCGATGAGATTGATCTAACAGAGGGTCGAGTTGCTATTGCTTCCACAACTATTCATCTTGTTGAAACACCCACACTAGATGTCAGATTGTCAAAGAATGAAAATGGTTTTAAAACTCAAGTGTAAGAGCGGCTATGCCCTCAATCTACCCAACTGTCAGCAAATTTGCCCCTAATACCGAAACTAGAAATAGTCGTAACACCTAATAAATCATCTCGTAAATAATATCAATTTTTTTTTGTTTGCTATATTTGTTAATCAGTTAATTATGAGTTTATATTTAATTAAGCTATTTTTGCTACTTGTTACACTTGTATATGTACTAGAAAATGAGATGCCGAATGTGGGATTTATATCAATACATTTATTTTTGAGTACGCAATTACTATAATATTTCTGGTTTTTGATTGATTTATCTCATCAAAAATTCTTATACTCCATCATTTCCTGTCCCTTCTAAGGAATCCTAATATGAAGAACCTTTTTGAAGATAATCAGGATAAACATGACTCAAGGTGGAAAAGCGGTTACATCATCTAAATTTAAATATTCAAGATTGTTATCCAGCAGCAGCAATCGTATTAATTGACGGTGGAGGTATGAAACCACAAGCCATATCATGGTTAACCAAACAAGTTGGGTATAATCAGAATTTGCTCGCAGTTCATAATTTAAGTTCCTTTATTGCCTGGTCTAACAATCATATTTAATACAGCAGATTGCAGATCAATGAGGTACAGAATCAAAATTGAAACCTAGACACCAAGCCAGTTTTACTCCTGACTCCTGACTCCTGACTCCTGACTCCTGCTGTATGAAGTTACTAATACTTCAGTAATTTTTCCCCGCTTTTTAGCATTGGAATTAATTGACCTGGCTGCTGATATGGTATGAATATTGAAATTGCTATAAAGCTCACGAATAAATTTACAATCTGAATTAGATAGCATAACTTTCACACCACGTTCAGCTAATTTTACAAATACATCCCTTAATTCAACTTGCTGACTTTCAGCAAAAGCATAGCGACTGTAAGCCGTAAAATAGCTAGTTTCACTCACAGGATAATATGGTGGGTCAAAAAAGACAAAATCATCACTGCTAGTCGCATAATTTAAGACTTCGGTAAAATCGGCTTGTTGAATGTCTGCTTGAGAAAGTGCTTGTGATGCAATTCGCAAAACATCTTCTTGACAAATACCAGGATTTTTATATCTGCCCAAAGGCACGTTAAATTTACCTTGAGAATTGACCCGATAAAGACCATTAAAACAGGTTTTATTCAGATAAATAAACCGAGCCGCTTTTTCTAAATCAGTGCGTTCACAATAATTTCTGACATCATAGTAATAACTTGGATTATGTCCGATTTTATGTTCTTTTAGTAGTTCAATTAATTCTTGAACATGATCTCTAACACAGTGATAAGTAGTAATTAATTCGGCATTAATATCAGTTAAAATTGCTGTTTTAGGTCGCAGATGAAAAAACACAGCCCCTCCACCTAAAAAGGGTTCATAGTAAGTATGGAAATGCGGGGGAAAATAACCTTCATATTGCGGAATCAAGCGATTTTTACCCCCAGCCCACTTTAAAAAGGGACGTGGGCAAGTTTCTTTGGGGATTTGACTGACCATTTATTTATGATTCAACTAAAACTCAGCTACGTAAATAAAGCCAATATAACTAACGAATCATATTTTAGATGAATTGATCGATTTTCAGCACCATAGATTATAATTACGTTAAATAAGCACCTGAAAACAAACTTACATTTTATAACAAGGCAGTCTATATTCAAATGTTTGACGGATTTTGGGATAACGTCTTTCGCTACCCTCGGTACTTAATTAGTATCGTCTTAGGTCTTTTTCTGAACGCCTTTGAACCATTAAAGCCGCTTTTCAAACGCCCAATCACCTTAATTGCTATTTTGGGCTTTTTTATGGGGGGTTTATTTTTCTTAACGCTGACTCTCCGGGCAATGCTAGGTTTAAGTACTATCTAGACAAGGACTATACTATCATTGTTAATTTATTGGAAATGTTGCTGTGGGCTTTAGCCAATTTAAGCAATATCCTCTCAAAAAAAGCATCTATTTATGTTGTACAACCTCTGTGAGAAGGCGGAATTTATATGGCTACAAATCGCCGCGTTTCCCGCGTTGCTGAATTAATTAAACGGGAAGTTAGCCAAATGCTGCTCAACGGGATTAAGGATGACCGTGTGGGTACAGGAATGGTAAGTGTCACTGATGTGGACGTTTCCGGTGACTTGCAACACGCTAAAATCTTCGTCAGCATTTATGGGACAGAGGAAGCTAAGGCTGAAACAATGGCGGGTTTAAAGTCAGCGACGGGTTACGTCCGCAGTGAATTGGGTGCGAGAGTAAGGCTACGTCGCACGCCAGAAGTTCTGTTTATTGAAGATCGCTCTATAGAGCGAGGTACTAAAGTGCTGAGTTTATTAAACCAACTCCAGCAGGAGCGTCCAGTGGGGTTATCAGATGAAAATGAGCCAGATGTTCCCGAATAATTAGTTGAGAACTGACCACATACTGAGTCAGGTTTTTGAATCAGATACATAACCAGAAACCTGGCTCCAAACCAGGTTTTTAGTATCAAGTAGCGGCCAAGTTGATTAATAAATAGTAGAATAGGTTAAAAAAATGTTAATAGATGGGTTGCTATAAAAATTACAGGTGTAAATTATTCATTATAACTTGCAATAGTTTATACCCTATTTCCGGCAAAAAATTGCTGGGCTATTTTTTTGTGAAAACATTACAAATTAAAGTCTGAATAATTGCTTCTCAAAAAACCTATTTGTGTCATAGCGTTAGCCTTAATGAATAAGTATATCTCTAGCGAGATGCTAAAGCTATAAATTGGACACAATATTAAACCGTCAGAAGCGCTACTTCTGGTAAGTTTACCCAGAGAGATCATGCAGCGTGGGATCAATGACAGGAGCAAATTGGTACGCCCCTAATTCCGGGTAGTTAAGTTGTGAGTAGTCAGACAAGGTGATTATGACACCAACTGATTATCAAAACTAGACACCAAAATACTTTTCACACTGTCACCTGCTATAACTACCCAAGTACTCATAATGTGAAGGGTATTTATCAACAATGTTATGATTCCTTGACAAACTTAATATTTCTTTAGATAATTTACAGGTCTGTAGCGTCAAAATGATAATAGTTCCGTATAGCAAACTACAAAACCTAGCCACAGGTCTAATTATTGCCATCTTTGTTCCTGATTAACATTGGGAATACTATCTAAATGTAAATTTGTGAGTAAAAACATGAGTGTGAATACGGTGCCTTCTATCAATTACTACTCTCTGGATGTCATCCAGGACGAAGCACGCCAACTGGTACAAAAGGGAATGTTGAGCCGTCAGCAACCAATATATACACTCTGCCAATACATCCCAGCCAGAGAGTGGGTATGCGTTGAATGTGAATTAGAGAAATGTGACTTTTTGTTGCGCGATCGCATTGGTGATTTAATTGGTCGGGAAGAATGGGATAACGATTAGTCAAGCCTAAATTTTAGATTTTGGCTTGGGTGTTAAGTTTTGATGTATGGATGACATAACCAATTACTAGAACCTAAATCTACGGTACAGTCTCTAATTTGAATTTCTCAAGAAAGCAGAAAACCTACAGCCTAAATTTATACTACTTTTGCAGCAAGTGATATGTACGATTGGCTACGCCTACCCATTGCCTTTTGAAAGTAGTAATTGTTTTATTTATACTTGTTTAGAGTTAATGACTTTGAACAAGTATATTTTTTAATCGCAAATTATTACCTGACTTGAAAATAAGACCCCACCCCTAACCCCTCCCCGCTGTTTCGTGGAGGGGAATAAGAAGTTTTTTTTCATGTGTTCTGGTGTACGCAGTTCATGATGGCTACTTAGTCAGTTAACCAACTTGTTCTAAATACTGGTTAATATCCTCAATAACGCGAGTGAGTTCAGCTTCTGTAGTCACGCGAAGGTTAACGTTGCGAACAGTGAGTAGAACTTTAGCCGCAAAGGGAGTCGGCCAGATATTAGGATTGCAAAAAACTTCTAAAAAAACCTCACCAGTGTAGCGATATTCCAAAGGAGGTTGGGGAGTAAGTTTACCACCACCTGGGGTAGGTTTAACAGCAACAGCTTTCAGACTTGTCATTAATTCATCTATTGCGGCTTTTAATTCTTGTGCTGCTTGGGGTGAAAAACTGAAGGAGACAGAACCTTCACCTAGATTTAGTGTCAGAGGGGTAGAAGACATAGAGCTTTTTGATGTTTTTTTAACGTTGACTTACTAATGATAATAATCGTCTATTATCGACGATAATAATACCCAAATATATCAGGATAGCAGCTAATTTTAGTTAAAAAAAATCTCAATAAATTAGTAGTAAATTTAGAAGCTGTCGATAGACTTATTCCTTACAGAGTAAGACTTTGATACATTTTATTTGTGTTTATTTGTGAATTATGTTTTACAGTAGAAGTCATAGAACTTGATGTTATAAATTATCTATGACTTACGATAACCGTGCCGAAGTGCGAAAAGTTTTAATTATTACCCTATTACTTAATTTATTTGTAATGGGATTAAAAGCATTTGTGGGGTACTCAACAGGTTCTCTGAGTTTGTTAGCTGATGCATTGCATAGTGTGACGGATAGTGCCAACAATGTTTTAGGATTGTTTGCTAGTAAGTTTTCTTCCCCATATCCAGATCGAGAACATCCCTATGGACACCACAAATTTGAAGCGGTAGGAGCCTTGGGAATTTCGGCCTTCTTAGGAATAGCCTGTTTTGAGATTATCCAAGGAGCAGTGGAGAGAATTCTTAAAGGTAGTGAACCTGTAACAATAACAGCAGCTGAACTATGGCTATTACTGATTGTCTTAGGTGTGAATATTTTTGTCACCTTTTATGAACGTGGTGTAGGTAAGCGGATAGGTAGCCCAATTTTGATTGCTGATGCTACACATACAATGAGTGATGTTTGGGTGACGATTGCTGTACTTGGTGGTTTGATTGGTATTTGGTGGTTAAATTTTCAATGGCTAGATGTAGTCTTAGCCTTTCCTGTGGCTTTATTGGTATTTTGGAGTGGATGGTCGGTTTTAAAAGAGAATTTACCTTCTTTAGTCGATGAAATGGCGATCGCTCCCGAAGCTATCCATGCGATCGCTGTTGCTGTTCCTGGAGTGGTTAACTGTCATGATATCGCCTCCCGTGGCGTTCTTGGCCGCCAAGTTTTTATGGAAATGCATTTAATAGTAGATGCACCAGATGTAGAAACTGCTCACCGTATTACCGAAGAAGTCGAAAGCCAATTAGAAGCACGCTTTAGTCCAGTTAGGATTTTAATTCATGTTGAACCGCCAGCATACAAGTCTGAAAACATTAGCTTTGAACCGGGAGTAAAATAGTCTTGGTAAACGATCTCAACTTGTAAACCAGTCTTTAAAGAAAACCGTGTGATTTACTGAGTACAAATTGATTCAACTTGACTAAATTAGCGATAATTGCGACTAATTCACTTGGATCAACAGGTTTAGCTACATGATTTTGAAAGCCAGCTTCTAAGGCACAGATACGATCTTCACTATCTGTATAAGCAGTAAGAGCAATAGCAGGAACTCGTCCTCCTTGATTTACTTTGAGCGATCGCACCTTACGAATGAAGGTATAACCATCTTCTTCAGGCATAGCAATATCGCAGATTAACGCATCAGGTTGGAAATTAGGTAGTATTTCTCTAGCAGAGGCAGCTGATGGAACTGCTTGAACACTGGCTCCATCAGCTTCTAAAACCGTAGTTATGTAAAAACGGCTATCCTCATCATCATCAACGACAAGAATGCGTAAGCCAGCCAAGGGGAGATTAGCTTGCATAATATCTCCATTAGTGTTGGGAATTGAAATAAGAATCTTAAATCAGCTTCTTGTTCTATCCTCAGTCACCACACACTAAGAGTAATTTTACTGCGATCGCTGCTCATTTAGCTAAAATAAAAGCCCAAACTGTACGCTTCAGTGTAGGTAGTTTACTCCCACTCAATAGTTCCAGGTGGCTTAGAAGTGATATCATAAACCACGCGGTTTACCCCTTTGACCTCGTTGACAATGCGGGTAGAAATGGCTTCTAAGACCTCATAAGGTACACGGGCCCAATCTGCCGTCATCCCATCTTCACTAGTGACAATCCGTAAAACAATCGGGTAAGCATAGGTACGTTTATCACCCATGACACCTACACTCCGAATCGGTAGTAATACAGCGAATGCTTGCCAAACTTCATGATACAAGCCGCGCTGGTTAATTTCTTGGCGGACAATTAAATCGGCATCGCGTAAAATATTTAACCTATCGGCGGTGACTTCACCTAAAATGCGAATTGCTAAACCAGGACCTGGGAAAGGTTGCCTTTGGACAATTTCTTCTGGTAAACCAATAGAACGACCAACTTTGCGGACTTCATCTTTAAAAAGTTTCCGCAACGGTTCCACCAGTTTAAATCTTAAGTCTTTGGGTAAACCACCAACATTGTGATGACTCTTGATTTTGACTGCTACCCGTTCACCTGTTTTCGGATCAACGTTGGTATCAGCAGATTCAATTACATCTGGATACAATGTACCTTGAGCTAAATAGTCAAAATGGCCAAGGTCTTTGGATGTTTCTTCAAAGACGCGGATAAATTCATGTCCTATGCGACGGCGTTTTTCTTCAGGGTCTGTGACACCAGCAATAGAAGCAATAAAGCGATCCCGTGCATTCACATATTTTACGGGAATGTGAAACTGTTCTTGGAACAACTTCAGCAATCGTTCTGGCTCTAACTTCCGCATAAAGCCTTGATCAATAAACACACAAGTTAGCTGTTCACCAATGGCTTTATACAGCAAAAATGCCAGAGTTGAAGAATCTACTCCCCCTGAAAGCGCCAACAGCACCCGCTTTTCACCGACTCTAGCGCGAATTTCCCGAATTGACTCTTCTACAAAAGCTGCTGTTGTCCAGGTGGGTTCGCAGTCGCAAATGTGATAAACAAAGTTACGAATTAATGCTATGCCACCAAGGGAATGTACGACTTCAGGATGGAACTGTACACCGTAAAGTTTCTTGTCGTGGTCAGCAATAGCTGCACAAGGAGTATTTTCTGTATGTGCTAGTAATTCAAATCCCGGTGGCATTTTTGTGACTGAGTCGCCATGACTCATCCACATTGTGGTGCCATCTTCAACATTAGTCAACAAGTCTGTAGGGTCATCTATATATAATGATGCTTTCCCGTATTCACCTCGTTCAGCTTTGGTTACTTCCCCACCTAGTTGACTGACCATCAATTGCATCCCATAGCATACGCCTAAAATGGGGATTCCCAAATTCCAGATTTCTGGGTCACAATGGGGAGCATGATCACTATATACTGAATTCGGACCTCCAGAGAAGATAATCCCTTTCGGATTGAGTTGGCGTAAATGTTCAGCTGTAGTGCGATAGGAAAGGACTTCAGAATATACTTGAGTCTCGCGGATACGACGAGCTATTAGTTCAGAATATTGAGAACCAAAGTCTAAAATTACAACAATTTGGCGATCAAGCTTTCTCAAATTTGACTGTGTTTGAGATGCTGGTTCGGTTGGTAGAGTCACCGCTGTATTCATGATGGCGAGAGTGTGTCTTTTAAGGATAAATCTGTCTAATTGAAGATGATCATCACTATTTCCAGCTTTTTTAGGCTAGTAATAGTCGAAAAAACCTAATATATAGACGCGACTGCTGCCGCGTCTGTTTAACCGATTAATTTGACTGGTGATTAAAAGCAAGAAATCACTCGAGAGTAGGTACTCAAAAAATTATTTATTTGGTTTGTTTATGTTAATTCATAATAAGTTAGCATAATTTTCCTACTAACATACAACCAGTTTTACTCTTGACGATAATTTGGCGATCGCGGTCAAAAAGAACTGAACCACAGACTGTGGTATTTATCCCCCTATCGCTGTGACTGTGAATATATTCTTGGCAACGAGTATCAATGGTTTCCGCAATGGCGCTATAAACTTGATTAACCCAATTACTACCAGTATTTTGGTCAAGCGATCGCAGATGTTTTAATGCTGCTTCCGCAGTAGGGCTATGAAACACTGTCTCTATATCTGGAGACTGTAAACCCAAAATGGCACAGTGTGCTGCTAAAATTTCCCGTCGGCCATCAGCTAAATGATGATGGGTGTGAAAAATTCCCCCTGCGAGTTTCATCAGTTTACCGTGATAGCCAAATAATAAAATTTCTTTGACTCCTAGCAAATCAGCTTCTACTAACATCGGTCCAATCCAGTTAGCCGTTTTTACCAATTGTTCCGAATTTATCCCTAGTTTTCGCGCTAAATCTAAGCCGTTTTCGCCAATACAGAAGACTAAATTCTCAAAGCGACTGGCTTTATCTTGTAACTCCGCACGAAAAGCTGTGAGTTGATCTGGTGTACTCAAAGGTTGAGAAATGCCCGTTGTTCCTAATAAGGAAAGTCCTTCAACTACACCAAAAGCAGCATTAGAAGTTCTCAAAGCCAGCGATCGCCCTTCTGGTAAAATAATCGTGACGGTGATTTTTTCCCCTAGGGTGAGCAACCGCTGCAAATTCTCTGTTAACAACCTTTGAGCATAACCATAAATTGCGGCTTTCCCTTCACCATTGAATTGCTTACCAATTCCCTCACCACCCTTAATCACAACTGATTCCCCATCTCTGTGATCCCATTGCACCAAAGCCCAAATTGGCGTATTTTTAGTCAAATCAAGGTTATCACCCGGAGCACTGCGAGTAATTGCCAAAGCGCTATTTTCAGAAAGTCCGGCTACCTGTTCAATTGGTATTTCGGCGATTACGTCTGGTTCAATCAAATCCACTGAAGTTACAGACAGGGGTTGACCATGACGTAACCAGTGTAAAGCGGCAACAGCAGCAGCACAAGCAAAAACGGGGAGGGTGTATCCAGAAAGGGACATGAGCAAAATTCACAATTCACAATTCACAATTCACAATTCACAATTCACAATTCACAATTAAGCTGAATTTCTAACTTAAGTAGCCATCATGAACTGCGTACACTAGGAGGGATGAAAAACTTCTTATTCCCCTCATCGCTTGCGGGGAGGGGTTAGGGGTGGGGTCTTATTTTCAAGTCAGGTAAACAGAAAAATTTAAAGGTATGTGAAGAAAAGTAAATAGGGCTGAAACCCTCTTTCCCCCTGCCCCCTGCACCCTGCCCCCTGCACCCTGCACCCTGCCCCCTGCTCCCTGCCTTACCCCAACGACAATTTTTAACGCCCACCTACTTAGACTCCTACTTCCGCTAATAGGAGTTGCATAGCTTCCCAAGAGATTCCTCTTTCGATATAACGGGGTGATTCAGGATTATAAGGGCTACCGATGCGATCAATACTGATAATTGTGGCTTCATCTGGTAAAACAGGTACATCTGGGTCAAAGGCAGTAGAACGCATTAAAGAGCTAGAAAAGCCTTTAAAAATTGCAATTTTATCTTGCTCATCAGTCATTTTGATCGTGACTATTAAGACTTCTTGAGGGCGTTTGACAGTATATTGTTCTAGCCGTTTACCAATGGAATTATTCATCAATCAAAAACCATGTAACTTATTTACTCATCTGAAGTATTTACATCTGATAATTAATTTTCATACTTCATTTTTTATCTTTATATTCTGGTTATTGTGTGGCTGAACGCCCTTGCTTGCCTAGTTTAATCAATACAAAATAGCTTAAATAAACTACATAAACTACTAAACCAATTATGGCGAGAAAGCTCAGAAAAGCAGGTTTACTATTGTGATGAAAGTAGTCTTTAAACAGTAATGGTGCTTCTAACCAAACGCTACAGTGGGGGCTTTTCAGGGAAATTTCAGAAAAAGCACAACCCAAAAAAGGTACAAGAGCTACTGTACTCAGAATACAATAAACAGTTGTTGCCCAGCGCCAAGAGGTGAAAATCAATTTCAATAAACCACTGGATTGATATTCAATTTCATCGTTGATATCAACCCAGAACCATAGAGAAATGGGGATGAGAATACGAGCTATTAAAGCAGAAATAAAACTTACGGCCAATCCCCCAATCATTAAGTAAAGTGTTATTAGCAATAAACTTGCTACTCGCCAGTAAATCATTAATAAGCGTTGTATTGCTTCTGATTTTTGTACAAATGCCCAAATCAGCAGAATCAGGGGAATAATTACTGTAAATAATAAGGCTAATCTATATTCCATCCAGACGTAAGGTCGAAACCAAATTTGTGGCATAAATTTTTTCAGGTGATCAATCTAAAATTTATTTATCTTTTACTTGATAGTTTATTGAAACTGACACGGCGGAATTAACAATTAAAAACTAAAAAAGCAGATTACACAAGCTTTTTAGGGATTTTTAATAGTAGTTTTATTTCCGCCGCGTTGTACTAGACTAAAAGAAAAAGGATTAACTCAATTTTTAGTCTTCGTAGAGTCGGCACTCATCTGCTTCTGGATTGGCATCACAGTACTTTTCTAAAGAGTTCTTTGGCTTCTGTTGACGTTGGTGGGAGGCTTCAGCTTGCAGTTCTTCAACTGCATCCCAAGCCGCAGCACACTCAGGCGAACCGCTACCTGTGATATCACAGACAACACGCGCCTGTTCAACTTCTTCCTGGATCTTTTCTTGAATATCGGGATTTGCTGTTTCTTGGATATTTGTCATTGCTTTAGTCTCGTTATGTGTTGTTTATACTAGTGTAGAAAAAAATTCAAAATTTCCAGTGTTTGCTCTATCGCTTACTATTCTAACCACTGACCTGATCAGTTAGTATTTGAGCTTGGTAATCTATAACTAATACAACAAATTGCCTCATCTGTACTGTGTTCTCCTCTATGTTTTAAGATTTTGTGGGGACAGTACTACAGAAAAACAATCATACAATATATTTAAATGCATCTGGCAAGAAGTCACCGTCCTAGATGCGGGGGTAGATGAAGGGCTGGTGCATGAACTCTTGTCGGATGCAATACTTCCCTGGATAAAACCATCAACTACTAGCCTCAATAGAGAAAGAAGCCCAGAACTCATGGCAGACAAAATGCAGTGGGCAAATGCCCTATCAACCCGTCCTTCTTTAGAAGCAGCTGTTGCAGATGTGGTACAACAAGCTGTCTCATCTTTAACAGCACCTGCGGATCTGGGGCTGGTATTCATTTCGTCTGCTTTTACAAGTGAATATTCCCGACTATTGCCATTGCTGGCCGAAAAACTTTCAGTACCTGTGCTGATTGGTTGTAGTGCTGCTGGTGTAGTTGGTAGGACAGAACCAGGAAAAACTCAAGAAATCGAAGCAGAACCAGCTATCAGTTTGACTTTAGCCCATCTTCCAGGGGTGAATATCCAGGCTTTTCATGTTGTGGCTGAAGAATTACCTGATTTGGATAGTTCTCCCGATGCTTGGATTGATTTAGTCGGTGTGCCACCATCACCAGTACCTCAGTTTATTTTATTGTCTAGTGCGTTCTCGTCAGCAACTAATGATTTATTGCAGGGTTTGGATTTTGCTTATCCGGGTTCGGTAGTTGTGGGGGGACAAGCTAGTGGTGGGTTTGTGAGCGATCGCATTGCTCTATTTTGTCACAATCGTCTTTATCGTGAGGGGACGGTGGGTTTAGCTTTGAGTGGTGATATTGTGCTGGAAACAATTGTAGCCCAAGGATGCCGACCGATTGGCCAGCCATTGCGCGTGACTAAAGCTGAACGCAATATTATTTTGGAGTTAGATGAGCAAGTTCCTTTAGTAATTTTGCGAGATTTGATTGGTAGTCTGAGTGAACAAGAACGTTTGCTGGCACAGAATTCTCTGTTTGTTGGTTTAGCAATGAATGAGTTTAAACCTTCTTTACAGCAGGGTGATTTTTTAATTCGCAATCTACTGGGTGTAGATCCATCCGCTGGTGCGATCGCTATTGGCGATCGCATTCGTCCTGGTCAAAGGTTACAATTTCACCTGCGGGATGCTCAAGCTTCTGCTGAAGACCTAGAATTGCTTTTACAAGAATATCTTGACCACAACAGCAGTGAATCTTCTCCTTTGGCAGCTTTGATGTTTAGTTGTGTTGGAAGAGGTGCAGGTCTTTACGGTCAGCCTAATTTTGATTCTCAGCTATTTGGGCGTTACTTCCATGACATCCCCATAGGCGGTTTTTTTGGTAGTGGTGAAATCGGACCTGTGAGTGAGAGAACTTTTCTTCACGGTTACACTTCAGTTTTTGCAATTTGCAGACAACTTAATTCATAGGAAATAGGGAATATAATTAAATGTGCGTAACTTGAAACTATTGTAGGGACAATTCATCAATTGTCCCTATATTATTAAATAATAGATTATGAATAATATTTTGAAAATAGGCACTTTGCTTAAAGACCGTTATAAAGTTATCGAGATTTTATCTAGTAACACGGGTTTTGGAATTACTTATAAAATTAAAGATTCTCACCATCCAAATCAACCAATTCGGATTTTAAAACAACTCAAAAAACCTACAGCAGCTAAATTAGATATTGAAAATTTACCAATTCAAAAACAGCAAGAGATATTAAATCAATACTGGCAAGAATATCTAAGGCTTTTCAGAATAGAAACTCAAGTATTAGCTAAACTGGGAGAAGACTATAAACAAATTCCGACAATTTACGAATACTTTGATGAACAGGATGAATATTTTTATGTGCAGGAATATATTCAAGGACATTCTTTAAGTGAGGAAATTAAACCAGGACAAAAATTATCAGAACAAAAAACCATATCTTTATTAATTGAGATTTTAGAGGTTTTTGAATATATTCAAACTAATCCTGGTTATTCTGTAATTCATCGAGATATTAAACCAGAAAATATTATTCGCAAAATTACCGATCATAAATTAGTTGTCATTGATTTTGGTTTAGCGAAAGAGGTAACTATTCCCGGAACAAAAATAGGTTCAATTTTTGGCGGTACAAAAGGATATATTGCACCGGAAATTACATTAGGAACAGTATCATTTGCGAGTGATATTTATTCTATGGGAATGATTGGGGTTTTTGCAGTTACTGGAGAAGACCCTAATTATACACCTTTATTAGCTGAAAATTGGCAAACAAAAGCAAATGTTAGCCCTGAATTTGCTGCTGTATTAAATCAAATGATTTGTGAAAGTTATAAACAAAGGTTTCAAAATGCAACTGAATCATTAGCAGCATTGAGAAAATTAAATAAAAAACCAGTTCCACCACCAAAAATCAAAATTCCTATTAAATTAATTACGGGATTTATTTTAGCTGTTGTTGTGGTTATTGGGATAATTTTCATACTAAAAAAACCAGATAATCAATTAATAGCAGATGGTAAAGAAAAACAAGGACAATTAACAACAGCAGATCAGAAAGAATTAGCTAGTGATAAATTTTTTGATGGTTATAAATTTACAAGTGAGAAGAAACAATATTTAACTGTGGAAATAGTTAGTAATGATTTCAATCCTATTTTCACTATTCGTAAATTAGATGATCAGAATTTTATAACCGTGAAAGATGTGGAAAATAAAGACAATAATTTCACAGCTTCTATGATGGTAGAAAAAGGTGAATACGAGTTGAAAATTAAATCAGAAAATGAGGCTTTAGGAGATTATGTTATTAAAGCTTGGATAACTGATATTAAGTAACCATCTCTCGTTCCCAGTCTCCAGACTGGGAATGCTGTGATAGAGTCTCTGACTCTACTACAACGGAAGTCAGAGACTTCCTTAATTCATTCCCATACAGAGTATGGGAACGAGAAACGAGAAACGAGAAACGAGAAAATGAGAAAGACGCAATTAAACAAATATTTGCGTAAATTTTACATACATCAACCCTCTATGTGAGGCATAATATACTACAACGAATAATCTAATATACCCACAAGTGCAATTATGAGAAGTTATCAGTGGTTGTTATTCATTATTATGTTTAGTCTAAACCTGATCTTAACAGGGTGTCAAAAACCTAAAGAGGTTGTTTTTTCCTGTGAAACAAACAGTGATGGGGAAAACACCACCAAAGTTAAATACCAAGACAAAACGCGAGATTTGATAGAGTGGAAACGCACGAATTTTGTAAAAGCTGGTTTCCCTCCGCAACGAAGATGTGAAGAAGTAACACCAAAATTACAAACTGCTTATGATAATGGAACTTTGAAGGATTTAACTTGGGGTTATTCAGAAGCAGAAAATAATCCTAATCAAAGATTTAAGTCTTTATGTACCACTACAGGGAAAGATTGTCATACTTTGATTTTAACATTGTTAGATTCAGATGCTCCTGATGTGGAATTAAAAGCTTTTACTGCGGTGTTAAATGGTGATGCTTCCCAAGCATATAGAAATTCTTCTTGTGCGGTAAAAAATGGTAGTAATTTAACTTGTACAGTTGATATTTTCAAAGTATTTAAGGACAAATAAAATTTACCATGCGTCGAGACACCCTTTTTTATCAGCTATTTAAACAATTTCCCGGTTTAATCTTTGAACTGGTAGATCAAAAACCTCCAGAAGCAGCAGACTATCAATTTGATTCTATCGAAGTCAAAGAGACAGCATTTAGAATTGATGGAGTATTTTTACCTCCAGATCATGCTAATCCAAAAATAGCATTTTTCGCTGAAGTGCAATTTCAAGAAGATAAAGATTTATATCATCGGTTCTTCACTGAAATCATGACATTTCTCTATCGTCATAAAGTTAGGTATGACAACTGGTTTGGAGTCATAATTTTTCCATCACGAAGTTTAGAACCATCTAATTACCTCATTCATGATGTATTGGTAGATAGTTACAAAGTCAAGAGAATATATCTTGATGAATTAGGAGATTTAGAAAACCAATCTTTAGGAATAGGGTTAATGTTACTAACCAATACTCCTGAAAATAAAGCCAGAGAAGCCGCTAAAATTTTACTAAAAAAAGCCCAAAATACGGAGGTAGACAACCTAGAAAAACAAGCGATAATAGATTTAGTTACGAAAATAATGACTTACAAATTCAACAAATTAACTAGAGAGGAAGTAGAAGCCATGTTATTAGGACCAATTACAGAAGAACCTAGAGCCATTAGAGAATGGAAGGAATTAGGATTAGAAACAGGAGAAAGAAAGCTGATTATGCGACTATTAAACCGTCGCTTTGGTACAGTTCCTCAAGTGTTAGTACCAAAAATTGAGCAGTTATCTAGAGAACAAATAGAAACATTGGCTGAAGATTTGTTAGATTTTTCTGTGTTGACAGATTTAGAGAATTGGTTGCAACAAAATCAATCTGATCAATAAAAACTGTAGGTTGGGTTAAGCGACAGCGCAACCCAACAACTAATTAAGCAACAACAACTTAAAAATGTTGGGTTTCGTACCTCAACCCAACCTACATCAATAAATATACCAGGTTTATCATCTATGAAATTACACAAATTATCCCATTTATTATTATTCTTCATTCTCTTATTTCCTGCTTCTCCTATTATTATCACAGGTTGTAGTTCTTCCCTATTCGCACGCAAACCAGGGACATTATCAGAATCAGAATTAAAGAATGTCTTAAAAGAAATTACTGTAAAAGTCCTAGTTGATGATAAAGAAACGGCTTCAGGAACTATTATTAAAAAACAAAACGGTTTTTATACTGTTCTCACTAATTATCATGTGATAGAAAATGCGAAATCTGTGAAAGTTGTCACTCCTGATAATCAAGTTTATCCCGTTGAATTTTCTAAGGTAGATAGACAAGATAATAAAAAAGATGATTTATATGATTTAGCTAAGTTGACATTTAGCAGTGAGAAAACTTATTTAGTTGCTGGTTTAGGGGAAGAGAATATTAAACCAGGAGAAAAGGTATTTGCTGGAGGATATGTTAAAGGTAATTTGCAAACTACCCAAGGTACAGCAAAATTATTTTTAAATCAGCCGTTAATTAAAGGACAGCAAATAGCTTATGATAATGATATTCAACAGGGGATGAGTGAAGGAGCAATTATTAATGAAAAGGGTTATTTAGTGGGGATAAATAGTAAACTTGCTCACCCGGTTTTACAAACTGATTTTCGCTATTTACAAGGTGAACAACCTGATGAGAAAACATTAAAGGAATGGGGTAATTATAGTTGGGGTATTGCGGTTAATTTAGTAGATGAAGCCGCACCTGATTTAGCTTTATTTCCTGAGAGAGTAATTAGGAAAATTGGGGGTATTCCGGCTAAGGTTTTAGATATTGCTAAACAGTCTTCGGTGCAGATTGAAAAAGCTGATGGTGGTATTGGTAGCGGGGTAATTATTGCTAAGGATAATGATATTTATTATGTGTTAACTGCCGGTCATGTGGTGGAAGATAAACAGGAGTATCAAGTTGTTGCACCTGATAAACAAGTATATAAGGTGGATAATCAGACTATTCGCACCAGAAAGGGACTTGATATGGCTGTTTTACAGTTTCGTAGTTCTCAGGTTTATCAAGTTGCTACTTTGGGGGATTATAAGTTAAAGGAACAATATGTTTTTCTTTATGGTTGGAAGGGGGAAGAATTAAATCATCCTTCTTTGTTTAGCGCTGGAGTTATGTATAGTACATTAGATTCAGGAACTTTAAGTACAAGAAAACTTTACAAAAGAGGATATGATTTAGTATATACAAATGAAGGCTATTCAGGGATGAGTGGAGGAGGTATTTGGGATACAGAAGGTCGTTTAATCGGTATTCATAATTATGCAGAAACAGATATTGTAGGATATAGTTTAGGTTTATCTGTTCAGACTTTTTTATTTTTACAGAAAGAGACTTTATGGAATTTGCCTGAAGCTAAACTAAATATTGCTAAAAATGAACCTTCTACAGAGAATGTAAGTTCTATAAAGATTTCTCTACCTTCTGCGCCTAATGAAACTGACAAAGGTATTCGTTGGTTAGAATATGGTATTAAACTATGGAGAATTCAAGAATATAGTAAAGCAATTGAGGCGATGGAAGAAGCTATTAAGCTAGATCAAAATCTATGGCAAGTATACTATAATATTTCTTTCATTTTGGTATCTCAGGGCAAATATGAATTAGCTTTATCTACTATTGATATGGCTATTAATAAACAAACTAAAGAAATTCATCGTTCTTATTTATTAAAGAGTATAATCTTAGGACAGTTTCAAAAACATGAAAATGCTTTAGAAGCTATAAATTTAGGAATTAAAGCCGCAGAAGAATCACACAAACCAGAACCTTTATTATATTTAGTAAGTGGATATTTATTAGAGAAATCTAAACAATATAATGAAGCTATTAGCTATTATAATAAAGCACTTGAAATTGACTCTCAAATATCAGAAATTTATCTAAATCGTGGAAAGATTTATGGACAACAAAGACGTACAGATTTAGAAATTGCTGATTATACCCAAGCTATCAACATTAATCCTAAATTTACACAGGCTTACTATAATCGTGGAGTTGTATATGATGAACAAGGTGAAAACGACTTAGCAATTGCTGATTATACCCAAGCTATCAAGATTAATCCTAAATTTACACAGGCTTACTATAATCGTGGAGTTGTATATGATGAACAAGGTGAAAACGACTTAGCAATTGCTGATTATACTCAAGCTATTAAGTTGAATAATAAATATGCAGAAGCTTACAATAATCGTGCAGGTATTTATAGAAAAACAGGTAAAAAAGATTTAGCATTTTCTGATTATAATCAAGCTATTAATCTTAATCCTAAAGATGAAAGATTTTACTATAATCGGGGAGTTATATATGGTGAGCAAGGAAAGCAAGACTTAGCAATTGCTGATTATACTCAATCTATTAAGCTTAATCCTTTATTTATAATGGCCATTTCTGAACGTGGACTTGAATATCTTAATCAAGGAAAACTAGATTTAGGTATTGCTGATTACAAAAGAGTCGTTGCTATTAATCCCCAGTATGCTAATACTGTTAAGTCTAAATTTATATCTATATTAATGTTAGGAGGAATAGGTAATTCTGCACTTGGAAATAAAGATTTGGCTATAGAAAATTATACACGAGTTATTGAACTTGATTATCAGTATGCAGATGCTTACAATAATCGTGCTGTTCTTTATGCTAAGAAAGGAAATATACAACAAGTAATTAAAGATTTAGAAACTGCTGCAAAACTCTATCAACAACAAGGTAATATTCAAAAAGCTAAACAAATCCAGGAATTATTAAATCAATAATAGCTTAATTTTACCTTCTATTCTCTACCCATACATTAACCAACCCTAATCAAAAATAACCAAACAAACACCACAACAAATTACCCCATCTGCTAACGAGAATCAAGAATTGCTAATTTCCCTTACCTGAAACTACAATTAGAGTATAATTAAATAATGCCAATATGCCAGCCAAAGATATCTACCATAACGAAGTCAAAAACGCATTGATAAAAGACCGTTAGACTATTACAGATAATGTGATAATACTAGAAAGTGCTATTTTTAATATAAAAAAGTAGTAATGAAATTACAAATATGAAACATGACTCTCATTTATCTAGACTATAACTGCTTTCAACGTGGCTTTGATGATCCAAGACAAATTAGAATCCAAATGGAGAGTGCAGCTTGCCAAGAAATATTTATTCAAGCTCAAACAGAAAAAGTAACTCTTGCGTGGTCTTTTATACACGAAGATGAAACTAATTTATGCCCTTTTTTGGATCGTAAATATTCAGTTTTGGGTATGGTAAGTTTGTGTAAAATAAAAGTACCTCCAAAAACTGAAATAGCAGAACAAGCTCTTTTGTTCCAACAGTTAGTTAATCTATCCAGCAAAGATGCTCTACACTTAGCTTGTGCGGTTTCTATTCAAGCCAATTTTTTCTTAACTTGTGATGATAGTCTGGTGAAAACAAGCTCAGAAATTAGAGCTAGAAATAGCCATCATGAACCCAATTGACTATATTAGGAATAACGAAAACTATGGAAATAAATAATATCATGGATGATACAGAAATTAAAATCAAAGGCATCAAAGCACTATATGAATCTCTTGGTTCAGCAGCAGCTATGCGTTTTTTGACATTGCTACATAAAACCCCTACTGATTATGTAGAAATCTCAAAAACGATATATCAAGATCAAAGTATTGAGGAAATTTTCGCTAGAGCAAAACAAAATTGGCAAGATTAATTATGTAAAAACATTGATTTGTGGAAAGAATAAAAAAGAGCGATCGCTATCATCTAATTAAAATCCAAAAATAGCGATCATTTCTATCTATTATTGAAGATGTTTTATCACCAATTACCAATCACCAATTAACAATCTACTGTTATTATCAATAGCGGTAGGATGACCAGTATGAGTAACTGCACCATATTTTTGAATGTAGCGACGCACTTCTAGAGGAAATTCTGGATAGTCTAAGACTCCATCTCCATCAGCAATAGTTGCCCAAAAGTCTCGTAAATCGGGGGCTAGTTCTTTTGCTTGTGCTAATGGTAGGTTTAAGGGAGGTAAAGTTAATAACTTGATCAGGAAGGGGAAAGAGCGATCGCCCATCCATTCTCTTGATGACTGCTGTAAGTTGGGAAAATCTGGAACTGATTCCACGCGATGAGATACAATTTGTAACCATTCCCTACCGAGATGATCTCGTTGAAACTCTAGAACACGATAAGGATGAGGATAGCTGACTAAGGAACCAGTGGTAATATCATATACTCCGTCTGCACAAGCTACATCCTGAACGTGCAAATGCCCTGTAAAGACCAATCTGACTTCATGTTTACGTAATAAATCCAGTAATTCTGGGGCATTTTCTAACATATAGCGATTTGCCATGGGGTGGTTTGATTGATTAGGCAAATGTTCAACCACATTGTGATGTACCATTACCAAAACCAATTCATCCTTAATCGCTGCCAGTTCTGATTCTAGCCATTTGAGTTGTGTATCATCCAAACGCCCAATCTGCTGACCCTGGTCATCGAATGAGTTAGAGTTTAGACCTATCAGCCGCACTCCTGGCAATAATGGACAATTGTAGTAAGGTTGGTCTGGGTTTTCATAGCCAAACTTGCGGTAATAGTGAGGAAAATCAGCGAAAGCAATTGATTGCTCATTTGCCATTAACACGGGTACGTCATGATTACCAGGAACAACATAGACAGGAAAGGGAAGTTGAGATAACTTAGTTTGCAACCAAGCGTGGTTCTCTGGTTCACCGTGTTGGGTTAAGTCTCCAGGAATTAAGATAAAATCTAAATCGAGTTGGATTAAATGTTCGAGTACACTTTCAAAAGCTGGAATACTGACTTCAACAAGATGAAAGCGGCTAGGATGATCCCAAATTGTATGGGAAAGCCCAATGTGTAAGTCACTAACTATGGCAAAACGAAAATTGATATTATTCATTGATTTAAGAAAATGTTAAAAGCAGAAGTGTAAATGCTCTTTTTCCCAAAGTATAACTCCTGCTTTGCCTGACTGGGGATCAGCAGTCAGACTTAATATTTGTACACATTTAAGTTGATTTTTTTTCACCACAGGAGAGTTAATTTTGGCAGTTGTCCGAGTTCGTCAACACGTTAACCCACTTGCTAACAAGTATAAAATACCCGCCAACACTCCAGAATGGAAAAAAGTTTATGCACAGCCAAATCTACCCCTGCACTTAGATATTGGTTGTGCTAGGGGCAGGTTTTTACTACAGATGGCACAACTGGAACCAAACTGGAATTTTTTAGGTTTGGAAATTCGGGAACCTTTGGTTGTAGATGCGAATAGGTTATGTTCTGAGTTGGATTTAACAAATTTGCATTATTTATTTTGCAATGTTAATAACTCGTTAGTACCTATTTTATCTTCTTTAGGAACGGAAACTTTACAGCGTGTTACAATTCAATTTCCTGATCCTTGGTTCAAAAACCGCCACGCTAAAAGGCGTGTAGTGCAACCAGAGTTAGTGACAGAATTAGCCGATTATTTGGCGGTTGGTGGGGTTGTATTTGTACAATCTGATCAAAAATTCATTGCTGTGGAAATGTGCGATCGCTTTTCTGAACACCCAGCATTTGAGAAAATGGGTACAGAGGAATGGTTAGCAGAGAATCCTCTCCCAGTTTCCACAGAACGGGAAATAGGCACTATTAACAAGGGTGAACCAGTTTATCGAGCTTTGTTTGTGAAGCGGTGACACGGAGACGCGGTAATTAAGTAGGTGGGCGTTAAAAATTGTCGTTGGGGTAAGGCAGGGAGCAGGGGGCTTTCTAGCAGGGGGAAAGAGGGTTTCAGCCCTATTTACTTTTCTTCACATACCTTTAAATTTTTCTGTTTACCTACTTAGGGAGATGGGAGAAATAATTAATTACCTACTGCCTTCTGTCACCTGTCACCTGTCACCTGCTGCTGTTTAATCAATGGTAAAGTTACGGTAAATGTTGTTCCTAAACCAACTTGACTATCAACTAAAATCTCACCACCATGAGCCTCAACACACTTTTTCACAATTGCTAAACCCATACCTGTTCCAGAAATACTGCCGACATTTTCTCCCCGATTAAATGGTTGAAATAGCCGTTGTTGATCCTGTTTAGAAATGCCAATTCCTGAATCTTGAACCCGGAAAGTAACTATTTTATCTTGACTAATTACTTCAAATTTGATTTTGCTATCAGAGTGAGAATACTTAATTGCATTACTGAGCAAATTTTCTAAAATATGCCGTAACAAACTTTCATCCCAAAGTGTTTCTTCAAAGTCTCCAAAACTTGTGAAATTTATAATTACGTGTTTTTCTAGCGCCGTCAAATGCACTTCTTCTAGAATTTGGTGACAAAAAGCTTCTAAATCTAGGCGGCTGAGTTGACTGTGTAATTTACCAGAATCAGCTTTACCGATGAAAGAAACTTCATCTAATAACTGTGCCATATTTTTGATGGCAGAGCGAATCATCCGCAAATGATTAACTTTTTTCTCTTTAGTTAATTTTTCATCACTGTTTTGTAGCAATCCAGCCGCCAAGAGAATCGTATTTAACGGATTACGAATATCATGAGAAAGCATGGAGACAAATTCAGATTTAAACTGATTTATTTCTTTGGCTTTTACCAATTCAGCAGTTCTTTCTTCAACCCTAGTTTCTAATGCTTGATTGACAGTTCGTAATTGCTCTAAAACTTGTTTTCTTTCAATTGCATATCGGACTGAACGCACTAATGCATCTGGATTGACTTGCCTTTTTACTAAATAATCTTGCGCTCCCTCTCGCACAGCTTCAATTGCTAGTTCTTCATCGTTGGTGTTGGTGAGAACAACAATTGGTGTCCTAGGAGCGTGACTTATCAACAGTGGTAAAGATGATAATCCTTGACTATCCGGTAAGGTTAAATCTAACAAAATTACATCATAGGTCTGTTGACTTAGTTCAGAAAATGCGTCTCGTAATCTTTGCACATGAACTAAACTAAACTCTTTGGTTTGGGCTTGCTTGAGAAACTCTTGTAACAACCTAGCTTCTGCCAAGTTGTCCTCAATCAACAAGATTTTTACTGAGTAGCTCGCAGCCATAATTTCCTGGTTTAATCCCCCTCTAATTTCTGATTGCTGAGTCCTGAACAATAATTTTCCTCCCATGCTTTCTGGCCTTAATCTGATGGTAACGTAGCGGTAGCAAACCAAAATTCCTCAATCCCTTTAACGATTTGAAATAGTTGGCTGAGGTTACGAGATTTGGTGATGTAGCAGTTTACGTGTAAGTCGTAGCTGTGGTAGATGTCATCTTCGTTTTTGGAAGTTGTTAACACTACCACAGGAATACGTTTGAGTTTGGGGTCTGATTTAATTTCCGCTAGTACCTCTCGTCCATCTTTTCTGGGTAAGTTCAAATCTAGTAAGATCAGGTCGGGGCGTGGTGCATCTGCATATTCGCCTTCTTGACGGAGATAAGCCATAGCGTCTATGCCATCTCTAACTGTCACTACCTGATGGGGTAATGTACTAGTTTTTAATGCTTCTTGAATCAGACGGATGTCGGCTTTATTATCCTCAACTAAAAAGATTATTTTGTGTGTTTCTTCCGTTTCTGCGCTCACGCTCACGTCCTCCGGCTGGAATGGTAAAGTAGAAGGTTGCGCCCTGTCCGAGTTGCGACTCAACCCAGATCCGCCCCCGATGACATTCGACAATTTTCTTACAAATTGCCAAGCCCATACCTGTGCCGGGATATTCATCCCTGGTGTGTAGGCGTTGAAAGATAATAAAAATGCGATCGCTAAATTGCGGATCTATGCCAATTCCATTATCTCGCACTGATAACAACCACTCATCTTCTAACCTCTCTGCACCTATATGGATTTGCGGTGGTTTTTCACTGCGGAATTTGATGGCGTTACCTACCAGGTTCAGAAATAGCTGCATCAGTTGGGTACTGTCAGCCATGACAGTGGGTAAGGGGTCATGGGTAATAATAGTACCTGTTTCGGAAATGCGTTTGCGTAGATTGCTGAGAGCGCGTTCTAAGGCTGTGTCTACTTCAGTCACTTGAAATGCGATCGCTTGGGTATCAACTTTAGAATATGCTAGTACGTCATCAATTAACGTCTGCATTAAGCTCACTCCCTCGACTGCGTAGTTGATAAACTCTTTTGCATCTTCATCAAGTTGGGCTTCATAGCGCATCTCTAACAACTGCACATAATTGGCTACTTGATTAAGTGGTTCTTGCAAATCATGGGAAGCGACATAGGCAAATTTTTTCAATTCGGCATTAGAACGTTCTAAATCTTGCGCCAATTGAGCTAATTCATCAGCTTGACGCAGGACAATATTTACGATTCCCTTCCGCAGTTCTAAAGCTGCTCTAATCTCTACATATTTCCAGGGTAAAGATGTTAATCTGACTGTTTCTTTCCACAATTCAAATGATTTACGTGGACACAAACGCAAATTTCCATGTGCTTGACTAACTTCAAATGCCTTATGAGGATCACCACCCCAATTTACAGTTTGAATTACTTCCGGTCGGAACCACAAAACATAATTCCGCTGGGAAATAGGAATAGCTAACAAACCACTAGCGACATTTTTGAAGCTGACAGCATCTGGATAAAGACTAGGAAGAGAATCTGTATAAAATACCTCGTCCTCGACATTATTCTTCAACCATTCAACTAAAAAGTTTAAATCTTCTTCTTTGGGAGTTTCCCCAATCAGGGTATAATTTCCCCCAAAACAAACTGCTGCTCCTTTTGCACCAGTTAAATCCAGAAGATTTGGCTGATTTTTCACCAACCCATCAATAAAGTTATCCTCTTGGGACATATATTCAACTAAGAGTGATTGAATATATGTCAAATTCATTCGATAGTCATAATCTTCTGTTTCTTCTCTGGCAGAAATTTCCGAAAATATCAATCTTCCTAAAAATTCGCAAGCTTTCCGCAATTCATAAGAAACATATTTGGGTGTTTGATGATGACAAGCAATCAATCCCCACAGTTTTTGGTCTTTAATCAAAGAGATAGTCAAAGAAGCGCCCACGCCCATATTATGTAAATATTCTGTATGGCAAGATGCAGCACTTCTGAGACTAGATTGTGTTAAATCAACTGGACGCTCAGTTACAGGATTATTGACAGGAAAAATTTCTATAGGTTGAGAATGAGCATCCGGGATTAATCTAATTGAATTGGAAATAAATAATTTTCTGGCAGGTTTGGGAATATCTGACTCTGGAAAGTGTAAACCCAAGTAAGGTTCTAAACTTTCGATTTTTTCTTCAGCGATCACAGAACCATGTCCATCATCATCGAATTTATATAACATGATTCTGTCAAATCCCGTCACTTTACGGACTTCCTGGACGATGATTTGACCAAATTCTCGGAGATTTTTAGTAGTTTCTAGTTGATTTATGGATGCTCTTGCTAAATGATAAAAGCTTAAAAATGGAATATTTTCTTGGGAAATAGCAGGTTCTAATTCCAGGATTAAAAACCCTTCAATATTCCGGTGAAATACGGCATCAAATACTGTGTATTCATCACCTTTTTTTCTAATCCAAATTTTGGTAGGATTAATAAAATCTAAATTCTGTTCTGATAAACCAGATTTAATTCTTTCTATTTGGAAGGGATCTACTAAATCTTCTAATTTTTTTTCCAACATATTCTCGGTAGAAATTCCGAAAATATTTAAGGTGTTATTACTAACTTGCAATACTTTTAATTCTGGTTCTTCTAAAACTAACAAAATACCATGAGGTTGAATTTTGCTCGAAATATGAATTGGTGCTTCTTTCAAGCTGGTAACATTCACATTCTGCACTTGTAACCCTATATTCATCTCGATTACCCTTTATTATCTAGGTGCGTCAAGAGCAGAATTAGCGATAGATTTTCTCACCTGTCAAGGTTAGTATTCTACCTAAATGTAAATCTCTTAGCGCTTTTAATTAAATTAATTTGCAGATTATTTCAGAAATATGCCGAAGCTGTAATAATTTTCCTATTTGTCTCGGCAAGAAATTAAATGAGCTATTTAGCTAATTCGCCATTTCCACTAAGCTTAATTTTTTTGTCCTGCTTAATATCATTTTATTTCTAATTTGTCATTGGGTATAGTTACCCTAATCTGCCAACTGGTTTCAGTGTAACAGGCAGTTTTACTGAATACCGATAAGAAATGTAAAATACAGGCGATTAAATAAATAGTTTTTATGTAGCTATGTTAAGTAAAAAATCAATAACATAATTTTGTTGATCAACTCAAATCCAAGTTCTAAACCACATCCGCAGGTGATAGTCTTTCAGAGAAAGAGGTAAACCCAAATAAATAGGCATCCAAAAAACAAAAGCAGCGACAATAATGAATGTAATTGTTACACCAAGCGCACGCAATTCTCGATGATAACTACGAAGACATTGATCAACAAACCAAGCGATGGCTATAAATACAAATACAACTGCACACATATAATGGTAAATAAACACGCAGCGATTTACCTTCACCCAAGGTAAGAAATTAGCTGCATAGTTAATAACTAAATATAAAGCAATCCAAGTATCAACACCGAGATTTTTAGGAATAAAAACGCGTTTTTGCTGTATTCCTGGTAAAACCATTTTTACAAATAGCATTCCTATTAAAAATATAATTGCTGCCAAGCCAAACCACCATAAAAAAGGATTACCCATAGCATGGACATCATAAACCACTTTCCCAGCACCAGCAGGTAAAGGAGGACCAAATACAGGGAGGGGATCTTTAATACTTTGAGTTGTTTGATAATAATAAGCCATCGGTCGAGTTAATAATGGCCATTTGTACCAAGCTGCACAATAAGGATGTACACTAGCGCTATTACCACCCAACTGAAGATGAAACTTCAAAATCTGTTGATGAACCGCTATAAATCCATACCTTTTATCTAGTTGGAGGTGAGGAATCCAAATTAGACTGTAGATGATGGCGGGGATAATTCCTAAATAGGATATCATCTGGAAAATATTAATTTGAGTGATATTTTGCAGTGGAGTTTGAATAGTCACATCGTCTGTTTTTACTTGAGATTCAACAGTAGAATTTAAGAGATACAAATAAGAGAATAAAGGAACGCGGGGTGACGGTGAAAAAGATTGCAGCCAAGGAATTATCCAAGCTGCTATCCACATTCCATAAGCACCTGCAAGAAACCATAAGCCATTCCACTTAGTACCGACTGACGCACCAAAACTAACCCCCGTCAGAACTAACCACAACCAACGCTGTTGTTTCTGTTTTTCTAAAGCTAATAAAAACAACCATTGCCCTAGTAAACCAAAGATAACTATATAGATATTACTAAGTGCATAACGAGATTCTACCAAAAACAAACCGTCACAAGCTGTAAATAAACCTGCTAATAAAGCGAAGCTACGGCGATAACTTAATTGATAAGTTAGTAAAACAACTATTAAAGGAATAAATGAACCTGTTAAAGCATTTGCCCAACGATAACTCCAAGGGGATAATAAAGAACCTGTCAACCCATTGACTGTATCGTGCCAAAAGGGGATGTGACTACCAATCCAAATACCAATGCCGATGATATATTGACTGAGGGGTGGGTGAGCATTAAAAAATGGGGTATGAGTAAGATAGTTATTGCCAAATTGGGCAAAGTAAACTTCATCAAATACCAAAGTGTTAAATCGATTCAGTCCCCAAAAACGTAAGGCAACTGAGAGGATAAAAATCCCTGCCATTCCCATTCTGAACCATGTTTTAGTCATTAGTGATTAGTAATTAGTCATTGGTGATTTTATCAGAAATAAACGGATTTAATACTCCTACTCTAGGGTAAGGCCAAAGGCATAGGTCTACACGTAGGTTGTGTTCAGCAATTCAAAACTGGATAACTTCTGGCTTCTTTAAAAAAAATTAACAATTATTCGAGATAATAACTGTACATAAAATAGGAAATCCAATACACCATGTCACAATTAGAACGACTACTAAAAATGGCAGAAGATGAGTTAACTGAGTACAGCACTGATGCCCGCAAGATGGAAAAAATGCGCCGGAAGATAGGTATATCAGTCTCATTAGCAGAACAGCGGCAAATTAAAGCTGAATTATTGGCTACCATGCAAACCAGTAAAATTGCAGAAATAGTGGAGGAACAACGACAAGCAGCAGCTTTACCATTTTGGGGAATTGCTGGATTGGGTTTGTTATTTGGGATTTCTCTCAATCAACCAATATGCTTATTAGCAGCGGTACTGGGAACGGTGGCAGCTTTTAGAATTCAGAAATGGGGTTGGCAATTGCAAGCAACTCGTCTATTGTTACGCACATTGGAAGATATTGAAGCACGTATTGCTCAACCAAATAAGTAATCAAACAGATACATACCTGATTTAGTTTGCAAAAAAAAATTTAGTCAACCGGATCTAGAGAATGTCCCGTAGGTTGCTAAACTAACAATTGTTACTTGTGTGTTATCGGTTATTACTAAAAAACTTTTGATGGAGATAGAAATTATGACAAAGTATGATCAGATATTTAACTCAAAAGAAACCACAGAAGAATCACTAAGTCCAGAAGAGGCAGTAGCAGCGATCGCAGTTATTACTGCCATAGTTGATTCTTCCATTGAAGACATAGATGCAGACAGTTTAGCAGACATTCTCTGGGAATTCGAGGTTTTTGACGAATACTCAGAAGAGGATATGACAGAGTTAGTTGATAGACTAATAGCGATCGCAGCAGCAGAAGGACTCGGACCTCTGTTTAATACCGCTAATGCTAGTCTGGCAGATGATGTAGTACTGGATGGCTTTGCGGCTGGGGTAATTATGCTGTTAGACGAGGATCTGAGTATCCCCACGCAAAAACAGCCTTACCTGAAAAAACTACAGCAAGCTTTAGAGATGGAAGATGAAGAAGCGGAGGAAATTACCAAAGAGGTGATAGCCGCTATTCAAGAAGCCGAAGAAGATGAAGAATACGGAGAAGACGAATATCAAACCATCATAGTTGATGACCTGGGTCAGCAGGTGTATGAGTCACCCTTGGGTAATTTTATCGTTCCCATACCAGTTAACCCAGATCAAGGGGGAAAAATTCAAAGTCAAGAAGGAATAGTTGGCTTTTCTGATGATGTCGGAACTTTACTGAGAATTGATTATTATCCTCTCCCTTCAGAATATGTAGAGGAAATCGAGTCTAAAGGACAGGAAAAATATTTGCACTCAATTCTTGTAGATAAGTATTTACCCCAGGCGATTTTTGCCAATGTTCCAAGTGCTAAGGTCAAGTATACCGAATATTTGCAAGATATTGCGGAGGGGTCTTACTATACCTTAGTCGATATGCCTAAAGGTTCAACGATTTCTAAACAAGAAAATAACGGAAATGCGATCAGATTAGATGCTTATCGAGGACTTTTAGCCTTTGTCAATGGAGAATTTTTGTATATAGTTAGCAGTCAGCGCAGCTTTTTTAATGGTGATACTCCCGGTTCTATTGAGGAGGAAGCTGAGGACATCAAGCAGCATATTTTAGTGTTTGTGGATACTATCGAGTTTAGTTAATTGGGACTTTTTGCAGTTGTAATTAGGGGTGATGTCTGTGGACAAAACCCTTTTTTAATTTTTTTCAGTGATTCAAATACAGTATCTTTAATCTTTAACCGCTGCTAACCAACCCTGTAAATCAGCCAAACAGGTGAAGTCTAACAGTGCTTCGCTCAAATTTTCTAGCACAGGTAATGGTAAAGCAGAAATTGAAGCGCGTATTTCGACCGATAATTCTCCAAACCGCTTAGTCAATAGTCGGATAACCAGATTAACTGTTGCTTCTTCTACTCCTTCTTCCCGTCCTTCTTCTTTGATTTCCTGGTAAACTCGCGTTTCTTTGAGTGTAATTCCTAGCATAGACTCTACCTCCCTGCGGCTGAGTTGTTCAAACTTATACACCATTATCGTCGTGATCATCTCTATTATGGCGCGACTTGATGGCGATGGTATTTCTTCACTGGTTCTTGTTAACAAATACCTAGCTTCTTCTGGTGCTTGACTTTCTTCTAAGGTAGTTAGTACCATCAATGCTACCCATACAGGTAATTGCCGAATATCTCCCAATTCATCTAAATATATTCGATGTACTTGGTCACTGTTGAGAAATCCCCGATGAGGATAAATATCGCTTTGTTCAGTATTGCGAGATGGATAAATTATAACTGCTTGCCAATCGCTAAATCTGGCACGGTTGCGGTAGAAATATAGTGAAGATTCAGCAAATACTCTTTCGTAAAGTATTTCATCTTTCTGAAATTGTACTTCGCAGAAATATACTACTCCTACACCTTCGGTTTCTGGTGGTAAAAATACGCCGTCAATTTCAAATTTAGGTTCTTTGACAGCTACGGAATCAAATCTGTAAGCATCTGCATTTGTTGGGGGATTTGTCAATAGTTGAAATAGCAGAGATGGATATTGTTGGAATAGTTTATAGAAGATTGAATCTCGACGCATAAAGGATGTTATTTATTTTGGAAATATGAAAGAATAAAAAAAGAGAGATCACTACTTTATACGATTTTATGCTGAACTGTAATTAAAAAATTAGTGAAGACGTTATAAATTAGAAGCAACTAGAGATGATTTAATATATAGCAGTCCTACTCTAAACATGAGAAAATATGTAGATAAAAATCCTTATTTTATAAGCATTTGAGGCTTCTTGAACTCTCACGTATCATTTAGAATTGCTATACCTCATTAGAGGCTTATTGATCTTCTATTTGTGGTTTAGGAAGAGAATTGATATCATCCTCAATTGCAGCATACCAATTATGATCAGCATCCAATAATGAATATCCTCTTTGAATCCATAGGTAGTATGCTCTCTCTCTAATCTCTTTTTCTCTTAGAGATACATAGCTTTCTCTGACACGATTATACAGGGAATTACCAAGAGTTTCAATTCCTTTTTCAAGGATACATTTCAGGTTATAAGCACTTTGAATTTGATAACCAGAATTTGCTAATACTAGAATCTTTTCATAAATTGCATAATCATTTTTGTAAGGTATAGGTTCACAGTTATTGTCTGTACATATAAATCCTGATTGATATCCTTCAATGTGAACTTCGAGTTTTTTATTATCGGAACGTTTAATGTAGTGATGTTTTAGCTCGTCCCAAAATTCATAGATAGTAGCTTGTGATTGAACTCTCACTCCAGACAGTCTATGTTTTTCACCATAGAAAAGAGGATCAAGAAAATTTAACGCCAATCCAGTTAACCAAGAATATGAGCGAATTCCAGTATGGATATATATGTTACCCCACATATAGATTCTTTTTATGATATCAAACCGAGGAACAACGGTTATTTTCTCGCTGCTTACAAAAGTGCTATAAACTTTAAGAAATTCACTCATATTACCTGGTGAATCTGAAACTATATATCCAGATATTCCCATACTCCACTTCAATCGAAGTTCTATCATGACACGAATCAAGGCTGGACTAACTTCATTCTGATCCGAAGGATCATTAAAATGTGTTTCACCAAAAATAATCTGTTCACAAGTGTCATAGTAGAGTCTATAATCGGGATCACTCAAAGAAACTTGAAATAAGTTTCCATTGTCATTGCTCTGTTGATAGTGATTTATTAAGCGCAAGCTATCCATCATATACTTTCGGATAAGTCCTCTCAATTTGATGGATACCAATTTTTGAAGGGAGTTTTCCTGTTGTAATTTATCTATAACATTCTGAATAACTTTGTTGAATGCAGAGCAATTTCCTCTGTAATATGCACGGTTTTGACACTTTTTTTTATAATCTGCAAGTGTCTTATAGTATATTGCCTCAGCTATGATGTTTATGTCAGATAAAAAAGGATTTTGGAGACCAAGCAATTTAGTCCATAATTCTTGGTATAGAAGGAGGTAATCTTGGCATTCATTAGTTAACTTCTCTATGTCTCCAGAATATGAAATGTTTTCAATATGTTGGTACTTTGAATAAACTTGTTCCACTATCTGAACAATACTCATAAATAATATTTCCTTTTACTTTAATTCAATTCAAATTTTATTGATTATTTTATAATATCATAGCTTGAATAATATGCAGTTATTTTTTCTGTATTTTCATTACAGTATTGTCAGAGTGATTTTTTTATAAAAGCATCATACTATTCAAAATGTAGGTTTAAAACAATTTCAGCATAAGTTTTCTCGATTGATCCTTCAGCAAATAAATAGAGGCGTATCACTAGTGTGGACTTCCACCAATGATATTTTTCTCCCAAATTTCTCCTAAACTATATTCTTCTAACCAAGATTCTAATTCTTCCGGATGTAATCGCTTAAATTGCGACTCCTTACCCACTCTATCTACTGTAATTACATCTTCAGGATTAAAGTTATCTAAAAAAGAAGTAGATTGAGTGCTGATAAGAATTTGTGTATGATAGGAAGCCTTACCAAACATCGCAGCTACAACATTAAGAGCATAAGGATGCAAACCAAGTTCCGGTTCATCAACAATAATTAATGCTGGAAGTTCATCTTCTGGCTGTAAAAGCAATGTAGTCAGGCAGATAGCACGTAAAGTACCGTCAGAAAATTGGTGTGGTCCAAACACTTGATCTGATTCTTTGTGCAGCCAGTTGAGAATAACATGATGCCCTCTACGTACAAGCACAAAATCATCGAAAAAGGGTGCAATCAAACGAATTGTTTTGACAATACGCTGATAGGCTGTACTATGATCTTCACGGAATCTAAGAAGTAATGCGGCTAGATTTCCAGCATCAGGCATCAACCAGCGATTGTCATCAACATAACAGGATTGACGGACTGCGGCTGTAGAAGATGTATCATGAAAGTGGTAAACACGGCAGCGGTTGAGCAAGAATTCAATCACTTGAGATGTTTGCATACCTCCGTGCGCTGCTGCGCTGATTTTTGTCTCCTGATGTCCTGCACCCAATGAGTCTTTTGTTCCAGGCAAGAAGCGGTTTTCCCAAAAGGTTGCTTCTTCTAAACTCAATGTCTCTTCAGCAAAAATCAGCGTATCCCCTGCTGCATGAAACAAACGCAAATTATATGCATAGGGAGCATCATGAAATTCAAACTCTAGTTTCGCTTCTATTTGCGGTGTTATCTTAGCTCCAAAATGTAACAGAGATTGAGCGTAACCGGATATGCCAATATATTGTTGAAGCCGTCCAGCCATCATCTCATTCAGCATCTTAAAAAAAGAAATGAGATTACTTTTACCTGCTCCATTAGCACCAATCAAGATATTTAAAGGACGCAATTCAATATCCATTGTTTTAATGGACTTGAAACCGTTGATAATTACTCGTTGCAGCATGGTTAATAATTAGTATTTATGCAGAATTTTTCTATATAACATCTATGTTTAGCTATTATACAGATATTTATTATACAAACGAGCAATTGTAAGAAGATTGTCTTAAAATTTAATCCGCCGATAAATTTCATTCATCGGAATTTCTACATTTAAACTATGCAGACAAACTGACAAATCAATCTGATCATAAACTTGCAATTGCCAAAGATTATTATTTTGATCTTCCTGTTTATAATAATGCTCAATATAAGGTTCAGTTTGACTGACAAGCACATATTCACAAAAGCTAGAAAGAGAGCGATATTTTCTAAATTTCTCTCCTCTATCATAACCTTCCGTAGAAGGAGAAAGAACTTCAATAATCAGTAAAGGATTGAGAATTTCATCAGTACGATTGCCGTTAAATTCCGGTTCACCATTAATAACCAGAACATCTGCATAAGTTCCATGATGAAAATTAGGAATCCAAACCCGCAAATCACTACCATAAAAACGAAAATCAGTATCTCTGAGTAAAAAACCCAAATAAATTAATATATTACTAGCTATCGCACTATGAACTTCTGAACCTCCTGGCATAGTAATAATCTCTCCGTTGCGGTATTCGTGGCGTTCTTCGGCTGTTTCCTCCATCGCTCGATACTCATCTGGGGTAAAATCAGTTATTGTCGCTTCTGGGGTAAGGTTTGGTGGGTTGGTTTGAGCAATAACCATGCGATCGCACCTCCTGTATGATTAGACCTAAGACGATTATCACCTGAATACAGAAAATTAACCCAATTGAAATCCGGTATTAGTCACAAAAAAAGCTAAGAAAATAAGTATTATTACGTCAAAATCGCTCCACCCATTAACCGCGCATACCTATATTTCAACTCATCCTGCATCAACGGCCAACGCTCTAAATCCACATCCATATCAATTACTTTCTCTGCTGCTTGTCGCGCTAACAGCAAAACTTCCTCATCTTCCACCAAACTAGCTAAAGTAAAATCTGCTACACCTGATTGACGAGTTCCCATCACTTCCCCAGGCCCCCGAAAACGCATATCCATTTCCGAGATAAAAAACCCATCCTGCGACTGTTCCAACACCTTCAACCGTTGTTGAGCATCAGGACTTCTGGAACTGCTCATTAATAAACAATAAGACTGCGCCGCACCTCGTCCAACCCGTCCCCGTAATTGGTGTAGTTGCGATAAACCAAATCTTTCCGCGTGTTCAATTAGCATCACTGTGGCATTTGGCACATCTACACCGACTTCAACCACAGTAGTAGAAACTAAAATCTGCGTTTCATTATCGCGGAATTTGGTAATAGCTTCGTCCTTTTCGGCTGAACTCATGCGTCCATGTAAAAGTCCCACTTGAAAGTCAGGAAAAACGCTTTCTTTTAACTTTTGATGTTCATCTACCGCAGAACGCAAATCTAATTTTTCTGATTCTTCCACCAACGGTAAAACCACATATATTTGTCTACCTTGGGCAACTTCTCGACGCATTAAATCATAAGCTTGATGTCGTTGCTGTCCACTTAATAAAGTAGTTTGAATTTGTTGTCTTCCCGGTGGTAATTCATCAATTTGACTAACATCTAAATCTCCATGTACCGTTAACGCTAATGTCCGGGGAATAGGAGTTGCAGTCATTGTTAATACATGAGGTTGTTCGCCTTTTTGTTGTAACTTCGCCCTTTGTTCAACCCCAAAACGATGCTGTTCATCAATGACAACTAAACCTAAACGTTGAAAATTGACTTTATCTTGAATTAAGGCATGAGTTCCCACTAATAAAGGTAATTCACCTGTTTCTAACTGAGAGTGAATTTCTCGTCTTTTCGCTATTTTTGTCGAACCTGTTAATAATTCAACTGGCAAATGTAGTAAATTAAACCAACTAACTAACTTACGATAATGTTGTTCTGCTAATACTTCCGTCGGAGCCATCAATGCCGCTTGATAACCTGATTGAATTGCTGCCACAATAGCCACAACCGCAACAACAGTTTTACCTGAACCTACATCACCCTGTACTAACCGATTCATGGGTGTAGATTTTTGCAAGTCGTTGAGAATATCGTTGATAACTCTTTGCTGTGCGCCGGTGAGTTGAAAAGGTAGTATTTTGTGGAAATTTTCTAATAGTTGTCCTTTGGGGGCAAGAATGGCACTGGTTTGAATTTCTTTAGCTTTTTTCTGACGTTGTAGTAAGCCTAATTGCAGATAGAAAAATTCATCAAATACTAAGCGGCGACGGGCTATTCTTAAAGCATCGCTATCTTCAGGAAAATGAATATTAGCGATCGCATCCTTCAATTCCATCAAACCATACTTTTCCCGCAAACCTTTAGGTAAGGGGTCTTTCAAATTAACCGCAGCAGGTAAAGCCGTAATCACCGCTTGACGTACCGTATTCGCCACCACTCCCTCAGTCAAAGCATAAATCGGCACAACCCGCCCAATCGTCAGGGAATCAATGGTATCCCCTGGATTTGCCAAAACTTCTAATTCTGGGTTATCCAGCGTTAACCCATATTTACCTCCCTTTACCAACCCACAGGCAGCAATTACACTACCCACCGGATAGCGACGTTTTAAACCTTCTTGCCAACCACGACTGCTAAAACGCGCCCCCGCATAAAAACGGCTAACTTTAATTTGACCTGTATTATCTTTAAGAATTAATTCTAAAATTGATAATTTCTTATTTTTAGGGCTGGTAAAGAAATTACAACGTTTCACCGTCGCTATTATCGTTACTGTTTCACCTCCCTGCAACTCTTGAATATTTACCTGACGGGCATAATCAATATGATCACGAGGATAATTAAACAGTAAATCACGCACAGTATGTAAATCCAACCGCGCTAAATTTTCAGCATTTTTAATGCCTATTTCTGGCAATTCACTGAGTTTTTGCTCAATTTTTGGAGCTAGTCGCCGACTAACCTCTGCCACAATTGGAGTTGTGGGATTTAGGGTTTTACTTGGATATATTCTCCCCTGCTCCTCTGCTCCTCTGCTCCCCTGCTCCCGCTCCTCCAGTTCTTGCTGTAGTTGGTAGAGATATCTTCTGACTTCGGCAATTAAGTGTTGTCTTGCTTCCACTCCCAAATTTGGATAGCTGGCAAATTGCATCGCTATTTCGTGCCAGCGAGAACGTTCTTTGGGGGGCAAAGCTTGGGGGAATTTCCCAAACGTCAAACTCAGAAATTCACTGAAGCGGTATTGCTTACCCACCAAATCAGCAAAGCCATGTTCAGCCTCTACAGCTAAGGCTTTATGCAATCTTATCCAATCGGGTATGTCATTAGTCATTGGTCATTGGTCATTGGTCATTGGTCATTGGTCATTGGTCATTGGTGATTGGTCATTGGTCATTGGTCATTGGTCATTGTTGATTGGTCATTGGTCATTGGTCATTGGTGATTGGTCATTGGTCATTAAAGTTAATTGATTTTTATCTACACTCAGTACTCAGTACTCATTACTCATTACTCATTACTCATTACTCATTACTCATTACTCAGTATTCATTACTCGGTACTCAGTACTCTATTCAAACCAACTAGAACGCCATGCAGCTTCAGCTTCAGCAATTTTGAGTTCTCGCTGCTTCTTTTGATAATCTCGTCCTAGTTTGTTGAGGTTTACCAAAATATTCCGAATTTGCTTGCGTCCTGACAAAAGTGTCGTATCAGAAAATTCAATTTCTCCTAGTCGCAAGTTAATAGTTATAATCTGCGTCAAGCTAGAATCTTCTGATTCTTGATCATTGCTAATTTCAATAACTATGTTTAATAGGTTCGGTGGTCCTGGCATTACCTCGGCAGATGCTTCTGAGGCTGCTGCTGCGGCTGCTAAAATTGGTTCTGGTAGTTTTTTGGGTAAAATCTTAGCTTTTTGGAGTAAAGAATTAGCATCGCTGGAGACTTTTTTTAACGTTTCCACAATCGCTTCCTCTAAATCTTGCTGCCATTCTGCCAATTCTATTGGATTGGATGGATCTAAGTATTTGGAATTTTTAATGTTGGATTCTGGATGTTTTTTATCTTCATTAATTTCCTCAATTTCCTCAATTTCCTCAATTTCCTCAATTTCCTCAATTTCCTCAATTTCCTCAATTTCCTCAATTTCTTCACCGTGAAGATAATTGAGCAACTGTTCAGAAGCTTGTTGACCCAGTTTGCGGATGCCTTGTTGTAATTGCTGCCGCTGATTCAGTGATAACTTCAGAAGGTTTTCTGGATATCCCTGAGTACAAAGGTGGTAGCTTGCCAAAATTAACTGTTTCTGTAGGGTTACTCCTAAGATAGTTAAATAACTGACATAAGCACTGTGAAGTTCTCTAGCGATCGCACTAATCGCTTCTTTCACCATTGCAACATCCTGTTCTATTCGCTCAATTGCTCTAGCCATATCTTCTCATAATTTTCCATCTGCACTTTATTATGGTACAAACGTACGAAATTGGGGGCAATAAAATACAGGCCAGCAAATTTTGCTAGACCTGTTATTTAACAGTTATCAGTTTCATCGCTGGGCAAAAACCATACCATAAAGCGTTAGGACTGTTTACTGTGTAATGATTTAAGTATTAATTAATCAAAAGTCTTTAATCAATAGTCATTAGTTAATTATTTATTTTCAACAAATGACTACTGACTATTGACTAATCACTAAATTACTTAACGCCCATTTGAGCAGCGACTTCCTCAGCAAAGCTAATTTCGTTCTTTTCAATGCCTTCACCTAGCACATAGCGCACAAAGCGATTGACTTGAATTTCTTCACCTATTTTAGACTTAACCTGTTTTAGCAAGTCTTCTACCGAGATACTTTGATCACGAATATAAGGTTGATCCAACAAAGTCATTTCTTTTAGGCGTTTGTCAATTCGTCCTTGAACAATCTTTTCTTTGATGTTCTCTGGCTTATTCCCTAAATCATCCTTGCCCATTTCGATGTCTTTTTCTTTTTTGACAAGTTCGGCAGGAATTTGATCTATAGTGACATATTCGACATTAGGACAAGCAGCCACTTGCATAGCTGCGTTTTTAGCCAAGCTTTGGAATTCTTCGTTACTGGATGCTTCCTGGGTTTGGGTGTTCAGTTGCACCAAAACACCAACTCTGCCACCAGTGTGAATATAGCTATCTACTACCCCTGGTGTGTCACCAAGAGCGAAATTGACAAAGCGCCGTACCTGAATATTTTCTCCCAGGGTAGCAATAACTTGCTTAATGGCTTCGTCTACGGTAACGCTGGCATTTTCAATGTAGGGTTGAGCTAGTAAGGACTCCAGACTATCAGCAGTTGCAGCTTGCTTGGCTAGGCTCTTAACTAAAGCTTTAAACGCATCGTTACGGGCAACGAAATCAGTTTGACAGTTGACTTCTATCAGTACACCCACTTGGCCACCTGGCTGAATGTAGGTGTCTACTAGACCTTCTGCCGCAATGCGATCGCTTTTTTTACCCGCTGAGGCGATGCCTTTTTGCCGTAGCCAATCGCCAGCTTTTTCTATGTCGCCATCAGTTTCTTTTAGCGCTTTTTTGCAGTCCATCATGCCGGCACCAGTTTTTTGGCGTAGCTCTTGGACGAGTTTTGCAGATATTTCCGCCATGTTGCCTCAATTCCTAACTTGACAAGAAGATAGATTTGTAATCGCTCACGGTGTTGAGTATTTCTATCTTACTCACGACAATACAAAGTATGAGCCATGAATTATGAATTATGCAGGATGGAATCAGTTTTTTCATCCTGCATCCTTTCTCTTCTCTACTTATGCTTCCTCTTCTTCGTCGGGAACCACTGCGTCAGCGTACTCGCTTTCGTCATAGTCGTAGTCTTCTTCAGAGTAATCTTCGTAATCCTCTTCCGCTTCCAGTTGTCCGTGACGGCCTTCGTAAATAGCATCCGCTAATTTGCCGACAATCAGCTTAATCGATCTGATAGCATCATCATTGGCTGGAATGGGAATATCTACTACATCTGGATCACAGTTTGTATCCAGCATGGACACAATAGGAATACCCAATTTTTCGCACTCTTGAACTGCGTTATACTCCCGCTTCTGGTCAACAATAATCACCACATCGGGGACTTTCCGCATATTTTTAATACCGCCCAAGTACTTTTGCAGCTTTGTCATTTCCCGACGCAGCATGGAAGCTTCTTTTTTCGGCAATAAATCTAATGCGCCCGTTTCTTCACGACGTTCTAAATCTTTCAGCCTGTCTGCTCTGGTTTTGATTGTCGCCCAGTTGGTGAGCATTCCACCCAACCAACGTTGGTTAATGTAGTGAGAACCACAACGAGCAGCTTCTTGAGCAATAATTCCGGCAGCTTGGCGCTTTGTCCCTACAAACAGGAATTTCTTACCCTGCTCTGATTGGGTTCGCATATAGTTGTATGCATTATCCATTAACTGTGCTGTCTGCACCAAGTCGATGATGTGTACACCATTACGAGAGGTGTAGATGTAAGGAGACATCTTTGGGTTCCAACGTCGGGTTTGGTGTCCAAAGTGAACCCCAGACTCCATCATTTGAGCCAACGAAACTACTGGCATATTTGATTACTCCTATTCGGGTTAAACCTCCATCCAGGAGCATTTCCATAACGGAAACACCCGAATCCCCGGATGTGCGGAATTTTTAATTAACTTTACTAGGGTAGCACGATTGTGGCTAATCTGAAGGAAGAGCTAAATTTTTTTATCCCAATTACAGAAACAGAAAGTAGATGGAAATGCTAAAAGCAACAATTTTAGCCAGGTTTGTAATATTTATTTATCTTGCTGTCTTTGATTGATAATCTTGACAATCAATTGCTGCTTCTGTATTCGCAATATATGGATTTACAGTACATTTAAGACGATAATTATTAGTGAAAAATTGGCAATTATGACAAGGAATTTTGTGCATTTTTTGAGCAGTTTTAACAGTTGCTTGCGTTACGGTCCATAAGTTCAGAATCACCAAAATAATTACAGTCCAAGCTATGATAAAGCAAATCGGGATCAGAAATGGTTGTATCCCATAAATTAGGAAAGATATGAAATTTAACATGGCAAGTTATAATACAAGTGAGGAGTTAGAAATTAATATAACTCCTAACTCCTAATGATCCACTTCTAGCTAAAGATATATTAAGTTAAATTTCAGATTCTCTAGCACCAATAACGGTTGGGTGCTGGCTTGATATTTGACATCCTTATTTTTCATATTTTTGTCAACTCACCACATCTTTCACTTTTCGCTTCTTTAAGAAATTGGACATAAATGGTCGCTCAAAGAATAAGTAACACAAATAAGCAATCATGAGTGACATTATTGTACCTAATAAATAAGATACTGCTGCAAACATATTTGGGGAAATTGGCAGGTAAAACAGGAAATAACGTACAAATACTAAGACTGGTCCGTGAGTTAGATATAAACTATAGGAAAATGTACCGAGTGCGATCGCCCAAGGATGCTGTAATATTCTTAGTAATAAGGATGGCTGTTTGCCTTCAACTATAGACTTAGTCAGGGAAATAAATAAACAAGCAAATGCCAAACCAGCGAAACTTTGATTAATCCATATATGCAATCCGAGTCGTCGCCATTCGGTGATAAAAGCAATACAAGTAAATATAATCGTCAACCGATTCCAGGGTAAAGAATTTCTGATAGCTACTAACTTGGGTTTTTGAGAAAATCCAATATCTGCTGCTGCCATTCCTAAACAGAATATACCTAGAAGCCAAGGATTGGCTTGTTCAAGAAATCCATTCAATAAGTATATAGGTGTTAGACCAATTATAAAGGCGATAATGACTAGCATGAATAATCCTAAACGCCGCCATATAGGTAACAATAATAGCGGAAATAAAAAGTACATTTGCCATTCTGTAGCAATACTCCACATGGGTGAATTAATAGTTAAGTATGTACTTTCACTCAGATTATGAACTAATAACAAATGAGATACGACATCAATCACAGAGAACTTAGGTGAAAATGAGCCGAGACCTGCTATTTCATTCCATTGAAAATTAGTAGATTTCTCGACAATAAAAACAACTGTTCCTATTAATAAACAGATAAATAAAACTATGTAATATGGAGGTAATATTCGCCGTGATCTCCTCTTAATATAATTTATAAAACTTCCAGATAGCTGACCATTTTCAGAACGTACTACTGGTAGCATTAAAACATAGCCAGAAAGTACAATGAAACTAATGACACTAAAAGCCCCATATTTCATAGCTCTGACAAAAAGTAACCAAGATTCAGGTAATTGATCCCCGATTCCTGGTTCAACATGAACCAGTACAACATACAGAGATGCTAATCCCCTTAGTCCATCTAAATAAGGTAAATGTAGTCTTTTTTCTGTATATTTTTCTGATTTTGTATTCATTCAATTAATCTCCTATGATGTTCTTATTAACAGATGTTTTAACCTCTTATTAATGCTAAAACTTGATTTAATAAAACCCAACTATTCCCTAATATTTTGGGACTAAAAAATTTGGCGTTGCTGAATAAGGGGATGATTGAGGCTGACGCGGGGACACTCCAGACGCGGTGATTATATATTGATGCAGATTCTCAAATCATCCCGCAATTATGCAACGCCAAAAATTTGTATCGAAGTAGTAAATGTTCGCCTGTGTGCAGAGAAAATGACCCAGGCAAATCTTATAAAAAGTTAGTTTGAAGTTAACAGAGGTGAATCTGTAAACTTGACAAGTTCTTGACCTTCACGGCTTTTAATTACTCGTGCAGGTATACCCACAGCTACGGAAAACGGGGGAATATCTTTAGTCACAACAGCACCAGCACCGATAACACTGCCTCTACCAATGGTGACACCATCTAATACTTTCACTCCATCTCCTAACCAACAGTCATCCTCAATTACAATTCCCTGACGAGTAATACCTTGATATTTAATTGGCTTAGTCGGATCTGTAAAATTATGATTATTGGCATATATTCCAGTATTTGCTGCGATTAAACAGTGCTTGCCAATTGTTATGTCTCCAGGTCCAGCAATACAAACATTAGGTCCAATAAAAGTCTCTTTACCAATGTGGATACAAGTATTATCTAGCGCCCCTATTAAAACATTGCGCTCAATAGCTACTCCATTTTCTAGATGAATTTTGTTGTTTTCGTGTTCTCTCCCATCTATACGCACACCTTTGAAAATATGCACTCTATTACCAATTTCGATAGAATCAGTGCCAAGAAATTCAACGCCATCTTGAATATAAACTGAGCTACCTATCCGATAAAAAATAGCACGATATAACAAATTACGAAATTTTATACCTCCCAAAATTGTGGGAATATCACCTAAAATAGTAGTCAAAAAAAGTTGTTGAAATCGCTTTAACTTTGCCAGATATTTCAAGTTATTCATAACTCTATTGTTTCCAGATAAATTGTGAGATTTGAGTTTTGGTATGTACCATATAGATTCCTATATCTGCATTTCGATATTACAGATTAATGGGAAAATAAAATGGCTAATATAAAGCTTTTCAAACAGTTGAAAAACTCAAAGTAAGCTCTAAGGCTAGAAGTTATTAAATGCAGGTATTATTTAATTTTTAGATTTAGATATAGCTATACAAAAAATGCTGTTTATAAGCAAATTTTGTAGTTACACCAGTTTGTAAATACCTGAATCATGCTGTATTATTTATATTATGTACTAGTTGGAAATTGGAGAAAATACTTTTAGTGATGAATACTGAAGCTTAATGCTTGACTACAACATCAAATTCCTAACGATTGCTGCATATAAGTTAGCAATTTGACAAGCTATTATAATTCAGATATTACGTCACTAAATATCAAAGTATTTGTTGTAATTCAGTTACATCTATTTAAGTTAAGCCCTGCTAAAATAGGCGTGAAATTTACTCACTACCATGAAGATGTAATTTTTGAATTACTCATGAAATTTCCAAGCAAGTACAACCTCATTAAATTAGGGGGGAGTGTCTCCAACTTCAGCCATCACATTGAAGTTAATCATCGGAGCAAACAAATAAATACTTCCCCGATTACTATAACGGCTTCCTTGCAGCCAATTTTTAGAATCTGCCGCTGTTGTAATCATGATATGCCAATATAATTTACTTATGCACTAAAGTGTAAAGCGCTTTGATAGTGACACAAATAATGTCCTGCCTCCATCCTAAAAGAGAGTTATAAAATTAATGTCAAGGAATAGTAAAGTTTAAGGATAAATTATAAAGATTTAAAAGTGAGCATGGTTTTATGATCGGTAATTCCCTAATTTCAAACCGTTAACAACACTATCAAAATGAGAGGTGCGTTTCTAACGCACCTGATAATTAAACGCCGGCGTGACCTAATGCAATACCTGTTACCAGCATTCCTAATACCAAGAATGGTTGGGCGCTGGCTTGATATTTGACATCATTGGCTATAGGATCACGGAGGAAATACATATCTTGGAAAGTGATTTGGGGAATGATTAATAATACGAGAATTGCTGCATATAAATTCTCGTGAATACTTACCAAATAACCTGCAACCAAACCTTGAAATAAGTCAATCATGACTACACAAATTAAAGCGGCAGTTTGTACACCAAACATAACTGGTAATGATTGTAATCCTAATTGACGATCGCCTTCCACACTCTTAAAATCATTGACAATGGCAATACCTAAACCGGCCAAACTATAAAATAGAGTTAGAATTACGATTTTCCAGTTCAATTCTCCAAATAAAGCATGACCAGCCCACCAAGGTAAAGCAATATAACTTGCACCTAGAGCATAATTTCCTAACCAACCATTTTGTTTTAATTTCAATGGTGGTGCAGAATAGATATAGGCAATAAAAGTACCAAAAACAGACAACATCAAAACAGTAGGAAATGGATGACCTGCCCATAAATCTAAGGTGTAAGCTACTCCATATCCTAGTAATAGCAAAACAATGAATTGACTAATTACTTGTTTTTCAGAAATTGCCCCTGAAGGTATGGGACGGTAAGGTTCATTAATAGCATCAATTTCCCGATCATAATAATCATTAATGGTTTGGGTATAACCAGTCAACAAAGGACCAGAAAGCAACATACAAAGGGCAGACTTCAAGACATTTTCTAAAGTCCAAGTGTAGTTACCAGCAGAAGCCGCACCGCAGACTACACCCCAAATTAGGGGAATCCAGGTAATCGGTTTCATCAATTGCAAGCGAATTTTCCAAATAGAAGTTTCCCCGGCACTTGCCCCTTTCATTCCCAGCAATTGCCGAGTTTTCGCATTGCGGTCTTCTGTGTTTGTTACTTCTTGATTTGTAGATTCTACAACTTCATTTGGTTGGGAACTTGAATTAATGGGAGTTGATTCAGGCATAAGATGCAATTGGTAATAGGTGATAAATAGGGTTGGCTGAGAAAGTCTTCTCGTGATGACAGGTGACAGGTGACAGGTGATAGGTGATAGTTTCAGCTATCTGTTGGTAATAAATTTTGGCAGATTTTACAGATAAAATGCGCCATTTTCCTGCTCTTACCTTCAAAAACCTGGCACCTACTTCACCTTTTCACCCCCGGAAACTCTTGATTTATCTAGGTTTTGCGTTTATTCAGCAAGTCCTAAATAGCTTTCAGCAGTTAGCAGCTAATTAGGGTTTTGACTCCTGTAAAGAATACGCTACTACACAAATTTTTGCGTAGCGTTCAGAAGGAATAGGTATGTTTTGTCGGTGTAACCAAGCCACTGGGTTGGCCGGTTGACCCGACTTGTAGCAAGTGGCGTGCATCTTCTAGTCGCCAGGGCTAGTATGAGTTGAGACTTTTTAAACATCCTCTGATAGTTGAATGCTGAGAGCTTCTTCCTCAAACGAAATTATCAAATAACTATTATGAAACTTTGCACCAGTGACAGGTTTACCACTTAGAGCAGGAGGGAGGAAAATATTACGCCTTTGATCTCCGGCTTCTACTGTGACTTCTGGTCCGTACTGGGTGAGTTTGACTTGCTTTTTGTCAAAACCAGGTAAAAATAAGCGTACTTGCTGATTATGGACATCTATTTCAATCGGCTTAGGAGCTTGTAATGCTTGCTCAATAAAGTTAGGTAAAGCATCTATGAGGGGTTGCCATTCACCATTGGAGACATCAGGAACTATGCTCACAGGTAGAGGTGCAAATTCCTCTAATAGATTTGCATTTTCGTTTCCAGCAACTAGGATGGCTCCACCAATAGTTAACCCAATTTGTTGGGCGCTTCCCCAAAGGTAGCGAGAATTTGCCACATCAATGGGTTCTGATGTTGTCACCAAAAATGCGGCCACACGCTGGGGATTAGCTACAGCGTCTTTACCTTGTCCGAGAAAATTACCAACTTGGTTAGTAGGTTGGCTAAAATTACCAGCATTCCCGTTAACATTAACAAGACTGCTAATTAAGGGTTGAATCAGGGGAGATTCTGTAATTGTTTTCCCTAAATCGGAGTTAACAAATAATTGCCGGAATCTTCTCACATACCAACTTAAAGATTCTGGTAAGTAGAACATTCGCAAGGTGGAAGCGTCACCTGTGCCATCATAGATAATCGCGTCATATTCGCCACTGGCATCATATTCACGAATAGCATTGAGAGCGAGGGCGTGATCCATGCCTGGTAATGTGATTAGTTCTTGCCCATAAACCTCTTTAACAATAGGTGTGCGGAGGTATTGAGCCTCTAGTTTTTTGACTTCATCCCAGTTACGTTCTAGCAGTACAGATACTTGAAACTGTACTGCTTGCAGATTGGGAGAGATTTCCTGGGGGTCAGGAGTCAGAGAAGTATTGAGTAGAATTGGCAATGTTGGATCTGCTAGTCCGGCTAGGAGTACCCTTTTACCTTGTGTTGCCAATAACTTGGCTGCGGCGATCGCTATTTTACTGCGAGCGATGCCATTTTTGCCTAAAAATGTCAGTATCAAGGCCATTACTCGACTTCCAATTATCGCCTATCTTGTCAATTCCAACTTAGCACTCAACTAATCCTCTCAGCCTCTGCTTTAAGTTGTTGTGATTAAGCTGGTTTGATTTCATCTTCAAAAAACCAGGTGGAGGAGTTGTCGTCAAACTTCACCACCACACCGATTCCAGCCCCATCTGTGACTTTGTAGCCGGAGATAATGCCAACTTTTCCGAGTTTTTGAGCGATAGTAGAGGATACGCGATCGCGCAAACGAATCACCTTAACTTTCTGTCCGATTTCCATGATCTAGTTACAATACGATAATCCAAATCTCAGTGTAGCGGAATCTGGTACTCTGTTTTCGTTGCTCATGGCTGAACTATTGCCCTCTAAGTCCTCACTGAATTTTTTACTCAGAATTAATGTCAGGATCTATGGTGATAAACACCGCAATCTCCCTCAATCAATATAGCAACAGTGATAGCTAGAATATACGACTCACGGAATAACTAACCGCAGAAGATAAGTAAGAATCAGAGTTGGGCAGATTCTATGATGTTAGATGTTAACTCCTAGATGATAAAACTAAGCAGATGCTCTGCGATCGCTATCACTCGGAGTTGACATAGAGAGTTTGGTTTAAAACAATACTGAAAATAGTATAAAATGCCCGAATGAGTTTTCTATGGTGTGTGGTGGTACTTAAAAATGACGCTTTTGCTCAAAAATAATTTAACTTGGCTGCAAGTCCAGCGTTATTCGGAACTGCTGCACGTTTTAGTAGTGCGGACTCTCAAAGTACGTTATCGAGGGTCATTTCTGGGAGTTTATTGGTCGCTGTTAAACCCACTAATTATGACAGGGCTTTACACTGCCATTTTTGGAGCTACCTTCGCATCATATTATGGTAACTCAATCCTCAACTATGTACTTGCCGCACTTACAGGGCTGTTAGTGATCAATTTTTTCTCAGCTTCCACATCTCAAGCTTTGACAAGTGTAGTTGGCAATGGTGCATTATTAAATAAAATTCGTTTGCCAGTCAGCGTTTTTCCAGTATCAATGATTGCAGCTAATATATTTCAGTTTTCCGTAGGAGCATTTCCGTTACTGGCAATTATGACTTTGATTAATTCCAAAAGTCTAGTCAATGTCCTAGCCTTGGTATTTCCGTTTCTAGCTCTAATCTTAGTTTCTACAGGAATTGGATTTTTGGTCAGTGCTTTGTATGTATTTTTTAGAGACTTACCTTACTTTTATGAGTTAGTTACATTTGTAATCTGGATCAGTAGCCCTATATTTTATCCAGCCGCTATTGTCCCAAAACAAGTACAGCCCTTTTTAAGCTTAAATCCCTTATCACCCATTATTGAAAGTCTGCGTCAAATTACCTTATCAGGTTCTTTGCCAGATTTAGGTTTAATTTGGGGTGCTTTACTTAGTGGCATAATTATTTTGTCTCTAGGGTGGACTTGTTTTCATCTGTGGCGACATCAGTTTATGGATTTACTATAAATGGAAGTAATACGTCTGGATAATGTTTCGCTGTGGAGAAGGACTCAAGAGGAGTTTTCTTATGATTTAAAGAAAACGCTGCTTTCTATATTAGAGGGTAAATATCGCCAGCCAGCTAAAAAATTAGTGCTGGATAATGTTGCTTTAGTAGTTGACAAAGGCGAAAAAATCGGTATTATTGGTGCGAATGGGTCTGGAAAATCCACACTTTTAAAGATTATTTCCGGAATCTTGCAACCTACCACCGGATCAGTAAGAGTACGTGGTCAAGTTGCACCTTTAATTGAACTAGGAGCAGGTTTTGATCCAGACATTTCTGTGATGGATAATATTCTGCTTTATGGAGTATTGTTAGGTTTTTCTAGAACTGAGATGAAAGCAAGAGCGCATTCAATTTTGGAGTTTGCCGAATTGGAGGACTACGCTTTAGTTCCAGTTAAAGGTTTATCTTCGGGTATGGTGGCACGGTTAGGATTTTCTATTGCCACAGATGTGCAGCCAGATATTTTGATTTTAGATGAGGTTTTGTCAGTAGGAGATGAGAGTTTTAAGAATAAATGTAAGCAAAGAATTGATAAATTTTGGGATGGAGAAACGACGGTTTTAGTTGTTTCTCATGAGTTGGAGTTTGTAAAGGAGTCATGTGAAAAAGTGATTTGGTTGTATCAGGGGAAAATAAGCTTTGTTGGCAAAGCAGAAGAAACGGTTAATCACTATCTAAATTTTGTAATGCAAAATCAATTTTAGAATTAAGATTTGTTATTCTAAAAAAGAATTAAACCTTTATACATTTAATATTTTGAGGATTGAATTCGATGGGTACTAGCAACTGGCAACACATACCATATATGGTTGAAATATTTAGATTAGTTGAACCACAGAAAATACTCGACATAGGTGTTGGTTTTGGTCGTTGGGGCATAGTTGCTCGTGAATTTTTAGATGTTTGGTATGGCAAAGTTCATCCTGTTAATTGGACATTAAGAATTGATGGTATTGAAGCATTTGAACCAAATATTGAAGATTATCAAAAATATTTTTATACGAATATTTTTCTTGGTGATGCTAAAGAGAAAATTTATGATCTAGATGATGATTATGATTTAATAATTTTTGGAGATGTGTTGGAACATTTCACAAAAGAAGATGGTGAAAATTTACTCAAAATTAGTTTAAAAAAGTCTCGTTATGTAGTTGTGGCAGTGCCTTTAGATGAAGATTGGGAACAAGATGAAATGTATGAAAATCTATATGAAAAGCACTTAGCTGCATGGTACGCAGATGATTTCAAATCATTTCACTGTGTGCAAGGGAAGTTGTTTAGAGATTATATTAATAGATCACATGGGGTTTTTTTATTATCTCTAAATAGTTCTAGTATTCCTAATGACTATATATTTGATTACTATGATTCTACTAATTCTCAATGGCAACAAGAGTTGTTAGAGATAAAAAAATCTAGAACTTGGAAAATAATTAAACTTCTCAAGTCTAATTATTTTTTGAAAGGTATATTTAGTAAATTGCTCTCTGTTATCACAAAGGCAAATAGATGATTTACCTCTTAATCACTATCAATATGCTTATCAGCAAGCAGTGATGCTAACTGCTATATATCTATTGATTAAAATACTTAAATACTTTTAGTGGAAATAGAGGCATGATTTTACCTAATTACTTATGGTGGCAACAGCAAGGATACGACTGGATAAAAGAAATAGATAATCGGAAAAAATTTCAGTTAATATATCACTTACAAGAATTAGTATTGATTGATTATTTTCAGAATTTGAGATGTAGGCAAATTCTTGAGTTCGGCTGTGGTTTTGGCCGTCACTTAAAATATCTACGAGAGATTCCTGATTTAAAAGTATTTGGATATGACCAAAGCGAGTCCATGTTAGCAAGTATGGCAAATTGGGCTGAACCTGAGTGGGTGAATGAATATATCAAAATTGGTAATCAGGGTGATGCACTGCCCTATCCAGATAATTATTTTGATGTTGTTTTTACGACATCTGTTCTAATACATATAGCTCCACAAGATATCAAAGCGGTAATAAAAGAATTAGTAAGAGTTGCCAAAAATCAAGTCATACATCTAGAGCCTGCTCCTGATTATGAAGTTGTTCTCTCAGCGCATAATGGTTCTTGGAATCATAACTTAGTTGAAATTTACGAAAGTATAGGTTGTCAATGCGAAATTTTAAACCCTGCATTTAAAATCCAGCGTCTCTACAAAGTTTTAGTAAATTCCAATCAAATAGATAGTAGATATACACCATCAAATTTATTTTTAAATAAACTTTTTGATCTAGAAAATAACATCCAAATAACTTTAGATAATCTCTTACAAGAACGAGATGATTTAGCTCAACGGCACCAGATTTTATCACAAGAACGAGATGATTTAGCTCAACGGCACCAGATTTTATCACAAGAACGAGATGATTTAGCTCAACGGCACCAGATTTTATCACAAGAACGAGATGATTTAGCTCAACGGCATCAGATTTTATCACAAGAACGAGATGATTTAGCTCAACAGCGCGATAGCTTTAAAATAACACTTAATGAAATTCTTGACTCTCGGACTTGGAACACAATTCAAGTAATCAAAAATAATTCTTACTTAAAAAGTTTAGGACATACGACTTTAAACATTATCCAAGCTTTAAGCATAAATATTAAATCCAAACTTAAGGCAGTAGAATCCAACTTTATCAATAAAAGTGATATAGCCATTTATGATGAGGAAATGGAGCTTTGGCTGCAATCTATTAAACAGGAAAATCAGAAAATATTAGCAGTATATGTTCCAACATGGTTAGGAATAAATTCTGCCACACAAAATATGTTTGAAAACTGTTATGCATTACCTGAGTTTTTATCTAAGGAGCAAGCAGATTATTATGCAAAAATTATATTAAGCAATGGGATAAAACATTTGATTATAGCTGGAGTTTCTCCAGGACATTTGGAGTTAGTTAACAGCGTGAAAGAGTTGAATCCAGACATAAGATGTGATATCACTTGGCATGGGAGTTATTTACAAAATTGTGAAGATTATGCTTGGAGCATGATGAATCAATCAGTTCAATTGGGAAAGCGAGGAATAATTTATAAATTTGGTTTTGCCAAAAAGGGCATGGAAAAGACTTTTCATTCTATGGGGTTAAGATCAGAATTTTTACCTAACTTTGTTAATAGGATACCAGAATCAGCAAATGCTATAAATTCTGAAAATCCTCAATTGGGTATTTGGTTATCTGGAATCAGTTACCGTAAACTTCCCTATGCGATGATTGCATCTGTACATTTAGTTAGTAATGCAGTGTTGAATATAGCTGGTGCAGGAGATAGAGCTAAAGAATGGGCAGATACCCTCGGTGTTGAATTCAACTACTATAATCCTAATCCAATTCCTAGAGAAGAACTTCACCAACGCATTAAAAATACTCATTTATCACTTTATCTAACTTCATCAGAATGCGCTCCCATGTTGCCAATTGAAAGTTTAAGTTTAGGAGTACCTTGTTTAATCGCCCCAGTTAGCCACTGGTTTGAAGATGACGAATATCTCCATTCACGCTTAGTAGTTCCCTATCCAGAACGCCCTGAAATTATTGCTCAGTATATTCAGCAAGCACTATTAGAAAGAGAGGAAATTATTGAAAGATATAAAATATATATAATACGCTATAATCATTGGGCTACTCAACAAGTTAAGAGATTTATAGGTGATTAATTTATGTACATAGTATTTCCTACTTTTGAACTTGCTCCTTTATGTAATGGTGGTATAGGAAACTATATATCTAATGTCATTCAATGTTTAAACAATTCATCATATAAACCATTAATTTTATTGTATAATTTAATTCCAGATAATGCTCTTAAAGCCAAGCAACATTTTCATAATTTAAATTTAAAATGTGAGATTATCCATGTCAATGATTTTTCAGAAATAAAATTAGGATCTGAAGATATCTATGACATAGATAAAACATCTTTGGCTCTTAAGCAGAGTTTAGAGAAAATCATTAATCAAAAAAATATTGTAGGGATTGAGTGGTGTGAACACGCAGGTATCGCATTTCACATATTGCGAGATAAACACTGTAATCCTCAGTCATTATTCAAAAATATAGTTATGTGGGTTCACCTACATGGTGCTAGAGAAATTTGGGATTTAACTGATAGATATCCAGTCAGTTTATATCAAGGTAATGGCTATGCTTTATCTAATTATGCAGAAAGATTATCTTTAGAACTTGCTGATGCTTGGAAAAGTCCCTCCTTAGCAGTAGCAAATTGGTATACAGAATACTTTGGTATTGACAATCGAGTTGTTATTTCATCTTTGCCTTATAAAAAATTAGCAGAGCAAAACTCACACTATCAAATTCAACCTCCCCAATTGCCTCTGAAGATACTTTGCCCAGGAAGAATACAATATATTAAAGGGAGTGATATTGTAGCTCGTACCTGTGCAGAATTATGTAAAATATTTCCTAACCAGTTTCATGTTATTTTTGCTGGTTACAATGTACCTACAGCTAATTCAAACTTTGCTTCTTCATTAGACGAAATAAAGAGCTTTATACCTAAAGAGTTTTTACATCATTTTTCTTTTCATGGTAAATATTTACCAGAAGAATACTTAAAAATTGCCCAAGATGCTCACTTAGCAATTTTTCCATCTCGTGTCGAAACATTTTGCCTTGCTGCTCATGAACTTAACTGGATTGGTATTCCTCTAATTTTATCTGATATTCCTGCATTTAAAGATCATTTTCAAGATTCCATAAATTGCTATAAGTTTGATGGAACTGTTGAAGGTTTAACTGATATTTTAACCCGGATTTTAAATAATACTGAATTATTGACAAAAATTAAATCAGAACCAATTTCTGAATTCAATCCAGATGTATTTGATAAACTTATAAATATGCCTATGGTATCTAAAGTCAGTTCTAACTATGTCTTGTTTACAAGAATGCAGGAGTTGCAATTATCACCTAATAGTGATTTCCATTCAGTCCATTTTAAAGATTTGTCAGTAAACGATATCAAAACTTTACTTATGGCAGCAGCTTGGAAAGTTATGAAAAAATTAGCAGATAGGTTATCAGCTACACCAGAAATTAGAATTAAGATTAAAAATTTGTTTAAAGTAATTACTAGAACTAAAACTATCTAAAGTGAAACCAAAAGTATCTATTGTTATTTGTACTTGTGAACGCCCTGCTTCACTGAGGAAAACTCTTATAGCGTTGGAGAACTTAACTAATGATAACTTTGAAGTTGTGATCATTGATGCTTCTACCACTACGGATACACTAAATATAGTAACTTCACTATCTCAACAATCCAGTTATTACATCAAGCTAGATAAAATTAACATCAAAAATATTAGTGTATCTCGCAATAGAGGTATAAAGTTTGCATCAGGATCTATTATCGCATTTTTAGATGATGATGCAATTCCACCACCTAACTGGATAGAAAAACTTCTATCAATCTATTCTTTACATGGTAATAAATGTGGAGGAGTTGGTGGCACAGTGAGAGATATGACAAAATCTGATTATCCGTTGCAATACCATTGTGGGATCACAAATATTATTAGTAATACCATTGCCATTCGATCTGGTGATAACATTAATTACAACGAACCGCAGGGTTTTTGGTACAATGGCTTAATGGGAGCAAATTCATCTTATCGCAAAGATGTATTAGAGAAAATAAATGGATATGATGAATTTTTTGAATATTTTTTAGATGAAACTGATGTTTGTCTGCGTGTGATTCAAGCAGCTTATGAAATCCACTATTGTGATGTAGTTGTAGATCATTATCCCCAAGCTAGTCATAATCGTCAAGATCAAAAACATCTTACTTGCTGGTATTCTCTAGCTAAAAATACCACTTATTTTGCACTAAAACACGCTTTAAAAAAAATTCCCTTCCCTATTTTAATTACACGTCTAACCATACTCCTAATTTATCGTTGCTTTTTAAGAATTATTCGTCTTAAATTTACTCATCATCTCTCAAATAAGCTTTTATGGAAATATATTAAAGAATCTATTGAGGGTATCCGTTTAGGTTGGACTGCTGGTATGACTTTACATAAAGTAAATGAGAGCAAAGAGAATTAAATTTGTGGATAATAACCTACTAATCAATCTTTCATTTCTCCTAACGAAACCCACAGGTACAACCACCTACGCTCTTAATCTTTTACCTCAATTACAAAGACTTCAACCGACACTTTTAACTTCACAATTTTTTCCTAATTATAACTGCTATCAAACTCCTACTAGCCTAACATCAGAACAAGGTTTAAAAGGACATTTAAACCGCTTATTTTGGACACAATTTCAACTACTAAAAATCTATCAAAGCCTCAAATCTCAACTTTTATTTTCCCCTATCCCCGAAGCACCCCTTTATACAAAATGTCGCTTTATTGTCATGTCCCATGACATGATACCATTACGCTTTCCTAAACGCTTTTCACCACTCACACCATACCATCGTTACTATGTTCCCCAAGTTCTCAATCAAGCACAACACATTATTTGCAACTCCCAAGTAACCGCTAAAGATTTAGTTGATTTTTTCGACATTCCTACTAGTAAAATCACACCAATTCCCCTCGCATACAATCGCTTAAATTTCAAATTCCTTAATCTCACCACCCGTAATTACTTCCTATACATCGGTCGTCAAGACCCTTATAAAAATGTCCAAAGATTAATTACAGCTTTTTCCGCGCTACCTAATAGAAATGACTATGAACTATGGTTAGCAGGACCTTATGATCAACGTTACTCTCCATTATTAGAAATACAATCTCAAGAATTAGGAATAAGTCATCTTGTGAAATTTCTTAACTATGTATCTTACGACGAATTACCAATAATTATTAATCAAGCAATTGCATTAGTTTTCCCCAGTTTATGGGAAGGATTTGGTTTACCAGTTTTAGAAGCAATGGCTTGTGGTACACCAGTTATTACCTCTAATATTTCCTCACTTCCAGAAGTTGCGGGAGATGCTGCTATTTTGATTAATCCTTATAATACAGGGGAAATCACCGCAGCAATGCAAGCAATTATTAATGATTCAGAAACCAGACAACAACTTTCAGAACAAGGACTAAAAAGAGCAAATCAATTTAGTTGGGAAAAAACTGGGCTGGATACAGTAGAGATTTTAAAAGAATATCTTTAAGATAATTTATAATCCTAAATAGGAAGAAATTCGACATCATCCAACCTCAAGGTAAATTAGTCCGCGCCATTGTTGGTACAATCTTTGATGTTTCGGTAATCGGTAATCGGTAATCGGTAATCGGTAATCGGTAATCGGTAAAACATTTTTATCAATCACCTCTTCCCCAATCACCTATTACCAAATTTAAGTTCCCACTGCACCAGAGTAAACCAAACCCCGTTGCATATCCAAAGTCAAAATCGCCCCGTCTTTAATTACCTTTGTTGCTTCCTTCACACCCACAATTACTGGTACACCAAGACGTAAACCAATTACAGCCGCGTGACTTGTAAGACTTTCCTCTTCAGTAATAATCCCCCCAGCTTTACGAATTGCTTCCACAAAATCAACACCAGTGCGGGATGCGACCAAAATATCTCCAGAGTTAAAGTTACTGGCATCCATAGCATTATGAATTACCCTTGCCCGTCCACTCACAGAACCTTGACCTAGACCAATTCCCTGTCCGAGTACAGCAGTCACCACTTCCACTTTAATCAAGTCTGTTGACCCAGAAACGCCCTGAAGCGTACCCGCAGTCATTACCACTAAATCACCTTCAGTTAAGAGGTGTTTTTCCTGGGCAACATTGATAGCAGCTTGGAATGTTTGACCTGTAGAAGGTAGTTCTAGCACCAACAACGGTTTAATACCCCATACCATCTGTAACTGTCGTGCCACGTTGACATGGGGTGTAATAGCTAAAATTGGTGTTTTGGGGCGGAACTTAGAAACGTTGCGGGCTGTAGCCCCGGTTTGTGTCAACGTCATAATTGCGGCTGCACCCAAATTTTCAGCAATTTGACCAACAGCTTGGCTAATCGCATTGGGAATAGAACGCCTTTTGTCTCTTGACAGACGAGAATTGGTGTTGAGGGTTTCTTCTTGTTCAATGCGTTCAGCTATTCTCGCCATTGTCGCTACAGCTTCTACGGGGAAACTACCAACAGCAGTTTCATTGGAAAGCATCACTGCGTCTGTACCATCTAAGATCGCGTTGGCAACATCAGATACTTCTGCACGAGTGGGACGGGGGTTACTGACCATGCTATCTAGCATTTGGGTAGCGGTAATAATGGGGATACCCAAGCGGTTGGCTGTAGCAATTAGCCGTTTTTGCAGTACAGGGACATCTTCTGCTGGTAGTTCTACTCCTAAGTCACCTCTAGCAACCATAACCCCATCACACAAAGTCAGAATTGCTTCCATTTGTTCAATGGCTTCGTGCTTTTCGATTTTGGCAACTACAGGGACATTTTTGCCGGTGCTGGAGATGAGTTCTTTAATTTCGATAATATCCTGGGGATTGCGAACAAAGGAAAGTGCTACCCAATCTACACCTTGGTCTAGACCAAACATCAGATCCTCTCGGTCTTTGTCGGTCATGGCTTTAATGGATAAGTAAACTCCCGGAAAGTTTACCCCTTTGTTGTTGGAAAGTTTACCAGGAACTGTTACCCGACAATGTAAATCACCTTTTTCGTGGTTAATCTCCTCAACTACCATTTCAACTTTGCCATCATCGAGGAGGATATTTGAACCTACAGGGACTTCATCTGCTAAGTAATCGTAGGTAACGCAGCTAATTGACTGTGTTCCTTCTATGAGGCGATTTGTTAATGTAAAGCGATCGCCCTTCGCCAAAATTATAGAACCATTTTCAAACTTACCCAAGCGAATTTTTGGCCCTTGCAAATCTTGGAGAATTGCTACTGGTCTATTGAGTTCAAAGGCGGTTTGCCGAATTAGGCGAATACTACGCTGATGGTCAGCATGAGTTCCGTGGGAAAAGTTTAGTCGCAGTGTTGTTGCACCCGCTTCAATAATCGCTTTCAGCATTTCTGGACTACTGGTAGCAGGTCCGATAGTAGCAACAATTTTAGTTCGGCGCTGAGAATCTCTTAATTGCATAGGGGCTAATTTCAAAATAATCTATCTGGGAAGTAATCGTATATTCAGCGGCATCTCTTTTTCAGTCACTGTTATATGATGTAAGCAGCTGGACAGAGATGTTGCAGGATAGGTCTATGGACTTATACCAATCTTATTTGCATCCTCCTTCGGGGATATTTTTCCGGAATGAAAGCATTAGTACTGGTCAAACTTTACCCGTCAGCAAGACATAGGTCTAGTTTGGAATCATAGCGTCATTCATTCGTTAATCAGCAAAAACAGCGGATAAATCTTGTCATACAAAATTTCATAAGTAACTTAGCAAAATTAATTATACATTTTGCCAAAAACTAAAAATCTCTGTATTTCTTGACGGTTCTCTATTCCCTCCACGACAATTTCCTCAGTCGCTACAACTGAGGGAAACTCCGAAACTTTTGTTTTTTCCTTGATACTTTTAAGCTCAATGCCTAAGTCCCATAACCATACAATGCTTTAACCCATTCCCATTCCCGAGTTAAACCCTCTTGCAAAGCTACTTGTGGCTGATATCCAAGAATTTTTTGTGCTTTGGATACATCCGCAGCCGTGTGACGCGCATCTCCCATAGCCTTTTCAATATGGTTACGTTTGATGGGTTTACCAACTATATCTTCTATGGTGTCTAATACTTCTGCTAAAACTACTCTGCTACCACCACCAATATTAAAAATTTCTCCTACTGCTTCTGGTATAGTAGCTGCGGCTAAATTCGCCCCAATGGCATCAGTGACAAATGTAAAATCCCGTGTTTGTTGTCCATCACCATAAACGGGAATGGCTTGATCTTCTAAAACTGCTTTAAAAAACTTATGAAATGCCATATCTGGCCGCTGTCGAGGTCCATAAACTGTAAAATAGCGCAAGGATACAAAAGGAACAGCGAAGTTTTTGTGATATAGTTCACACAATCTTTCACCTGCTAATTTAGTAATACCGTAAGGTGAAACTGGCAACGGCTTAATTTCTTCATTAGTCGGTAAAGTTTCTGCATCACCATATACACTAGATGAAGAGGCAAATACTAATCTTTTCAGGTTTTGAGCATCCTTTGCAGCTTCTAACAAAACTTGTGTAGCATTAATGTTTCTTTCAGTATAGGCGCGAAAGCCTTTCCCCCATGAGTTTCTTACTCCCGCTTGCGCTGCTTGATGATAAACTACTTCCACATCTTGGAAAAGTTTTGGTAAATCTAAAAATTGAATATCGCCTTCAATTAATGTAAAGTTAGGCGACTGTTGAAAGGTAGCAATATTTTTCCGCTTCAACATTGGATCATAGTAATCATTAAATTCATCAATGCCGATGACTTCTTCTCCTCTTTGCAATAATGTATCGACAAGGTGAGAACCTATAAAGCCAGCCACTCCAGTAACGATAATTTTAGCCATGTTGCTGATTTTTTGAGATTTTGGGAATTTTTTTAGGAGCGCAATAGTAAATACTCAGAAATTAGACTAATACCAATTTTATGTGAGGTCGCACATAATTCTAAAATCCATTGATTTATCCGCGTCTATCTGCGTACATCCGCGTTCAATTATTCTATGCAGCTTCATATTAATCTGGTATAAGCTGTGATATGTTTTTAAGTGTTTATTTTTTTTATGTAAAAAACTAGGAGATTTTACAAATTTTGCAATTTTTTAATTTATTGTAATTAATTTTGCTGTTGAACAAAAATTCTCGATCTACTTGGATTTAGGCGTAAATTAGGTTTTGACCCTTGATTTATAAAGCTTTGAGGTTCATTTTCTGATATGTCCATATAATAAACTTCAGTCGCATAATAGCAAAAAATACCACCAAAATCCGGTATAGAAGAGTTTTTTCCACTTAAGAGTCACCATAAGCCCTTGATTAGTAGGATAATTAGTGAAAAATTTGGGCTTCTACCAGAAGTCTATATGATCAGTAGCCTGAAGGCATTCTCATTTTACAAGGGACATACAAGGAAATAAGTGAAGGTTTTAGTTGTAGGTAATGGGGGACGTGAACACGCTCTAGCGTGGAAACTTCTACAATCAAAGAAAATTGAGCAAATTGTCTGTGTACCGGGAAATGGGGGTACAGCAAGTATGGAATGCTGCCAAAACATCCCTCTCGCGGTAGATGACTTTGAGGGTATCAGCAAACTTGCTTTAGAAAAGGATATTTCTGTAGTTGTAGTCGGTCCAGAAGTACCTTTAGCAATGGGAATTACCGACTATCTCCAAAGCAAAGGACTGATGGTATTTGGACCAAGTAAAGCGGGAGCGCAAATTGAAGCTAGTAAGGCTTGGGCTAAGGCGTTAATGCAAGAAGCAGGAATTCCCACAGCCAAAGCAGCGGTATTTACGGAAGCAATAGCAGCAAAATCTTACATAAAATCACAGGGAGCGCCAATTGTTGTTAAAGCTGACGGTTTAGCTGCTGGTAAAGGTGTGACAGTTGCCCAAACCCTTGCAAAAGCCGAAGATGCCATTGATGCCATTTTTCAGGGGCAGTTTGGCAGTGCGGGTAATTTTGTCGTGATTGAAGAATGTTTGCTGGGGCAAGAGGTATCAGTTTTAGCCTTGACTGATGGATTAACGATTCGTCCTTTACTTCCTGCTCAAGATCATAAGCGGATTGGTGATGGTGATACCGGAGATAATACTGGGGGCATGGGCGCTTATGCTCCTGCACCGATTGCAACACCAGAGTTGATGGCAAGGGTGCAAACAGAAGTTTTAGAAAAAGCGATCGCAATTTTAAGAAGCAAAGGCATCGACTACCGAGGTGTGCTGTATGCTGGATTAATGGTTTCAGCAGATGGTGACTTTAAAGTTTTAGAATTTAACTGTCGTTTCGGTGATCCAGAAACCCAAGTTATTTTGCCATTGCTAGAAACACCCCTAGAAGATTTAATTTTGGCTTGCACTCAGCAGCGTTTAGCAGAAATGCCGCCTATTGCTTGGAAAAAAGGGGCTGCTGCCACTGTAGTAGCTGCCTCAGGAGGTTATCCAGGAGAATATGAAAAAGGCCAGGTAATAGGGGGTATTAAGGAGGCAGAAGCATCAGGTGCAAAAGTATTTCATGCTGGCACAAAGTTGAACGAACAGCAGCAAATATTGACAGACGGTGGTAGAGTTTTAAATGTCACTGGGCTGGGCGAAAATTTTCAACAAGCGATCGCTCAGGCATATGCTGGCATCCAACACATTCATTTTTCAGGGGTATATTACCGTAGGGATATTGGTCATAGAGTGCTGAGTCCTAAGTCCTAAGTGCGGAATGCTGAGTTAGCAGTTAGTAGTTTTCCCCACATCCCCACCTCCCTGTCTACTCATCTCCCCAACTTCTCCCTAGCATTTTTGGCAAATTAACTGTTAATTTTTAAGTTGTTGGGGTAGAAAACCAAGAACTACTAACAACTGTATTTAAGATGCTGGCTCCTTTAACAACAATCCGAGATGCTTTCGCTCAAGGCGTATCAAAGACACTCGCTCATTGGTGGTCTGATTTCACCCTTCAGACCAAACTACTAGCTGTAGCTACTTTAGTGGTTTCCCTGGTGATGAGTGGTCTAACTTTCTGGGCAGTGAACACAATTCAGCAAGATGCACGTCTGAACGACACCCGCTTCGGTCGTGACCTCGGACTTCTACTTGCATCAAATGTTGCGCCCTTGATTGCAGATCACAATCTCACAGAAGTTGCCCAATTTTCCCAACGTTTCTACAGCAGCACCTCCAGTGTGCGTTATATGCTCTACGCTGATGAAACAGGGAAAATCTTTTTTGGCATTCCCTTTTGGGAACCAGAAGTAGAAAACTCCCTCACCATTAAGCGGCGCATACAACTACCAGAAGATTACCCAGGTGATAATGACCAACCAATGGTGCGTCAACACATATCCCCAGATGGTGTCGTCACTGATGTATTTATTCCCCTCATAGTTAATAAACAATATTTAGGTGTTTTAGCAGTCGGCATTAATCCCAACCAAACAGCAGTTATATCCACTAATTTCACCCGTGATGTTACCATTGCGGTGTTTATCACCATTTGGGTGATGGTAATTTTGGCAGGAGTAATCAACGCCTTAACCATTACTAAACCAATTAAAGAACTACTCGTAGGCGTAAAACAGATTGCTACGGGTAATTTTAAACAGCGAATTGACTTACCCCTAGGTGGTGAACTAGGAGAGCTAATTTTAAGCTTTAATGAAATGGCAGAGCGCCTAGAGCGCTACGAAGAACAGAATATTGAAGAACTAACCGCAGAAAAAGCCAAATTAGAAACCTTAGTTTCCACCATTGCCGATGGTGCTGTGCTGATTGACAATAATATGCAGGTAATTCTAGTCAACCCTACAGCACGGCGAATTTTTGGTTGGGAAGGCAGTGATGTCGTGGGTAGCAACGTATTGCATAACTTGCCCATAAGCGTACAAATGGAAATCAGCCGCACCTTGTATGAAATGGCTGCCGGAGAATGCGAAAGTGCTGAGTTTCGTATCCCACTCAACGAACCCACCAAGCGCACAATCCGTATTCTCTTGACTACAGTGCTTAACCTGCAAAGGGAAAGTATTAAAGGCATTGCCATCACTGTGCAAGATATCACCCGTGAGGTAGAACTAAATGAAGCCAAAAGTCAATTTATCAGTAATGTCTCTCACGAACTGCGAACACCCCTCTTTAACATCAAAACCTATATTGAAACCCTACATGATTATGGCGAAGACTTGGGTTTAGAAGAACGCCAAGAATTTTTGGAAACCGTTAATCATGAAACTGATAGACTTACTCGCCTAGTCAATGATGTTTTGGATTTATCAAAACTCGAATCTGGACGCACCTACAATTTTGATGGTGTCGATTTGGCGCAAGCACTGGAACAGACATTGCGTACCTACCAACTCAATGCTAGAGATAAAGGCATTGAACTAGCTCAGGAAGTTGCCCCTAACTTACCCTTAGTCCTAGGTAATTATGATTTGTTGTTACAAGTATTTGGTAACTTAATTGGTAATGCCCTCAAATTCACCCCGTCTGGTGGAAAAGTTGCAATCCGTGCCTACCAGCTAAATCCTCAACCCAACTCTTCTTTTTCTTCCCTGAACTCTAACCCAACTGAACAATTTGCGAACGCTACACAGCGCGAAGGTTCACACCATCAGTCTAGTAAGGTACGGCTAGAAATCAGTGATACAGGAATTGGCATTGCGCCAGAAGACCAACAGGCAATCTTTGACCGCTTCTTCCGGGTAGAAAACCGGGTTCATACCCTCGAAGGTACTGGTTTGGGTCTATCTATTGTCAGAAATATTATTGACAGGCATCACAGTAAAGTTAATTTGGTTAGTGAAGTTGGTATCGGTACTACTTTTTGGTTTGACTTGGCTGTATTTGATGAAGAAGTATCGCCTTTACAGGTTTTATCCACTATCAAAACATCTGAAGGGACAAAAAACTGATTGGCACTATGTACGCTGTATTATATATGACTAAAGCCTGGAATCCCCCCCCCGATGAAATGGGTTTCTTCACGAATCGCACTTACACGGATCTCTTCGGCTCAATACCATCTAGACTCTAACTCAAAATCTTTTTGCCCGTAGTACCTACTACCGTCCAATAAGGGTTCAGCGTTCCTCAGTTGCGTCAATCTTACAGCGATCGCTTGACAATCAAGACAGTCGCTACCTATGTGTCGCATTATGTTTTTAACTGGACATCACCTTCTAAACTTAGAAATTTTTTAAATGGAAATACTCTAAATTGCCTCATCAGTTTTTTATTCGTTTTACCCAGTCCTCTGTACTGGACTGAAGTTCCCTCCTCTAAACCTTCAGTTACTGGATATTCTTCATGGAAGAGAAGAGAAGACCAAAAAAAAAGTTGATGGAAACCCTTGACAAGACCAAAAAGAAGTTGCTATATTGTTTGAGTGAGGGCAAGAGCCTGAGCAACTGAACCGAGAAAAGATAATACTTTGAAAGAGTAAAAACAGAATACCTCGTCTAAAAAATAAAACTGAAGAGTTCTTGAAAGAGATAGAGAGAACTTGGGAAGTTAAGAAATTGAAGAGCTAAAGAAAACGAACCAAAACGGAGAGTTTGATCCTGGCTCAGGATGAACGCTGGCGGTATGCTTAACACATGCAAGTCGAACGGAATCCTTAGGGATTTAGTGGCGGACGGGTGAGTAACGCGTGAGAATCTGGCTTCAGGTCTGGGACAACCACTGGAAACGGTGGCTAATACCGGATGTGCCGAGAGGTAAAAGGCTTGCTGCCTGAAGATGAGCTTGCGTCTGATTAGCTAGTTGGTAGTGTAATGGACTACCAAGGCGACGATCAGTAGCTGGTCTGAGAGGATGATCAGCCACACTGGGACTGAGACACGGCCCAGACTCCTACGGGAGGCAGCAGTGGGGAATTTTCCGCAATGGGCGAAAGCCTGACGGAGCAATACCGCGTGAGGGAGGAAGGCTCTTGGGTTGTAAACCTCTTTTCTCAGGGAAGAAAAAAATGACGGTACCTGAGGAATAAGCATCGGCTAACTCCGTGCCAGCAGCCGCGGTAATACGGAGGATGCAAGCGTTATCCGGAATGATTGGGCGTAAAGGGTCCGCAGGTGGCTATGTAAGTCTGCTGTTAAAGAGCGAGGCTCAACCTTGTAAGAGCAGTGGAAACTACATAGCTAGAGTGCGTTCGGGGCAGAGGGAATTCCTGGTGTAGCGGTGAAATGCGTAGATATCAGGAAGAACACCGGTGGCGAAAGCGCTCTGCTAGGCCGCAACTGACACTGAGGGACGAAAGCTAGGGGAGCGAATGGGATTAGATACCCCAGTAGTCCTAGCCGTAAACGATGGATACTAGGCGTGGCTTGTATCGACCCGAGCCGTGCCGTAGCTAACGCGTTAAGTATCCCGCCTGGGGAGTACGCACGCAAGTGTGAAACTCAAAGGAATTGACGGGGGCCCGCACAAGCGGTGGAGTATGTGGTTTAATTCGATGCAACGCGAAGAACCTTACCAAGACTTGACATGTTGCGAATCTTCTTGAAAGGGGAGAGTGCCTTAGGGAGCGCAAACACAGGTGGTGCATGGCTGTCGTCAGCTCGTGTCGTGAGATGTTGGGTTAAGTCCCGCAACGAGCGCAACCCTCGTTTCTAGTTGCCAGCAATAAGATGGGAACTCTAGAGAGACTGCCGGTGACAAACCGGAGGAAGGTGGGGATGACGTCAAGTCAGCATGCCCCTTACGTCTTGGGCTACACACGTACTACAATGCTACGGACAAA